>JAEUPD010000039.1 GCA_016788525.1 Rubrivivax sp.
CGGCGCTGCTCGAGGGCTGTGGTCCCGGGTACCCCAATGCCAGGTCCGGTCGCGGAATCGGGCTGCCGGGGGGGGGGTCGCCAAAGCGAAGTAAAGGATGCATTCGAGTGACCAGCAAAGCTGGGCACTCGGAAAAGGACATGAACGAAGCTGGGCACCCCGTCGGCCCGATCCCGCCAAGAACCTGGCCCCGCTTGCGTCGGGCCGAGCGCAAGACCGTGCCGCGCCGTCATCCTGCCGCTCGCCGAAACTGCGCCAGCGCCCTCACGAAGCCATGGTCGCTGCGCCAGCGCTCGCGGCTTTCGTGCAGATGGTCGTTGAAGACCTCGACGCGGCGAATGTCGCCGAGCGCGAACTTCGAGCCCGCCACCAGTTCCTCGCTGACCCAGATCTGGTCGAGCAGCTCCGGCCAGCCCTGGTGGATGTGCGAGTACGCGAGGTCGCGCCTGAGCGCGGGCTCGGTGGCCACCTCCAGCGCGTGGTACAGCGCCACATCGCGCGCGCCGCGGTCGTAGGCCACGGCCTGGTTGGCAGCGATCATCTGCGTGGTCACCGCGTGCGCGCTGTCGTTCATGTCGCCCAGCAGCACCAGCGGCTCGCCCTGGTGCTCGCCCTGGCGGCCGGTGATCTCCACGACGATGCGCCGCAGTGCCGCGGCCTCGGCCGCACGCTGCAGCAGCGCGCGCATCGTCGCGCGCGCGGTGACGGCCGGGTCGTCGCGGTCTTCGAGCGGATTGCCGGCCGCGTCCTGCAGGTACTTCGGGCGCTTGCTCTTCAGGTGCACCACCAGCACGTGCAACGGCTGGCCCCACGCCGTGCGCAACCGCGCGCGCAGCACCGGCCGTTCGAAGCGTGCGAGCTCGCCGACCTCGGGCAGCGTCACCGCCTCGGCGGCGGCGAACTCGGCGATGGATTCCAGCCGCTCGACGGCCAGGCGCGTGACCAGCCCGACGCGTGGCGTGCCCTGCGCGCCGCCGCCTGCGCCGGCCGGGTTCTCGGCGCCCGGGGCATGCACGGCGAGGCGCTGCATCCCGCTGCGGGCCACGGCGGCGCGCAGCGCGGCCTCGTCCCACACCTCCTGCACGCCCAGGACATCGGCCTGCAGCCGCTCGAACATCGCGCCGAGCCAGGCGGTCTTGCGTTCGAACTCCGTGGGGTCGTACGGGTCCTGGTTGGGATAGAAGCCGCGATCCGGCCGCGCGAGATTCAGCAGGTTGGCGGTGGCCAGCTGCAGCGTGGACCACTGAGCGGCTGGCGTGGGCGGCGCGGCTGGCGTAGCGGTCCGGCCTGGCAAGGCTGGTGCGGCCGGGGTGGAGTTCGGCGCGGGCAATGCCGCGGGAGGGGCGGCCACGGCGGATTCGCTCGCCCGGCCCTCAGCGCTGCCGGCGCCGGTCGCCGGCGCTGGCCAGGCGGCGGTCGCCGCCATTGGCGGCCCGCCGTTCGAAGCTCTCGCGCGCGTCGCCCCAGGCGTTTTCGAGCTCCAGGCGCTTGATCTCCTCGACCGCCCCCTCTTCGGCGCCGCCGGCCTTGCGCGCCTGTGCCCGCGCCAGCCGCTCCATCAGCCGCAGGTCGCGGTCGGTCAGGCCCATCGCGCTGTCGGCCCACAGCTCGACGATCTTCGTCAGGCTCTCGTAGCGCACCGGTGCGGCGATGCGCCGGGCCTGCAGCGCAGCGATGGTGCCGCGCAGGCGCGGGTCGACATCGCGTACCACGCGGTCGAGCGTGACCTCGCCTTCACCGGGCTCGGCCACCACGTCGACCAGCTTGCGGAACTGCAGTTCCTCGGCGGTGTACAGGCGCCCGGAGAGGATCATCTCGTTGGCCACCGCGAAGCCGGCCTTGCGGATGGTGAAGTCCCACGCCCCCATGCCCGGGAAGAGGTTGAACAGCACCTCTGGGAAGCCGGCCTGCGCACCGCGTTCGAAGATGACCTTGTGGAACGGCAGCACGCTTTCCAGCCCGCCGCCCAGCGTGTCGCCCTGCGCCAGCACGGTGGTGTGGATGCCCAGGTCGGCGGCGTTCTCCATCCACCACACCAGGTCCACGCAGCGCCTGCCGTACAGCTCGAGCGATTCGATGTCGCCAGCGCGCACCAGCAGCACGAACAAGGACAGGTCGCCGCCGAAGTTGAACACCTGCGGCACGTCGGAGGTCATGACGAAGTGGCGCACCAGCCCGGGATTGGCGCTGATGTCGTCGAGCATCTGCTGCAGTTCGCCCATCACCGCCAGGCTGTAGCACTGGATCGGCCGCACGCACAGGCGCACGCGCAGCAGCCGCAGGTCGGAGGTCCACTCCAGGCGGATCGACTTGTACGGCCGCCCCAGCAGCCCGGCCACCCCCACCGCCGGCGGCGCAGCCGGCGGGGCGGCGTCGGCCGCGCCTCGAGGACCCGGCGGCACCGCCTCAGGGGCGGGCGGCGGCTCAGACACTCTCGACGATGCGCGTGAAGTGATGGAAGTTGACACGAACCGACTCCACGATCGCGGCCTGCGCCGCCACCTCCTTGACGTGGTTGAGCACCTGCCGCAGATCGACCATGTGCTTGGCGTCCATCGTGGCGTGCGAATCGATGAACGACACGCCGCGGTCGCCTTCGAGCAGCAGCGACTCGCGGATCGCCGCCGCGAAGGGCCCCCCGTAGACGCTGGCCACCACTTCCAGCGTGTACAGCATGCCCAGCACCGAGCAGGGGTGGCGCCGATCGGCAGCCCAGTAGTTGTAGCCGTTGAGGCTGAGCGTGTGCAGCGAGGGGGCATACGCGCGCGCGTCGCTGACGCTGACGCCGATCGCCTCGAGGTCGTTGAGCACCCAGGTCTCGTGCCCGGTCTCCTCGTGCATGTGCTGGTAGAGGAAGTGGCGCAACGGTTGCAGCGCATCGTCGCCCGGGCTGCCCATGCGGCTGGCCGCGGCGGCGCAGGCCGGGTTGAAGTGCCACACGACGTGGAAGAGTTCGAGCAGCAGCCTGCGATAGCGCTCGACGGACATCCCCCGGGCCACGGCATCGAGCACCACGGGGTGTGTCTCGAACGCGCGGCGGTCTTCGTCCGTGCGGCCGACCAGTTCGGCGAAAAACCTCGACATGTTCCGGTTCCCAACGGTTTGCCTGCTCTGGGGCAGGCATCGACCAAGACCCGAGTCTAGGCTCAGGCGCGGCGCCGGCGCCCGCCCGTCGTCTAGGAGAGGCACCCCTAGAATCCGTCTGATGATCGAGGCGCCATCCGGCCTGCGACGCATACGCGAGCTGCCCGACGCCCTGGTGAGCCAGATCGCCGCGGGCGAAGTGGTCGAGCGGCCGGCTTCGGTGGTGCGCGAGTTGCTGGACAACGCGCTCGATGCCGGTGCCACGCAGGTCGCGCTTCGGCTGGCCGGCGGCGGCGTGCGTTCGCTGGTGGTCGAGGACAACGGCCACGGCATCGCCCGGGCCGACCTGGCGCTGGCGCTCAAGCGCCACGCCACGAGCAAGATCGCGAGCCTGGCCGATCTCGAGTCGGTGGCGACGATGGGTTTTCGCGGCGAGGCGCTGGCGGCCATCGCTTCGGTGGCTGAACTGAGCCTCGTCAGCCGCACCGACGGCGACGAACATGCCTGGCGGCTGGAGGCGAACACCGGCGCGGTCACCGCGGCAGCGCGCTCGCGCGGCACGACGGTGGAGGTGCAGGAGCTCTTCTTCGCCACACCGGCGCGCCGCAAGTTCCTCAAGAGCGAGCCCACCGAACTCGCCCACTGCACCGACGCCGTGCGGCGCCACGCGCTGGCGCGGCCCGACGTGGCGTTCTCGTTGTGGCACGACGGGCGGTTGGTCGCGCAGTGGCGTGCGGCATCACCGGCCACGCGGCGTGCCGAGGTGCTGGGGGCCGAGTTCGTTGCGGCCAGCGTGGCGCTGGACATGCGCGCCGGCCCGCTGACGCTGGAGGGCCGCATCGGGCGCCCCGAGGCGGCTCGCGCGCGGGCCGATCATCAGTACCTGTTCGTCAATGGCCGCTTCGTGCGCGACCGCCTGCTCGCGCACGCGGTGCGCTCGGCCTACGAAGACCAGCTGCACGGCAGTCGACAACCGGCCTATGCGCTGTTCCTGGCCATCGCGCCCGAGCTGGTGGACGTGAACGTGCACCCCACGAAGATCGAGGTGCGGTTCCGTGACAGCCGGGCGGTGCACCAGGCGGTGCGGCATGCCGTGCAGGAGGCGCTGGCGCCAACGCGGGCGGCAGCCCAGGGCCATGCGCCCACCGGCGCGGCGGAATCCTTGCCTGCGGTCGGGCCGCCAGCCGTGGCTTCGGGGGTCGATGCGCCCTGGCAACCGGCCCTGGCGCTGGCCGATCACCCTGCAGTGGATCGCGAAGCTGCATGGGCACCGGCCTTGCGGGTGGCCGAGCCCGCATCGGCCTGGCGCACCGCGCCCGCCGAGCGTGGCGCCGGGCTGGCCGCCTGGGCGGCGCTGCGGGAAGGTGCGGGGCCCGGCACCTCGAAATCGGTGGGCGACGCTCCCAGAGGAGGCGATGCGCCGACAGATGCCGCTGCCTGGCCGCTGGGTCGCGCGCTGGCGCAACTTGGCGGCACCTACGTGCTGGCCGAGAACCACCAGGGCCTGGTGGTGGTGGACATGCATGCGGCCCACGAGCGCATCGTCTACGAGCGGCTCAAGCGTGCCGCGGCGGCGCGCGACGGCGGCGCGCTGCCGTCGCAGCCGCTGTTGATCCCGGTGACATTCGTGGCCACCGCCGCCGAGATGGCGGTGGCCGAGAGCGAGGCACAAGCGCTGGCCGCCCTCGGGCTGGACGTCGGGCGGCTGTCGGGCTACACGTTGGCCGTGCGCAGCCGGCCGGCCGCGCTGCCCGATGCCGACGTGGCCGAACTGACCCGTTCGGTGCTGGCCGAACTCGGCAGTGCCGACTCCGGCGGTGCCAGCCGCCTCGTGCAGCGCGCCCGAGACGACATCCTGGCGACCATGGCGTGCCATGGCGCCGTGCGCGCGAACCGGCGGCTGACGCTGCCCGAGATGGATGCGCTGCTGCGCGAGATGGAGGCCACCGAGCGCGCCGACACCTGCAACCATGGGCGGCCGACGTGGCGGCAGGTGTCGATGAAGGAACTCGATTCGCTGTTTCTGCGCGGGAGGTGAAGGGGCTTGTTCTTCTTGCTGTTCCTTGGGGTTCCTGCTTCCACCCAGCCGGGTCTCGCCCCGGCAGGGTGGGAGCAAGAGGCGCTTCGCGTGGCGCGCCGCGGCAGTCAGGCCGCCAGCAGCTGCCGTAGCACAAACGGCAGGATGCCGCCATGCCTGTAGTAGTCGACCTCGATCGCCGTGTCGATGCGAAGCGTCACCGTCACCTCGCGCCTGGCGCCACCGGCCGAGGTGATCACCAGTCGGGCATCGCTTTGCGGCTTGATCTCGGCACCGAGCAGCACATCGACCGTCTCGTCGCCTTTCAGCCCCAGGCTCTCCCACGACTCACCCGCCTTGAACTGCAGCGGCAGCACCCCCATGCCCACCAGGTTGCTGCGGTGGATGCGCTCGAAGCTCTTGGCAACCACGGCCTTGATGCCCAGCAGCTGCGTGCCCTTGGCTGCCCAGTCGCGGCTGGAGCCGGTGCCGTATTCCTCGCCGCCGAAGACGACGGTGGGCACGCCCGCGGCGGAGTACTTCATCGCGGCGTCGTAGATGGCCATCTTCTCGCCACCCGGTTGGTACAGCGTATAGCCGCCTTCCTCGCGTGAGCCGTCGGCCTTCGGGGGCAGCATCAGGTTCTTCACGCGCACGTTGGCGAAGGTGCCACGCATCATCACGTCGTGGTTGCCGCGGCGCGCGCCGTAGCTGTTGAAGTCGGCCTTGGCCACGCCGTGGCCGACCAGGAACTTGCCTGCCGGCGTGCTTTCCTTGAAGCTGCCGGCCGGGCTGATGTGGTCGGTGGTGATGCTGTCGCCGAACAGCGCCATGACCTTGGCACCCTTGACGCCGGCCTCCAGCGCCGCCGGCTGCATCTTGAAGGTGTCGAAGAACGGCGGCTTGGCGATGTAGGTGCTCTTGGGCCAGTTGTAGACCTGCCCGGTGACGCCCTTGACCTCGTCCCACAGCTTGCCCGGCTCGCCCTTGACCTTGCCGTAGTTCGCGCGGAAGGCCTTGGGGTTCATCGCCAGCTTCATCAGCTGGTAGACCTCGTCGCTCGTGGGCCAGATGTCACCGAGGTAGACCGGCTTGCCCTTCTTGCCGATGCCCACCGGCTCGGTCATCAGGTCCTTGGTCACGCTGCCTGCAATGGCGTAGGCCACCACCAGCGGCGGGCTGGCCAGGAAGTTGGCCTTGAGGTTGGGGTGGATGCGCGCTTCGAAGTTGCGGTTGCCGGAAAGCACCGCGGCGCAGACCAGGTCGTTGTCGGTGATGACCTTGTTCAGCTCGGCCGTCAGGTCGCCGGCGTTGCCGATGCACGTGGTGCAGCCGTAGGCCGCCACCGCGAAGCCGAGTTGCTCGAGGTACGGCAGCAGCTTGGCCTTGGTAAGGTATTCGGTGACGATGCGCGAGCCCGGTGCCAGCGAAGTCTTGATGTGCGGCTTGACCGTCAATCCGGCGGCCACCGCCTTCTTGGCCAGCAGGCCCGCGGCCAGCAGCACGCCGGGGTTGCTGGTGTTGGTGCAACTGGTGATGGCGGCGATCAGCACGTCGCCGTTCTTCACCTCGATGCCGCTGTCGGTCTTGAACGCCTGGCCGAGCTTCTCGGCCGGCTGGTTGAAGCCGTTGTCTGCGGTGGGCTTGCTGAACAGCTCGCCAAACTTCTTGCTCAGGTGCGTGATCTCGATGCGGTCTTGCGGGCGCTTGGGGCCGGCGAGGCTGGGCGCGACGGTGGCCAGGTCGAGCTTGACGACGCTGGTGTAGTCGATCTGGCCGGCCTTGGGCACGCCGAACATCTTCTGCGCGCGCCAGTAGGCCTCGAAGGCCTCGATCTCTTCCTTCGTGCGGCCGGTGCCGACGAAGTATTCGACGGTGCGCTCGTCGACCGGGAAGAAGCCCATCGTCGCGCCGTATTCGGGCGCCATGTTGGCGATGGTGGCGCGGTCGGGCAGCGCCAGCGTGCGCGTGCCTTCGCCGAAGAACTCGACGAACTTGCCCACCACCTTGTGCTTGCGCAGGATCTCGGTGACGGTGAGCACCAGGTCGGTGGCGGTGACGCCTTCGCGCAGCCGGCCGGTGAGCTCGAAGCCCACCACGTCGGGCGTCAGGAAGTACACCGGCTGGCCGAGCATGCCGGCCTCGGCCTCGATGCCGCCCACGCCCCAGCCGACCACACCGATGCCGTTGATCATCGTCGTGTGGCTGTCGGTGCCGACCAGGCTGTCGGGGTAGTAGACGCCGGCCTTGTCCTTGTGCACGCCGCGCGCCAGGTACTCGAGGTTCACCTGGTGCACGATGCCGAATCCCGGGGGCACGACGCCGAAGGTGTCGAACGCCTGCATGCCCCACTTCATGAACTCGTAGCGTTCCTGGTTGCGCTCGAACTCGAGCTTCATGTTGAGGTCGAGTGCCTCCTTCTTGCCGAAGTGGTCGATCATCACGCTGTGGTCGACCACCAGGTCCACCGGCACCAGCGGCTCGATGGTCTTGGGGTTCCTGCCCATCTCGGCGGCCACGTTGCGCATCGCGGCGAGGTCGGCCAGCAGCGGCACGCCGGTGAAGTCTTGCAGCACCACGCGCGCCACCACGAACGGGATCTCGTCGGTGCGCTCGGCGGTGGGCTTCCAGTTTGCCAGCTGCTTCACGTGCTCTTCGGTGACCTTCTTGCCGTCGCAGTTGCGCAGCACGCTCTCGAGCACGATGCGCATGCTCACCGGCATGCGGCTGACATTCGGGAAAGTCCTGGCGAGCGCGGGCAGGCTGAAGAACCGGCCGTCCTTGCCGGCGGCGGTCTTGAAGGTCTTCAGCGTCTTGGCATAAGCATGGGTCATGGGGTCCTCAACGTCGTTGTGTCGGGTGGGCAACGGGAGATGGTGCGAGTGTGCGGCCTCAGGCTTTCGGCACGATGACCTTCAAGCCCTTGAAGTAATCGCGGAAAAAGCCGGCGTCGCGGGTGATGAGGGCGCCGCATTGCAGCAGCGCATGGGCGCCGATGAGGAAATCGGCCACCACGCGTTCGCGGCGGCCGCCGCGGTCGCGGAAGCGTCGCTGCATGTGTCCGGCGCGCACGGCGGCCTGCTCGCTCGTCTGGAGGTAGCGGATGCCCAGCGGCGACAGCGAGTCCATCGCCGTTTCGCGCGTCTCGAGCATCGCCTGCACCTCGGCGATGACGGCGTCGCAGACGACGACCTCGCCGACCGAAAGGGCTTCTTCGATGCTGGCGGAGGAGGCGTCCGCATAGCGCTCGTCGCCTGCGAGCACGTCGAGCAGCACGGAGGAATCGACGGCGATCATTGGCGCCTCTCAACCTCCGGGCTTCTCAGGCCCGCGACGCACGGCCGGGTGGCTTGGGGCTCATCCACTCGCGTCTTTCGCCGGCGCCCGCTGGCCAGTGCTCGCAACTCCTACTCGCCCTCGGGCGGTGGGTAAGGGTCGCCCGGGGCACGGCCGCGAAGGGCGCGCATGACATCGTCGGTGGAGGTGAAGCCCTCCGCGAGCTTGAACTTGCCGCGCAGCCTGGCCAGTGCGTCGCCGACATCCTTGCGCAGAATGATGCGCCCGCCGTCGAGTTCGACCTTCAGCTTCGTGCCCTTCGACAGGCCGAGCGCATCGCGCACAGCCTTGGGCAGCGTGATCTGCCCGCGTTCAGCGACGGTGGCGTCCATGCGGAGGCTCAGTTTCAGATCGATGCATGCGTACCGAATTGGTATGCGGGCATTGTACGTACCAAGATCGGGCCTGGCAATGGTCAGGCTTGGCGCCGCGCGTGGCGAAGTGCGCGGTGTCGGCGGCTGGCCGAAGGCGATCGGTGCGCTTGGTGGCGATCCGCGGCGCGGCGCGCCGGCGCCCGCGCGGCCCCTTCGGCTCAGCGGGCCGGGCAGTCCTTGACCGCAAACTCGACGCGCCGGTCGAGCGCGTCGCGGGCGTCGTCGGTACCCAGCCCCGAGATGTTCTTCGAGGACCCGGCGCCCGCGGCGCGCGTGCGCTTGGCCAGCGCGGAGGCGGCTGTATCCAGCCGCTGCTTCACGTACTGTGCGCGCATCAGCGAAAGCCTCTCGTTCATCGGCTCGGGGCCGGTGCGGCTGGTGTGGCCGGTGATCTCCAGGCAGGCGGTGCGTGCGGCCGCGCGCTGCGCCAGTTGCGCCATCCACATGTGATACGCGCCGCTGACCTGTGGGTCGGGCAGGAACAGCGTCGAGCCCGGCCGGAACAGGAACTTCACGCCGAGCTGGTTCTGCGCCAGGCCGAAGTCGACGATGCGCGTGAAGGCCTGCGCCGCTTCCTCCTTGCGGCCCAGCCGGCTGGCCGCGAGGTAGATGCCGTTGTGCACGCGCAGCTGGTCGCCACCGGGCTGGCGCAGCACGCCCTTGAAGAGATCCAGCGCTTCTTCGTGCTGGCCCTTGCCCAGCGCGAGGACAGCGTCGTTGATCATCGCCGCGGACATGATGCGGTCGTAGTAGGCCGGGTTGATCGGGTCGCCGGCCCGCGTGCCTTGACACGTGCGCACGTAGCCGGTGATGGCCGGGTCGGGGGCCCAGGCAGGGCTGTCCAGGAAGAAGGCGGTGGGAGTCATGTCCACGCCGTCCATTGCCGCACGTGCAAAGCCCTTGCTGACGATCTTGCCGGTGCGCAGATCCACCAGCGCCAGGCAGACACGGTGCCAGTCGCGGCCGGGCTTGTTGGTGCCGTCCATGTTGACGGCGGTGAAGGTGCCGATGAACAGCAGCGGCCCCTTGGCCAACGTGGCGCTGGTGAACGGCTGCAACTCGAACTGCGGGAAGCGCTCCTTCACGAAAGCGCTGACACGTCCTTCGATCGATTCGGTGGCCAGCGTCTGGTAGCCGGAGTTGCCGTCGACCAGCGGGTCGATGACCAACGGAATCTTCGCCCCGGTGCTGCGGCCTGTGGTGGCCGGGTCGACCTTGGCGGTGCCGAACAGGTTGTTGGCAGCGAACAGCACGGCGTCAGGCAGCGGCATGATCGGCGGCGGCGGCGGAGGCGCCGCCGGGGCGGCGGCCGCAGGCGGCGGGGGCACCGCGGGGCGGGCCGGCGCGGCCGGCATGGCTGCGGGGGCGGCAGGCGCGGGCGCCGCGGCAGACGGGGCCGGGTTCACCGAGGGTGCTGGCGCGGCGGCGGGCGCAGCGGCCCCCGGGCCACCCGGCTGTCTGGTGGGCGCCGCGGCGCGGGCTGCCGAGGGCGCGGTGGCTGGTGCCGCCGAGGGGGGCGCGGCGGTTGTCGCCAGCTCGGCGCAGCCCGCGGCCATCGCGCAGAGCGCCGCGGCGGCAAGGGCCTGGCCCGCCAGGCGAAGCGGGCGAGACCCGCTCGCGGCGCAAGCGGTGGTGGTGCTTGAAGTCATCGGCATTCCTTCTGCATGTGGGCCATGTCGGCCGGGCCGAGCGTCTCGCCCAGCTGTGCGCGAATGAGCAGCGCGGCGCAGCGCTCGGACAGCGCGCCCGGCCGGGCCCGGGGCGGGCTTTGCGTAGCGGTGTTTGGCGCGGGTGCGGTCGGGCGCGCCGCGGGGGGCGGGTCGGGCTTGCGCGGCGCCGGTGAGGGCCCCTGGGGCACGCGCGCCGCGAGCGCACCCTGCGCCGCCGGGGGTTCGCCGGTTGAGGCCGGGGGCGGCGCTGCCGTGGCGGGTTGCACGCGCTCGGCGGTGCCCGTCGTCGTGCCAGAAGGAGTGGGGGCGCCGGGCGGGCTCGTGGCCGACTGGCCTGAAGGAGACGGCGGCGACGACAGTGGCGCTGGTGGCGCGGCTGTGGCCGCCTCGCCGCCATCGGCCGCGACACGCGGGCCAGCGCCTGCCGCGACAGCGGGCGCGGGCCCAGGTGCGGGCCCAGGTGCAGGCCCAGGTGCAGGCCCAGGCCCAGGTGCAGGGGAGGCGCCTGCAGCGACGACTTCGCTGCGCTCGCGAAGCTGCCGCAACTGCTCTTCGAGCCGCCTTTGCTCGCGCTCGCGCTGCTCCAGCAACGTCTGCAATCGCGCCAGCTCTTCGCGGCGCGAGGCATCGTCGCGACCGCCGCCGCGGCCCGGGTTGAACATGAAGTTCGCCGTCAGCGACGTGTTCACCCACGGGATCTGGCGCTGCTGCGTGTCGCGCAGCACCTTCACCCGCACGTTCTTG
>JAEUPD010000264.1 GCA_016788525.1 Rubrivivax sp.
GCACACGCTGCGCAGTACGAGCGCTCGGCGACCGATCCTCGTGCCCGCCAAGGCCGCCGGGTGGTCGGCGCAGCGAAATGAAGGGGGCATCGGGGAGACCAGCGAAGCTGGGCTCCCCGAAGAGGACATTCGCGGAGCCGAACGCCCGGCGGCCTTGGCGCGCCACCAACCTCGAACCGGCAACGCCTGAACTCTGGCTGGATACGGCGACAGGCCCCGTCCAAGCGCCGGCCGCCTAGGCCAGCCGCCCGGCGCGAAAGTCCTCCACCGCCTGGAAGATCTCCTGCTGGGTGTTCATCACGAACGGCCCGTACTGCGCGATCGGCTCGTTCAGCGGCCGCCCGGCCACGAGGATGGCCCGCGCGCCCTCGCAGCCGGCGCTCAGCGCCACGCCGTCGCTGCCGGGGGCATTGGCCAGGATCGCCATGCGTTGCTGTGGCACCGCGTTCTGGCCGATCTGCACCTCGCCGCGGTAGACGTAGACGAATGCGTTGTGCGCCGCCGGCAACGGCTGCGCAAACTGCGCACCCGGCTCGAGGTGCAGGTCCAGGTACAGCGGCTCGGTGTCTTCGCGCTGCATCGCGCCGGCCACGCCCTGCGTGCGGCCGGCGATGACGCGCGCCGTCACGCCGCCGCCTCGCCACTCGGGAATGTCCTCGGGCCGGATATCCCGGTACCAGGGCTCGCGCATCTTCTCCCTGGCGGGCAGGTTGAGCCACAGCTGGAAGCCTTCCATGCGGCCCTCTTCCTGTTCGGGCATCTCGCTGTGGATGACGCCGCGCCCGGCGGTCATCCACTGCACGGCGCCGGGGGTGAGCAGGCCTTCGTGGCCGGCGCTGTCCTTGTGGCGCATGCGGCCTTCGAGCATGTAGGTCACGGTCTCGAAGCCGCGGTGCGGGTGGTCGGGGAAGCCGCCGATGTAGTCGGCCGCGGCGTCGCTGCCGAAGGCGTCGAGCATGAGGAAGGGGTCCAGCCGCCGTTGCAGGTTCTGCGTCAGCACGCGCGTGAGCTTGACGCCGGCGCCGTCGCTGGTGGGCTGGCCTTGCACAAGCCGCTCGACGGGGCGGGGCGCGAGCACGGCGTCGGCAGTGGTGGTGGAGGTGGTGGAAGCGACCGGAGTGTCCATGGGGCCAATGTAGCGGCCCGACGCGCCATGCACAGCCGGCGGGCTTTGCACGCAGCGTTCGAAACGCCTGCCCGGCCGGCCCACGGGCGCGCCCCCCCGGTGGTGCCCGCTGGCGGCCCTGGGGGCACTGGCCGGCGCGGTGGTAACCTGCCCGCCACAGGCCAGGAGAGCGCGCATGAAAGCCATCTGGAAGGGCACCGTCATCGCCCAGAGCGACGACACGGTGCTGGTCGAAGGCAACCACTACTTCCCTGCCCAGTCGGTGAACCCGAAGTACCTGCTGCCCAGCAACACCAAGACGATGTGTGCCTGGAAGGGGCAGGCCAGCTACCACACCGTGTTCGTCGACGGCGACGCCAACCCCGACGCGGCGTGGTTCTATCCGCAGCCCAAGGAGGCTGCCGCGAACATCCAGGGCCGCATCGCGTTCTGGAAAGGCGTGCAGGTCGTCGAGTAGGGCGGCTGGCCGGCTGTCCGCTCGCCGCGCCCTTCTTCCTTCGCCCACTCGCCGCGCCGTGGCCGCGCACGCCCTGCCGCTTTCTCACCGCAAGCGCCTGCGCGAGATATGGCGCTCGGCCGGCTGGCCGTGCCGCGACCTGGTCGAGGCGGACCTGCTGGCCGCCGGGCTGCTGGAGCGGCTGCTCGACCGCGAAGGCCGGGAGACGCTTCGACTCACCGACGCCGGCATCCAGGTGCTGGCCGCCACCGCGGCGCGCAACCGCGCGGCCCTCGATGCGCACGAGGCGCTGGTGGCCCGCGTGGCCCAGCAGATGCAGCGCGACGGCCGCATCGTCTGGCGTGGGCTGTCGCTGCGCGCGCCGCTGCCGCCGGCGGCGGACCCCGCCTCACCCGCCGGTGGCGTGCAGGAGTCCGACGGCGCGGCCGCCGCCCACGACCCCGGCACGCCGCGCAGCGCGGCCCTGCTGCCCGAGGCGCCCGACGCGGCCGCCCCCGCCGCGGCCGCGCGCATGCGCTGGGTGATGGCGATGCCCGACGTCTACTCGATCCGCCACACCACGGTGGAGGCCTACACCGAGCCCGCGGTGCACGAGATCAAGGTGCGGCGCGCCGATCTGCTGGCCGACCTGAAGCGCCCGGACAAGGGCGCGGCGTACCTCGCGCTTTCCAGCCAATGCTGGTACGTGCTCGGCCCTGGCGTGGGCACGGCCGCCGACGTGCCCGAAGCCTACGGCGTGCTCATCGACAACGGCCACCACCTGGAGCTGGCCCGGCCGGCGCCGCGCCGCCCCGCCACCCCCGGCTTCGCGGTGTGGATGGCGCTGGCGCGCGCCACTGCCGAGCCGCCAGCCGAAGAACCGCCGCAGGCCATGCTGCCCCCGGTGTGAGCCCGCGCCGCGGCCTGCCCGGCCTGCCCGGGCTGCCGCCACTCGATGGCGTTGTCAGCTCGTCCAGATGACCTTCTTGCGCGAACCCACCCACTGGTCGTAGTGGGCCGCGAAGCGGTCTTCGATCCTGTTGCGCTTGACCTTGAAGGTGGGCGTGATGAGGTCGTTGTCCACCGTCCAGGCCTCGGTGGTGACGACCAGGCAGTCCAACTGCTCGTGCGGGTCGAGCGTTTCGTTGATGCCCTTCAGGTGCTCGGCCAGCGAGCCCTCCAGCTCGCCGCGGCCACCGGCGTCGGCGGCCTTGTTCATCGCGTCGATGTTGAGCATCAGCAGCGCCAGCGGCTGGCCGAGGTTGGCACCCGTCACGCAGCAAGCCTCCACCGCGGTGTGCATGACCAGCTTGTCCTCGATCGGCGCGGGCGCCACGTACTTGCCCTTGCTGGTCTTGAACAGGTCCTTCACGCGGCCGGTGATCTTCAGGTTGCCTTCCGCGTCGAGCGCACCCTTGTCGCCGGTGCGCAGCCAGCCGTCCTCGGTGAAGGCCTCCTTGGTCAGCCCGGGCTCCTTGTAGTAGCCGAGCATCAGGCACGGGGCCTTGACCTGGATTTCGCTGCTCACCGGGTCGAGCCGGCTTTGCACGCCGTCGTACGGCAGGCCCACCGTGCCCGGACGCTGCTTGCCCGGCAGCGTGGCGTGGCTGACGCCGCAGTTCTCGGTCATGCCGTAGACCTCCACGAGGTCGAGGCCGAGCTTGTTGTACCAGCGCAGCAGCGCAGGCGGCATCGGCGCGGCGCCGCCGGCGGCGAACACGCACTCCTGCAGGCCCAGTGCGGTGAGGATCTTCTTCTTGACGATGCCCTTGAGGATGGGGATCTTCAGCAGCCGGTCGAGCTTGGCCGGCGGCATCTTCGCGCTGATGCCCTGCTGGAACTTCACCCACAGCCGCGGCACGCTGAAGAACACCGTGGGCCGGGCGCGCTGCAGGTCCTGCGTGAAAGTCTCCAGGCTCTCGGCGAAGTAGATGTGCATGCCGGTGGCCAGCTGGCCGTGCTCGACCAAGGTGCGCTCGGCGACGTGGGACAGCGGCAGGTAGCTGAGCATGCGCGCATCGAGGTTGATCGCCGGCACGCGCTTCAGGCCCGATTGCACGCCCCAGGCGAAGGTGCCGAAGCTGTGCATCACGCCCTTGGGCGCGCCGGTGGTGCCCGAGGTGTACATGATGGTGGCCAGGTCGTCGGCCGGCCGCGTGGCGTTGCCCTGCAGCGGCTGGGTCTTGGCGCAGATGTCGTCCCAGCCCGGGTAGCTCTTCTTCGCGTCGTCGGGTGACAGCGGGTGGCTGATGCACGGCAGCCCGGCCGGCACGCCCGGCTTCATGCCCTCCCAGCCGTCGAGCTTGCCGACGAACAGCAGCTTGGCGCCCGAGTGCTCGAGGATCTGGCGGATGGTGCCGGCGGCCAGCGTGGGGTACAGCGGCACGGAAACCGCGCCGGCCAGCCAGATGGCGAAGTCGCTCATCATCCAGTGCGCGGTGTTCTTCGACAGCATCGCCACGCGGTCACCGGGGCCGATGCCCTGCGCCTTCAGATGCGCGGCCATGCGCCGCGCCTGGTCCATCACCTGGCGCCAGGTGTAGGTGGTGACCTGGCCGCCACCGATGGGCTGCGTGTAGGCCACGCGGTCGGGGGTTGTGCTTTCCCAGTGGTACAGGCGCTGCAGAGCAAGGGTGCTGTCGTCGACGATGGCGGCCATGGTGGATCTCGGCCCGCGGCTGAGGCCGCAGGCGGCATCTGGAAGGGCCGCCAGACTACGCGCGTGCCGCGGGCTTGGGCGCCCGGGCCTACCCGCACCCGGTCAGCGGCCGTGCTGCGCCGCAGCGTCCAGTTGCTCGTGCACCTGCCGCGCCGTGCGCAGCAGCGCCTGGGCGTCCAGGTGCGCCTCTTGCGCGACGCGGGCCGTGTCCTCGTCGAGACCGGCGCTCGACGTCATGAGGCCAAAAGCCACCACCGACAGTGCGCTGATGGGCCGCCTGGCCTCTTCGTCGGGCAAGGGGCCCCCCAGCTGGGCCAGCACGTGGTGGCGCACACTGGCCACGGCCAGCGGCGCCAGGCCCCAGCTGTCGCACAGCGCGGCGCCCAGCGCGTCGTGGCTGACACCGAAGCCGGCGTGCTCCAGCGTCACCAGTTCGCCGTCGTGCTGCGCGGCGCGCAGCATCGAGCGGTAGTGGTCGGGGGCATGGCGGAACAGCACCGCCTTGCCGCATTCCTCGAACAGGCCGGCCGAGTGTGCCGCCCAGGCGTCCATCCCCAGGCGCTGCGCCAGCCGCCCCATGACCAGGCCGCGCAGCGCGGCGCGTCGCCACAGCGGCTGCAGCTCGGGCGCCGGCGGGAAGGCGGCGCGCAGGCCCATCTCGAAGGTGATGGCGGCCACCTCGCGCATGCCCAGGTAGCTGATGGCCTGGTGCACGGTCTGCACGCGCCCCTTCAAGCCGTACAGCGACGAGTTCACCGCCTTCATCACCGCGGCGGCCAGCGCCATGTCGGCCTCGATCAGCTCGGCGGCGTCGGCGAGGTTGAGCTCCTCCTCGGCCATCAGCAGCGACAGCTTGACCAGCGCCTCGGGCTGCGCCGGGATGGCGATGTCGAGGTTGCGCAGTTCTGGGTTGACGGACATGGCGGGCCGCCTGGCGGGCTTGCTTGTGACCGCGACTCGCGGCGATCGGCCGATGCTAGGAAGCTGCCCGGGGGCCATGCCCCGCAATAGCAGGGCGAGCCGGGGTCAGATCGGCGGCCTGGCGAGGTGCATCGCCCGTGGCCCCGCGTGCCAGGCAGCCTGGCTGGGGGGTGAGCGGCGCCGCAGGCCAGCGCTGACCATGGGGACCGGCAGCCTGGGCGGAGGCGGGGAGCCCGGCGGAAAACGAAACGGGCGCCGCGATCGCGGCGCCCGTCCGGGCCTGCCGGTCTTCCGGCGGCCTTGTGTCTCCTCGGTCCCCCAGCGCCCGGCGCCGCCTTTGGGAGGCGCGCCTCGCGCGAGTGCGGCGAATGTAGCGGCAGCCCCCGGCCGGTGCATAAGGACTAACCCGTCGCCCCGTGCTGGTGCGCCGCGGGCTCCGCTCACGTCCCGCGTCGGATCTGCGGTTGGCGGTGATGGTTCGCTTCATCCCGCCGCGGCCGCGCGCAGGAGCGCCGCAGCGCGCTCGGCGATCATCAGCGTGGGCGCGTTGGTGTTGCCGCTGGTGATGGTGGGCATCACGCTGGCGTCGGCGATGCGCAGGCCGGCCAGGCCGCGCACGCGCAATTGCGGGTCGACCACCGCCAGCGCGTCTCCCGCGCGGCCCATGCGGCAGGTGCCGACGGGGTGAAAGATGGTGGTGCCGATATCGCCGGCCAGGCGGGCCAGCTCGTCGTCGGTCTGGAACTGCACGCCGGGCTTCACCTCGCGCGGGCGGTAGCGCGCCAGCGCGGGCATCGCGGCGATGCGGCGTGTCAGCCGCAGCGAATCGGCGGCCACCTGCCGGTCTTCGTCGGTGCTCAGGTAGTTGGCCTGGATGCGCGGCGCGTCTTGCGGCCGTGCCGAGCGGATGCGCACGTGCCCGCGCGAGCCGGGGTTGAGGTTGCACACGCTGGCGGTGAAGGCGTCTTCGCGGTGCAGCGGCTCGCCGAAGGCGTCGAGGCTGAGCGGCTGCACGTGGTACTCGACGTTCGGCCACGCATGCGCCGGCGACGAGCGCGTGAACGCGCCCAGCTGCGACGGCGACATGCTCATCGGCCCGCTCTGCGTGAGCAGGTACTGCAGCCCGATGCCCAGCTTGCCCAGCCACGAGTTCGCGATGCTGTTCAGTGTCTTCACCCCCTCCACGGCGAACACGGCGCGGATCTGCAGGTGGTCCTGCAGGTTCTCGCCGACGCCTTCGAGCGCGTGCCGCACGGCGATGCCGTGGCCGGCCAGCAGCGCCGGCGGCCCGATGCCCGACAGCTGCAGGATCTGCGGCGTGCCCACCGCGCCCGCGGCCAGGACCACTTCGCCGCCGGCGGCCGCCACGCGCACCACTTCCTCGGGCGCCCCGGCGCCGCCCGACAGCGCCACACCGACGGCGCGGGTGCCCTCGAGCAGCACGCGCGTCACCGTCACGCCGGTGCGCACCGTGAGGTTGGCGCGCCGGCGCACCGGCTTCAGGAAACCCTTGGTGGCGTTCCAGCGGACGCCGCGCTTCTGGTTGACCTCGAAGTAGCCCACGCCTTCGTTGTTGCCGCGGTTGAAGTCCTCGGTGGCGGGCAGGCCGGCCTCGCGGGCCGCCGCGGCGAAGGCGTCGAGGATCTCCCAGCTCAGCCGCTGACGCTCGATGCGCCACTCGCCGCCGGCGCGGTGGAACGGTGCGAAATCAGCCTCGTGCGCACGCCAGTGGTCCTCGTGCGCCATGAAGTGCGGCAGCACGGCGTCCCAGCGCCACGAGGCGTCGCCGATGACCTCTGCCCAGTGGTCGTAGTCGCGCGACTGCCCGCGCATGTAGATCATGCCGTTGATGCTGGAGCAGCCGCCCAGCACCTTGCCGCGCGGGTAGCGCAGCTTCCGGCCGTTGAGGCCGGCGTCGGGCTCGGTGAAGTACAGCCAGTCGGTGCGCGGGTTGCCGATGCAGTACAGGTAGCCGACCGGGATGTGGATCCAGGGGTAGCTGTCCTCGCCGCCGGCTTCCAGCAGCAGCACGCGGCGCTTCGCGTCAGCGCTCAGCCGGTTGGCGAGCAGGCAGCCCGCCGTGCCGGCGCCGACGACGATCGCGTCGTAGGTGTCGTGCGGGGAGTGGCCCGCGGCGGCTGGTTCGCTCACGCGGCCATCGTAGCGGGCCGGCGCGCGCGGCCGAAGCGGCCAATGCGCCCCAGCGCAACCGTGCGGCCGATGGCCGGCTCGTCCCGCGCCGCCGGGATGCGCGGCGGCCTGGTCGCGCCGCCCACGCCTCAGCGCGCCGCGCCGGGCAACCCCGTGCCCAGCACCGGGAACAGCTTGACCAGCCCGTCGGCGAGCAGCTCCACCGCCATCGCCGCGAGGATGAGCCCCATCAGCCGCGTCATCACGTTGATGCCGGTGCGCCCCAGCACCCGGCCGATGCGCCCGGACGCCGACAGGGCGGCGAACGTCGCGCCGCCGATCACCACCCCGTACCCGACGAGCACCGCCAGCTCCCACCAGTGGCGCGACTTCTCCGCGTAGATGACCATCGTGGAGATCGTCGCCGGCCCGGTGAGCAGCGGAATGGCCAGCGGCACCACGGCGATGCTGGCACCGGCGTCCGCCTTCTCCCGGCCCTCGCTGACATCGTTGGGCTTGCCCTCGGCGGGCTGGGCGTGAGCATCGCCAGCGAGCTGATCAGCAACAGCGTGCCGCCTCCCACCTGGAACGAGGCCAGCGAGATGCCGAAGAACTCGACGATCTTCAGCCCGGCCAGCGCCGAAAGGGCGATCACCGCGAACACCGCCGTCGACGTCACGCGGATGGTGTGCGAGCGCTCCTCGCGGCTGAAGCCCTGGGTGAAGTGGATGAAGAACGGCACCACGCCGATCGGATTGACGATGGCCAGCAGCGCGATCAGCGGCTTGAGCAAGTCCATGGGGCGGATGCTAGAGGCTGGGGACGGGGGGCATCGGGTTATCCCGGGGGCACCAAAACAACAGTGTCGCGCCGCCAACCTTTACATACCTCGGGCAGCGCGCCGGATAATCGGCCGGTCTGTGTCTGGCAGCCGCGCCTCTTGCTGAAGTGGTTTCACGCAGGGTTGAGCTCCGCATGGTGTTCGTGGTTCTTCTAGAGGGCTCCCCGTGGGAAACAAGCTTTACGTAGGTAATCTGGCCTATTCCGTGCGCGATGAATCGCTGCAGGCCGCTTTCGCTCAGTTCGGCACCGTCACTTCGGCCAAGGTGATGATGGACCGTGAAACCGGCCGCTCGAAGGGCTTCGGCTTCGTCGAGATGGGCACCGAGGCCGAGGCCAAGGCCGCCATCAACGGCATGAACGGCCAGGCGCTCGAAGGCCGGGCCGTCGTCGTCAACGAGGCGCGCCCGCGCGAAGACCGGCCCGGCGGTGGCGGTGGCGGCGGGTATGGCGGCGGCAGCCGTGGCGGCTATGGTGGCGGTGGCGGCGGCTACGGCGGTGGCGGTGGTGGTGGTGGCGGCTACGGCGGTGGCGGCGGCGGCGGTGGTCGCAGCCCCTACGGCGGTGGTGGCCGCAGCCCCTATGGCGGTGGTGGCCGTGGCGGCTACGGCGGTGGCGGTGGCAGCCGCGGCGGCCAGGGCGGCCAAGGCGGGTACTGACCCCCCCGCTGCCAGCTGAGGCTGCTGGAAACCGGGCGGGACGACACTTCCCGCCCGACCCGAAAACAACGCCGGCCCGTGCCGGCGTTGTCGTTTGTGCGACGCCGTCATTTCGTCGGTGCGCGGGCCGGTCGTGCCGCCGGCCCCCGGTGGGTCGCAGCGGTCGCCGCGGCGGCCCTGGCCCCGACCCGGCCTCGCGCCGTCGACCGATGCTCGCCGCGAACCGCCCCGGCCCCGCCTCGGCTCAGATCGGCCGCCAGGCCGGCCCCTCCAGGCGAAACACCCGGGCCTGGCCCGCCCCGCCCAGGCACACCGCGTACCGGAAGGGCGAGCCCTCTCGCCCGGGGGTCTCGAAACGCAGGTCGCGGAAGGCCGCGCAGCGCTCGGCCTCGGCTTGGGGGTCGGCCGAGGCGTCGATGGCGGCCGCCGCATTCGGCCCCGCGGCCGAGGCGCCGGCGGCCATGCCGGCTGCGGCCGCATCACCGGCCCTGGGGGCTGTCGTGGCCAGACGCGATCGCTCCACCGCCTCGAGCAGCGAAGGCGCCTGCGCGAACCAGCGAAAGGTGGCGAACACCTCGTGCTCCCACGCCTGCTTCACCCACGGCGGCGTGCCCTCGCCACCCAGCCGCGGCAGTCGAGTCCATTGCGCCTGGTCGACCGGCAGGTACGGGGCCGAGAAACGGCGCACGAAGAAGTCATCCGGCCCGGCGACCAGCGGCGCCTTGCGCCGGGTGTTGATGTGCGCGAGGTGGTACTCGTGCCCGTCGAACACCGCCACGGTCCAGTTGAACGGCGAGGCCGGCCGCGGCATCGCCTCCACCGTCTCGGCGCGCACCCCCCGGGCCTGCGCGTAGGCGCGCCCCGCCGCCTCGGCCTCCTGCTGGCCCACCCAGGCCAGCGCCACCCACGCTGCGGCCCCGGCCAGGCCCAGCGCGGCCGGCCACCGCCGGCGCGGCAGCAGCGCTGCGAGCCCGAGCGCCGCGATCAGGATGCCGCTGAAGCCGAGGTCGATGATGAACATCGCCCCCAGTCCGAGGCGCGCATCGGAAAACGGCGCCAGCATCATCGTGCCGAACGGGGTGATCCAGTCGCCGGCGATGTGGATGAGCAGCGCCGCCAGCACCGGCACGTACAGCGCCTTCCAGCCGCCGGCGCGTTCGCGGGTGGCGGCGAACCAGCGCGCGAAGATCGCCGCCAGCACCGCCGCCCACAGCGGCGCCATCAGCACCGAATGCGTGACGCCACGGTGGTGGCGCAGGTAGACGAATTCGCCGAAGGCCTGCGTCACGGCGTCGATGTCCGGGAAGGCCGCGGCCAGCGCGCCGACCACCACCACCTGCCAGGGCGCCAGATGGCCTGGTGCCTGGTCCCACGCCGCGCCGAAGCGCCCGGCCGGCGCCAGCACCCGGGCCACCTCGTGCGGCAACGCGGCCGCAGCGGGCCGCGCGCAGATCAACCGCGCCAGCAGCGCGCCGGAAAGCGCATGGGTCAGCGTGTCCACCGCCGCCCCACTGGATGGTGCGCAGGCCGGCGCGCGGGCACCCCCGCCGCGCGCCCCGCCGCGGGCCTCAAGTGGCCGCCCCGCTGCCGCGCCGCGGCTTGCGCTTGCGGCCCTTGAACAGCCGGTCGTACACGACGATCGGCAGGTTGCGCAGCAGCGGGTCGACGAGCGCCATCTGCCAGGGGATCACCTGCCGCGGCGTTCCGGCCTCGATGGCCCGCGCCGCGCGGGTGGCAAAGGTGTCGGCGTCGATGAGGAAGGGCATCGAGTACGGGTTGCGCGCCGTCAGCGGCGTGGCCACGTAGCCCGGCAGCAGGGTCACCACGCGCACGCCGCTGCCGCGGCACTCCACGCGCAGGCTCTCGCAATACGCCACCACCGCGGCCTTGCTCGCGCAGTAGGCGCCATGCCCGGGCAACCCGCGCAGCGCCGCCATGCTGGCCACGCCCACCAGCGTGCCCGCGCCGCGGTTGCGCATGCGGGCGACGAACGGGTGGAAGGTGGCCGCCACGCCGAGCACGTTCAGCTGCAGCGTCTCGCGCATGACCTCGAGGTCTTCGCGGTCGGCGGTATCCATGCCCACGCTGATGCCGGCGTTGGCGATCACCACGGCGGGCACGCCCTGGCGCTCGATGCAGGCGTGGCCCGCCGCGACGATGCTGTCGGGCTGCGAGACGTCGGCCGCATAGGCTTGGCAGCGTGCCGCATCGAGCCCGTGGCCGCGCGCCCACTCCTGCAGCACCGGCTCGCGCCGCGCCACCAGCGCCAGCCGCCAGCCGCGCTGCGCATAACAGGCCGCCAGCGCCTGGCCGATGCCGCTGGAAGCGCCGGTGATGAAGGCCAGCGGCGCCTGAAGGACTTCGCTCATCCTCGGCTCCCTGCGGCCGCGCTCGCCGCCCCCCGGGGCGCAAGCACGGCCCGCACCGGCCCCTTGAAGTCAAGTTTGCGGATCGCGTTGTCGTACTCGATACCGCCGGCGCTCAGCTCCGTGGCCCCGTAGCTCACCGACACCGGCTGGTGCGAGCGCACGCGCTCGGTGACGAGGAAGGCGTGCAGGAACTCGCCGCGAATGACCATCGGCGCGCCGGCGGCATCGCGGCTGGTCACCTGGGCCCCGCCCAGCAGCTGCAGCTCGCTGCCGTCGGCGTTGCCCAGCGCACGCCGGGCGGTGGCCACCGTCTCGCGGCCGTCGGCGGCGAAGGCGCGGATGCGCGCATCGTCGATCTCCACGCGGCCGGTGTCCGGGTAGTGCCGCAGCTGCCCGCCCTCGACGCGCAGCTTCAGCCGCCCGGTGGCGTCGAAGCGCTCCAGCGCAAAGCCGCTCATCGTGTAGTCGGGTTCGGTGCGCGCCTCGCGCGGCGGTGCCGGCGGCTGCGGCACCGGCGTGTGCTTGACCAGCCACCACGTGGCCAGTGCGATCAGCAGCATCAGCAGCAGCGGCAGGTAGGCCGACAGCGCCTCGCGCAGCCGCAGGTGCCAGGGCAACCGGGCGCGGCGGTCCGCGCCCCCGGCGGCCTCGGCCGAGCCGAGCGAGATCGGCACCTCGGGCAGGTCGGGCAGGTGCAGCTCGACAGACATGATGATGCGGCCGCGGATGGTGCCGCGCCTCAGCGCGCGTCCAGCGTCGCGCCGCTGCCGCCGAACTGCGCCAGCAGCGTGCCGTAGCGGCCGTTGGCCAGCAGCAAGAGGTCGCAGAACTCGCGCGCCGCGCCGTGGCCGCCGGCCGCCGCGGTGACATGGTGTGCCGCGGCGCGCACCTCGGCATGCGCGCCGGGCGGTGCAGCGGCGAAGGCCGCGCGCCGCAGCAGCGGCAGGTCGGGCCAGTCGTCGCCGATGGCCGCCACGTCGGCCCATGCCACGCCCAGTGCGGCCAGCAGTGCCTCGGCCGCCGCCAGCTTGTCGCCGGCACCGTACACCGCGTGCACAAGACCGAGGTCGGACACGCGCCGGCGCACCGCCGCGCTGTCGCGACCGGTGATGACGATCGGCTCGATGCCGCCCAGCCGCAGCAGCTTCAAGCCCTGGCCGTCCAGCGAGCTGAACGGCTTCATCATCTCCCCGGCCTCGCCGATGAACAGCGTGCCGTCGGTGAGCACCCCGTCGACGTCGAAGATCGCGGCCTTCACGCCCAGGCTGCGGCCTTGCGCCTGCAGCAGCAGCTCGGGGGCGAAGGTCAGCGCGACGCTCACGGCTTCGAGGGGCTGGGGGGACGACGGCGCAAGAGTGAGGGCGCGAGGACCGGCGGCGCCGCGGCTCAGATGACCTTGGCGCGCATCAGGTCGTTGGAGTTCAGCGCGCCCACCAGCCGGCCGGCGGCGTCGATCACCAGCACGCTGGTGATGCGGTGCTGCTCCATCACGCCGGCGGCATCCACCGCCAGCGCGTCGTCGCGCACCAACCGCGGGCTGCGGTGCATCACCGTGGCGGCGGTGAGCCGCCGCAACTCGCGCACGTCGCCCTCGCTGCGTTCGATCAGGCGCCGCAGGTCGCCGTCGGTGAAGATGCCGACCGGCCGGCCGTCGTCGGCCACCACGGCGGCGAAGCCCAGGCCCTTGCCGGTCATCTCGCGCAGCAACTCGTGGAACGGCGCCGCGGGCCCCACGCGTGGCACGGCTTCGCCAGCGCGCATCAGGTCGCGCACGTGCATCAGCAGCTTGCGCCCGAGGCTGCCACCCGGGTGCGAGCGGGCGAAGTCCTCTTCACGGAAGCCGCGCGCGTCCAGCAGCGCCACGGCCAGCGCATCGCCCAGAGCCATCTGCGCGGTGGTGCTGGCGGTGGGCGCCAGGTTCAGCGGGCAGGCCTCTTCGGCCACCGCGGCCAGCAGCACGACCTCGGCATGCTGTGCGAGGGTGGAGTCGGCCTGGCTCGTCATCGCCACCAGCGTGACGCCCAGCCGCCGCATCGCCGGCAGGATGGCCGCCAGCTCGTCGCTCTCGCCGCTGTTGGACAGCGCCAGCACCACGTCACCGGCCTGCACCATGCCCAGGTCGCCGTGGCTGGCCTCGGCCGGGTGAACGAAGAACGCCGGCGTGCCGGTGGAGGCCAGCGTGGCGGCGATCTTGCGGCCGACGTGGCCGCTCTTGCCCATGCCCATCACGACCACGCGGCCACGGCAATCGAGCATGGCGCGCACGGCGGCGACGAACCCGCCGCCGGCACCCTGCGCCAGCTGGGCCGGCAGCCCGAGCAGCGCACGCGACTCGATCTCGAACGTGCGCGCGGCCAGCGCCAGCATGCGTTCGGCGTCGATCTCGCGGGCGTTCGGTGCTTCGGGGCCTCGCATACGATAGCGTCGGGTGGTGAAGGCATTCTAGGCATCGGCTGCGCCGCGCCCAGGCCTGCCGCTGGCTGCCGGGGCTGCCTTGCCCGCCCTCGCTGTCTCGCCGCTTTCCTTCATCTCGGCACGCGCTGTCGCTGCCACGCCGGCCCGGGCCTCTTTCGCTGCCGCCGACCCCCGCCCACCTTGGCCTCCACCCTCGAACTCGTGCTGCTGTACCTCGTGGCCGCGGTGGCCGGCGTGGTGGCCTGCCGCTCGCTGAAGCTGCCGCCGATGCTGGGCTACCTGGTGGTGGGCGTGCTGATCGGCCCCAATGCGCTGGCCTTCGCGCAGGACAGCGCCGGCGTCAAGTACCTGGCCGAGTTCGGCGTCGTGTTCCTGATGTTCGTGATCGGGCTGGAGTTCAACCTGCCCAAGCTGCGCAGCATGCGCACCGTGGTGTTCGGGCTCGGCTCGGCGCAGGTCGGGCTGACGATGCTGGGCACGCTGGCCGGCCACCTCCTGCTCGTCCACGGCTACCAGTGGCTGTTCGGCGGCGAGTGGCAGATGAGCTGGCGCGGCGCCGTGGTGCTGGGCGGCGCCATCGCGATGAGCTCCACGGCCATCGTCGTCAAGCTGATGGCCGACCGGCTGGAGCTGGAAAGCGAACACGGCAAGCGCGTCGTCGGCGTGCTGCTGTTCCAGGACCTGGCGGTGGTGCCGCTGCTGGTGCTGATTCCGGCGCTGAACTCGCCGCCCGAAGAACTGGCCGCGGCGATGGGCTGGGCACTGGTGAAGGCGGCCGCCGTGCTCACCGTGCTGCTGGTAGGCGGGCAGAAGGTGATGCGCTGGTGGCTCACGCTGGTGGCGCGGCGCAAGAGCGAGGAGCTGTTCGTCCTCAACCTGCTGCTCATCACGCTGGGGCTGGCCTGGCTGACCGAGCACGCCGGGTTGAGCCTGGCGCTGGGCGCGTTCGTGGCCGGCATGCTGGTGGCCGAGACCGAATACAAGCACCAGGTCGAGACCGACATCCGGCCGTTCCACGACGTGCTGCTGGGCCTGTTCTTCATCACCATCGGCATGAAGCTCGACTGGCGGCCGGTGCTCGACCAGTGGTTGCTGGTGCTGCTGCTGACCACCGGGCCCGTGGTGGCCAAGTTCGCGCTGGTGGCGGCGCTGGCGCGGCTGTTCCGCTCCTCGCCGGGCGTGGCGCTGCGCACCGGCCTCTATCTTGCGCAGGCCGGCGAGTTCGGCTTCGTGCTGCTGACGCTGGGTGCCGGCCACGGCCTGGTGGCGCCGCAGTGGATGAGCCCCATCCTGGCCAGCATGGTGCTGTCGATGCTGGCCACGCCCCTCCTCGTGATGTACAGCAACGTCATCGTCAACAAGCTGTCGTCCAGCGACTGGCTGATGCAGTCGGTGGCGCTGACGACGATCGCCAAGCGCTCGATGGCCGCCGAGCGGCACGTGATCATCTGCGGCTACGGCCGCAGCGGCCAGAACCTGGCGCGGCTGCTCGGCAAGGAGCACATCCCGTACATGGCGCTGGACCTCGACCCCGACCGCGTGCGCCAGGCCGCCGCCGCCGGGCAGAGCGTGGTGTTCGGCGACGCCGCGCGGCTGCAAAGCCTGATGGCCGCCGGCCTGGCGCGCGCCGCCGCGGTGGTGGTGAGCTACCACGACACGCCCTCGGCACTGAAGATCCTGGCGCTGGTGCACGGCCACGCGCCCAAGGTGCCGGTGCTCGTGCGCACGGTGGACGACACCGACATCGACAAGCTCAAGGCCGCCGGCGCCACCGAAGTGGTGCCCGAGGCCGTGGAGGGCAGCCTGATGCTCGCCGGCCACGCGCTGGCGCTGGTGGGCGTGCCGATGCAGCGCGTCATCCGCATCACGCGCGACGCGCGCGACGCGCGCTACAGCCTGCTGCGCGGCTACTTCCACGGCGCCGACGACGACACCGTGGAAGAGCTGGAACAGGCGCGCCTGCAGAGCGTGACCCTGCCCGAGGCGGCCGGCTGCCTGGGTCAGACGCTGGACGCGCAGGCGCTGCACGCCGTGGGCGTGAGCGTGGTGTCGATCCGCCGTGCCGGCGGCGGTGTGGTCGGCCCGGACGCCGCGCACGCGCTGAGCGCCGGCGACACGCTGGTGCTTTCCGGCCTGCCCGAGCCGCTGGCGCTGGCCGAAGAGAAGCTGCTGCGCGGGTAGGCCGGTCATGCCAGCCCGCGCCACGCCGATGCCGCGACGCACCTTGCTGCGAGCCCTGGCTGCGGCGACCGCGAACCCCGCTGCGACTGCGGCTGCGACAGCAGTAGCCATGGCAGCGGCCAGGTCCGCGCACGCGCAGCACGCGCAGCACGCGCAGCACGCACCGCCGCAGGCCGGCGCCGACGCGGCCCGCGAGGCCCTGCGCGCGCAGGTGGCCGCCGGGTTGCGCGCCGGCGGCGTGGTGCTCGCGTTGCGTCACGCCCAGGCGCCGGGCCAGTTCGATCCGCCGGGCTTCGACCTCGCACGCTGCGAGACCCAGCGCAACCTGGGCGACGAAGGTCGCGCGCAGGCCGCCCGCATCGGCCAGTGGCTGCGCTCGCAGGGCCTGGCCCCGGTGGTGGTGCGCACGAGTCCCTGGTGCCGCTGCCGCGACACCGCGCAGATCGCCTTCGGCCGCGCCGAGGTGTTCAGCGCGCTCGGCTCCCCGGCGCGCAGCGACGCCGCGGCGCGCGCCGCGCAGCAGGCCTCCCTGCGCCGGGCGCTGGCGGCGGCCAGCGCGCGCCGCGACGGATTCGAGGCCTGGGTGACGCACCAGTTCGTGCTGCGCGATCTCACCGGCGAGAGCACCACCGATGGCGAAGCCCTGCTGCTGCGCGTGCGGCCCGGCCCCGCCCCCACCACCGGCGCGCTGCCCGAAGCCGAAGTGCTGGCGCGGGCGTGGCTGCATTGAGCCCGCTGCGCCAGAACCACCCGAAGACCACCCCATGACCCCATCGGCCCCTCCCGCCGGCATTGCGCCGGCCGCAGCGACACCCCCCGGCGACATGGTGCTGTCGCTGCAGGACCCCAGCGCCTACATCAAGGCACACATCCGCACGGTGGCGAACTGGCCCGCGCCGGGGGTGATGTTCCGCGACATCACGCCGCTGCTTTCCAGCCCGCGCGTCTTCCGCGTGCTCATCGACCAGTTCGTGCACCGCTACTTCAGCCCGCGGCCCGATGCCATCGCCGGGCTCGACGCGCGCGGCTTCATCATCGGCAGCGTGGTGGCCTACGAGCTGGGCATCGGCTTCGTGCCGATCCGCAAGAAGGGCAAGCTGCCTTTCACCACGGTGGAAGAGACCTACGAGCTGGAGTACGGCAGCGCCACGGTGGAGATGCACACCGACGCCGTGCGCGCAGGCGACCGCGTGGTGCTGATCGACGACCTCATCGCCACCGGCGGCACGATGATGGCCGGCCGCAGGCTGCTGGAGCGGCTGGGCGCCGAAGTGGTGGAAGGCGCCGCCATCGTCGATCTGCCCGAACTCGGCGGCTCCAGGAAGCTCCAGGAAAGCGGGTTGGCCCTGTTCACGCTCGTCGATTTCGAAGGGCATTGAGCGCCGACAAGACGCGCCGCGGCCCGCCTTGCTCTACTGGGGCCGCCCCTGGTGGGCTGCAGAGGAGGCGCGTCATGAACCGCTCGTCGCCGCACCGCGCTGGCCGCATCGCCGCGAATGCCGCCGCGGCTGCCTTGGCCGCCGTCGTCTCGCTGACCACCCACACCGTGTGGGCACAGGGGTCGGCCGATCAACTGCTGACCGAGTACGCGGCCAAGGCGGGGCGGGCCGCATCGGCCGATCGCGGGCAGAAGTTCTTCGCCACCAACTTCGGCCGCGACCTGGGTTTCAGCTGCGCCTCGTGCCACGGTGCGCTGCCCACGCGCGCCGGCAAGGACCAGGTGACCGACAAGGTGATCGCGCCGCTGGCTCCCGCCGCGAACGCCAAGCGCTTCACCGACCGCACGCGCGTGGAGTACATGTTCCGCATGAACTGCATGGACGTGGTGGGACGCGAGTGCAACGCCGGCGAGAAGGCCGACGTGCTGGCGTGGCTGGTGTCCCTGAAGCCGTGACGTGATGCCCTGAAGGCGGCGCGCCGAGGGGGCCGTCACTTTCCAATGCAGAAGCGGCCGAAGATCTCGCCCAGCAGGTCTTCGCTGGTGAACTCGCCGGTGATCTCGCCGAGCGCCTGGTGCGCCAGGCGCAGTTCCTCGGCCAGCAGGTCGAGCGCGTTGTCGCGGGCCGCGGCGTGCGCCTCGGCCGCCACGAGATGGCCGTGCGCGCGCTCGAGGGCCTGCACATGCCGCGCCCGTGCGATCACGGTGCCTTCGGGCAGCGCCTGCCAGCCGGCC
The DNA here is from genome assembly GCA_016788525.1 of Rubrivivax sp. Classification (GTDB taxonomy): domain Bacteria; phylum Pseudomonadota; class Gammaproteobacteria; order Burkholderiales; family Burkholderiaceae_C; genus Rubrivivax. The sequence continues at coordinate 17,910 of JAEUPD010000264.1, forward strand.
TGCGCCAGCAGCGCATGGCGAAGTTCCTGCAAACCGGCACCCGTGCGTGCCGACAGGGCCAGGCCGCCGGCCGGCACCGCCACGCCTGCGGCGGCATCGACCTTGTTGTAGACGTCCAGCCGCGCCGGGGCGCCGGGCAGGGCCCGCTGGCGCGCGGCGATCTCTTCCTCGCCGCGTGCGTAAGCCGGTTCGCTCAGGCGCGTCAGATCGTGCAGGAAGACCACGGCGTCGGCCTCGGCGATGGCCTGCCAGCTGCGCTCGATGCCGATGCGCTCGACCTCGTCGGCGGCAGCCTCGGCGTCGCGCAGCCCGGCGGTGTCGATCACGTGCAGAGGCACACCTTCGATCTGGATGGTCTCGCGCAGGCGGTCGCGCGTGGTGCCGGGGATCGGCGTGACGATCGCCAGCTCGGCGCCGGCCAGCGCGTTCAGCAGCGAGCTCTTGCCCACGTTGGGCTGGCCGGCGAGAACCACGTGCAGCCCGTCGCGCAACAGCGCCCCTTGGCGGGCGTGCGCGAGCGCGGCGCGCACGGCCTGCACGATGTCGGCCAGCTGCTGGCGCGCGCCGGCCTTCTCGAGGAAGTCGATCTCCTCCTCGGGGAAGTCGAGCGTCGCCTCCACCAGCGTGCGCAGCCGCACGATGCGCTCGGCGAGCCCACGCACTTCGCTGGAAAAGGCGCCGGCCAGCGAGCGCGCGGCCGAGCGTGCCGCGGCCTCGGTGCCGGCGTCGATGAGGTCGGCCACGGCCTCGGCCTGCGCGAGGTCGAGCTTGTCGTTGAGAAAGGCGCGCTCGGTGAACTCGCCCGGCTGCGCCAGGCGCAAGCTGGGCATGGCCTGCAGGCAGCGCGCCAGCAGCATCTGCAGCAGCACCGGCCCGCCGTGGGCCTGCAGCTCCAGCACGTCTTCGCCGGTGTAGGACTGCGGCGCCGGAAAGTGGATGGCCAGGCCCTGGTCGATGGCGGCGCCATCGGCGGCGCGAAAGGGCAGCAGCGTCGCTTGGCGCGGCGCCAAGGCGCGGCCGCACAGCGCCTGCACCAGCGGCGCCAGATTGCGGCCCGAGACCCG
>JAEUPD010000019.1 GCA_016788525.1 Rubrivivax sp.
GGCCTGGGGCTCGAAGCCGCCCATCACCAGGCCGCCCACCTCCTCCTTGTAGTAGATGTAGCCGTCGGGGTCGCGCATCACCGGCAGCATCGGGTGCACGCCGTCGATGCGGTCGGTGACGATGTAGAAGTGCTCGGCCGAGAACAGCGGCACCGTCACGCCGGCCTTCATGCCGAACTGCCGCGCCCACTGGCCGGCGCAGTTCACCAGCACCTCGCAACGCACGGTGTCGCCCTGGGCGGTGCGCACGCCCGCCACGTGCTCGGCATGCGCAGTGCGTTCGGTGAGCACCGCGTCGACCTGCACGCCCTCGGCGATCTTCACGCCGCGGTTGCGCGCACCCTTGGCCAGGCTCATGCACAGGTCGGCCGGGTTGGCCTTGCCGTCGCCGGGGATCCAGATCGCGCCTTGCAGGTCGTCGGTGCGCATCACAGGGAAGCGATCGCCCGCCTCCTTCGGCGTGATCAGTTGCACCTCGACGCCGAAGCTCCTGGCCAGCGCCACCTGCTTCCTCAGCACCTGCATCCGCTCGGGGGTGCGCGCCACGTTCACGCTGCCACATTGCTTCCAGCCGGTGGCCAGGCCCGTCTCGGCCTCGAGGCTGCCGTACAGCTCGATGCCGTACTTGCTCATGCGGGTCTGGTTGCGGTTGGGTCGCATCTGGCCCACCAGCCCGGCGGCGTGCCAGGTGGTGCCGCTGGAGAGCTTGCCTTGCTCGAGCAGCAGCACGTCGGTGATGCCCAGGCGGGCCAGGTGGTAGGCGGTGGAACAGCCGGCGATGCCGCCGCCAACGATGACGACCCGGGCGTGGGTGGGCAGGGTAGAACTCATGCCGGCCAGCCTAGCGCACCGGCCCGGCGCGGGCGATCGGGCGAATCCATGCCGGAAAAGCCCTGCATTTCGGCCCCTGCCGCCGGAGCCGCCGTTCCGAGAATCGGCTTCACGGCGCGGCGGCGTGCAACGCTTCGGGCGCCGCGCCGCACCGAGAGGGCGGCGGGCATCACGGCAGGAGGGCGCTCATGAAGGGCGTGGTCTTCACCCAGTTCCTGGAGTTCGTGGCCGGCCGCTTCGGCGAGGATACGGTCGACGACATCATCGAGGCGTGCGCGCTGCCCAGTGGCGGCGCCTACACCAGCGTGGGCACCTACAGCCACGAAGAGATGCACGCGCTGACCGGCGCGCTGGCCGCGCGCTGCGGGCTGCCCGCCGCCGACCTGGTGCGCGACTTCGGCCACCACCTGGCCGGCAGCTTCGAACGCGGCTACCCTGACTTCTTCCGCCGCTCGGGCAGCTACTTCGACTTCCTGGCCAGCGTCGAGGAGCACATTCATGTCGAGGTTCGCAAGCTGTACCCCGACGCCGAGCTGCCCGCCTTCACCGTCGTCGAGCGCTCGGCCAAGCGCATGGTGATGGACTATCGCAGTCCGCGCCGGCTGGGCGCGCTGGCCGAGGGGCTGCTGCGTGGCTCGGCGCGGCACTTCGGCGTGGAGGCCACGGTGCTGGCCCAGCCTCAGGGCGAGCACGCCATCCGCTTCATCATCGAGACGCGCTGAGAGGCTGCGCCCAGGCGCTGTTGCCAATGGACGCGACCGGGCCTGCCGCACCTTGGGCCGAGCGCGTGCGCCGGCTCGAGGCCCGGCTCGCACGCGAGCAGCGTGCCCGCGCCCAGGCCGAGCAGATCATCGAGAGCAAGTCTCTCGAGCTGTGGGAGGCCAACCGCGCGCTGTCCGGGCTTGCCACCGATCTGGAGCGCCGCGTTGCCGAGCGCACGCAGGAGCTGAGCCGGGAACGCCACCGCGCGCTCCAGCTGGCCGAGACCGACGTGCTGACCGGCGTGGCCAACCGCGCCTGCTTCAACCAGCAGCTGGCACACGCGCTGGAGGCGGCGCGCGCCGGCGGCAGCGGCGGCGGCTCGCTGATCATGATGGACCTGGACGGCTTCAAGGCCATCAACGATGCGCACGGCCATGCCGCCGGCGATGCGCTGCTGGCGGCCGTGGCGCGCCGAATGGTCGCCGCGGTGAGGCCCTCGGATGTCGTGGCACGCCTGGGCGGCGACGAGTTCGCGCTGATCGTGCGCGACGGCACCTGCGCCGGGCCCGAAGTTGCCGAGCGATTGCTGCGCGCGCTGGCCGAGCCGGTGGTGATCGACGGGCGCCGCACCCACATCGGATGCTCGATCGGCGTGGCCCACTTCGGCGCCGACACCTGCGATGCCGACACGCTTCTGCGCGATGCCGACCTGGCGCTGTACACCTCCAAGCGCCAGGGTCGCGGGCGCGCCACGGTGTTCGACCAGGCGCTGCGCAGCGAGGTCTCGCGCCGCCAGGCGCTGCAAGACGAGGTGCGCCGGGCGGTGGCCGAAGAGCGCATCGAGCCGTGGTACCAGCCGGTCTACGACCAGCGCCGCGGCCGGCACGTCGGCGCCGAGATGCTCGCGCGCTGGCACCATCCCGACGGCACGGTGCGCACACCGGCGCAGTTCCTCGCCGCGGTCGAGTCGCTCGACCTGCTCGACGCGATGACCGAGAGCATGCTGCGCCGCGCCCTGGTCGAGGCGCGCCCGCATGTCCAGGCCGGTCAGCTGGCCCACCTGGCAGTCAATGTGTCGCCCGCCCAGTTCAACCGCGGTTGGGCGCAGCAACGGCTGCCGCGCCTGCTGGCCGAGACCGGCTACCCGCCGCAGGCGCTGGTGGTGGAGATCACCGAGACCGCGCTCTTGCAGGACGCAGCCACCACCGGGGAACTGCTGCAGGCGTTGAAGGCAGAGGGCCTGCGTCTCGCGCTGGATGATTTCGGCGTGGGCTACTCGAACTTCTCGTTGCTGCGCAGGCTGCCGTTCGACCTGCTGAAGCTGGACCGCACACTGGTGTGCGACATCGTGACCGACGCCAACGCGCGCGCGCTGGCCGAGTGCGTGCTGGACCTGGCCGCGAAGTTGCACATCGACGTGGTGGCCGAGGGCGTGGAAGACGAGGCCCAGGCCGCGCTGCTGGCTGCGGCGGGGTGCGCCTGCATGCAGGGCTACTGGTTCGCCCGCCCGGCACGGCGGCTTCAGACCTGGTTCCGCCCGCCGCAGCGGGCACACAAGACGGCGGGCGGCCTCTCGCCGACGCAGCACGACGCCGTACTCGCGTCCCGGTAGCGCTACCGCCGATGGCAGAATGGGCAGCGTGGCAACCGAGCCCCGCGCCCCGCCCGCCCGCCGCAGCCGCCGCAGCAGCGGGGCCGTCACGCTGCACGATGTGGCCAAGCTGGCTGGCATCGCACCGATCACCGCCTCGCGCGCCATCAACACGCCGGCGCAGGTGTCGCCCGCGGTGCACCAGCGCGTGGCCGAGGCCATCGCCAAGACCGGCTATGTGCCCAACCGGCTGGCCGGCGGCCTGGCGTCGTCACGCAGCCGGCTGGTGGCCGCGGTGGTGCCCACCATCAGCGGGCCCATCTTCGCGCCCACGATCGAGGCACTCACCGAGTCGCTGGCTGCGCGCGGCTACCAACTGATGCTCGGGCAGTCGGGCTACGGGGCGGGGCAGGAGGGCAGCCGCGAAGACGCGCTGCTCGAAGCGATCATCGGCCGCCGGCCCGACGGCGTGGTGCTCACCGGCATCGTGCACTCGTCGCTCGGCCGGCGCCGGCTGCTGGCCGCGGGCATTCCGGTGGTGGAAACCTGGGATCTGACCGCCACGCCGATCGACATGCTGGTGGGCTTCTCGCACGCCGAGGTCGGGCGTGCCGTTGCCCGCTTCCTGCAGGCGCGCGGGCGGCGCCGGCTGGCGGTGATCATCGGCAGCGACGATCGCGCCGCGCAACGCGGTGCGGCCTTTGCCGCCGAGGCGAAGGCGCTCGGCTTGCCGGACGTGCGCGTGATCACGGTACCGGCGCCCTCGACGATGCGCGCCGGACGCTCGGCGCTCGGTGAGCTGCTTGCTGATGCGTCGCCTGCCGGTCCCGCCGCCGGGCGCGGCCGGCGGGCCGTGGATGCGGTGTTCTGCAGCTCCGACCTGCTGGCGCTGGGCGTGCTGGCCGAGGCCGCGGCGCGCCATGTCGCGGTGCCCAAGGCGCTGGCGGTGGTCGGCTTCGGCGACCTGGCGTTTGCCGCCGACACGCTGCCGCCACTGACCACCGTGCACATCAACGCCGGCGCCATCGGGCGGCAGGCGGCCGAGTTCATCGTGGAACGCGCCGAGGGGCGCAGCGTGCCGGCGCGCGTGATCGACATCGGGTTCTCGATCACCGAGCGCGAGAGCGCCTGAGCGCGCCCGCGGCGGGCGCGGCGCGGCCGCACGGGCACCGGCGGCGGGCCCCAGCGCCTTCGCTCTTGCGCGCGCGCACTGGTAGCGCTACCATTCGCCTCAGCTTACCGTTCCGCCGTGGCTGCCGACCCAGCGGCACCCCGATCTGGTCACCGCGGCTGCCCCGCACGGCACGCCCCGCCCCACACCCCCACCACCGGAGACACCTCATGGCTCGCCGACCCTTCCTTGCCGCCGCGCTGCTGGCCCTCAGCCCCCTGGCGCTGCCCGCGTACGCACAAGACACCTGGCCCAGCAAGCCGCTGAAGATCATCAGCCCCTTCCCCGCCGGCGGCACCAGCGACGTGATGGCGCGTTTGCTCGCGCCGGCGCTCAGCAAGGAGCTCGGCCAGACGGTCATCGTCGAGAACATCGGCGGCGCCGGCGGCACCATCGGCACCCTCAAGGCGCTGCAGGCGCAGGCCGACGGCTACACGCTCATCCAGACGGGCGTCGGCCAGAACGCCGTGGCGCACGGCCTCGACCCCAAGCTCGCCTACGACTCGATGCGCGACTTCATCCACATCGCGCAGGTGCACTCGGGCCCCAACGTGCTGGTGGTGCACCCCGAGCAGCCGTTCAAGACCTACCAGGAACTCATCGCCTACATCCGCAAGAACCCGGGCAAGATGAACTACGGCTACACCCATGCGGCCAGCGGCCACATGGCGATGGAGCTGCTCAAGCAGGTGGGCGGTGAGAAAGGGCAGCCGCTGTTCATCGTGGGCATTCCCTACCGCGGCGGCGGCCCGATGATGCAAGACCTGCTGGGCGGCCAGATCCCGATGATGTTCATCAACCAGGACGTCGCCTTCCAGCACGTGAAGGCCGGCAAGCTGCGCGCGCTGGCCGTCACCAGCCGGCAGCGCAACCCGCTGTACCCCGATACGCCCACCATCGAAGAGCTGGGCGTCAGGGGCTACGAGGCGTTGAGCTGGTCAGGCCTGTCGCTGGCCAGGAACACGCCCAAGCCCATCGTCGACAAGCTCGAAGCGGCGATGAAGAAGATCATGGCCTCGGCCGAGGTGCGCCAGAAGCTCGAGTCCACCGGCTTCGTGGTGCCGGCGCAAGGCATCGATGCCTACACGAAGTTCGTCAAGAGCGAGATCGATCTCTGGACGCGCGTCATCAACACCGCCGGCATCAAGGCGCAATGAGCGCTGCCCGCCCAAGCGCCGGTCGCAAGACCGCTGCCGAGCTGCGCAGCGCGCGCTGGTTCGCGCCCGACGACCTGCGCAGCTTCGGCCACCGCTCGCGCGTGATGCAGATGGGCTACGGCCCGGCCGACTACCTCGGCAAGCCGGTCATCGCCATCGTCAACACCTGGAGCGATGCCAACCAGTGCCACACGCACTTCAAGCAGCGCGTCGAAGACGTGAAGCGCGGCGTGCTGCAGGCCGGCGGCTTTCCGCTGGAGCTGCCGGCCATCTCGCTCTCGGAAAGCATGGTCAAGCCCACCACCATGCTGTACCGCAACTTTCTCGCGATGGAGACCGAGGAGCTGCTGCGCAGCCACCCGGTCGATGGCGCGGTGCTGATGGGCGGTTGCGACAAGACGACGCCGGGCCTCTTGATGGGCGCGTTCTCGGCGGGGCTGCCGTGCATCTACCTGCCCGCCGGGCCCATGCTTCGCGGCAACTGGCGCGGCCAGCAGCTGGGCTCGGGCTCCGACGGCTGGAAGTACTGGGACGAGCGCCGCGCCGGCCGCATCAGCGCGCAGGCCTGGCACGAGATGGAAGCGGGCATCGCACGCAGCCACGGCACCTGCATGACGATGGGCACCGCAGCCACGATGATGGGCATTGCCGAGGCCATCGGCCTCACGCTGCCCGGCGCCAGCAGCATCCCCGCGGCCGACGCCGGCCACGTGCGCATGAGCGCCGAGTGCGGCCGCCGCGCGGTGGCCATGGTGTGGGAAGACCTGACGCCCGCGCGCCTGCTCAGCCGCGAAAGCTTCACCAACGGCATCGCCTGCGCGATGGCCATGGGCTGCAGCACCAACGCCATCATCCACCTCGTGGCCATGAGCCGCCGCGCCGGCCACCCGGTGACGCTGGACGATTTCGACGCCGCCAGCCGCCGCGTGCCGGTGATCGCCAACATCCGCCCCAGCGGCGAGAAGTACCTGATGGAAGACTTCTTCTACGCCGGCGGCCTGCGCGCGCTGCTGGCGCAGATGCCCGAGCACCTGGCCACCGGCGCACTCACCGTCAACGGCCGCACGCTGGGCGAGAACATCGCTGGCGCCGAGGTCTACGACGCCGATGTCATCCGCCCGCTTTCCAACCCCATCTATGCCGAAGGCGCGCTGGCGGTGCTGCGCGGCAACCTCGCGCCCGACGGCGTGATCATCAAGCCCAGCGCGGTGGCGCCGCACCTGCTGCAGCACACCGGCCGCGCACTGGTGTTCGACGACTACCCGTCGCTGAAGGCGGCCAGCGAAGACCCCGCGCTCGATGTCACCGCCGGCGACATCCTGGTGCTGCGCAACGCCGGCCCGCAGGGCGCCGGCATGCCCGAGTGGGGCATGCTGCCCATCCCCACCAAGCTGCTGAAGCAAGGCGTGCGCGACATGCTGCGCCTCTCTGACGCGCGCATGAGCGGCACCAGCTACGGCGGCTGCCTGCTGCACTGCAGCCCCGAGGCCTACATCGGCGGGCCGCTGGCGCTGGTGAAGACCGGCGACCGCATCACCGTGGACGTGCCCGCGCGCCGCATCCACCTGGAGGTGGCCGATGACGAACTCGCGCGCCGCCGCGCCGCCTGGCAACCGCCGCCGCCGCGCTACCAGCGTGGCTACGGCTGGATGTTCGGCCGCCACATCAAGCAGGCGCACGAGGGCTGCGACTTCGACTTCCTCGAAACCAGCTTCGGTGCGCCGGTGCCGGAGCCGAGCATCTACTGAGTCCACATTGAACCGCACCGCGGTCAGCCGCTGTCCACCGCCACTTCGACAACCGAGGCACCCATGCCCCTCAAGGACACCACCCGCCAGCAACTCATGGGCGTGAGCACCGCCACGCTGTGCACGGCCCTGTTCAAGCGCGGCCTGCGCAACCAGTTCATCCAGAACGTGCACCCGCTGAACACGGGCTTGCCCAACATGGTGGGCGAGGCCTTCACGCTGCGCTACATCCCGGCGCGCGAAGACTTGAACCCGATCACCGTGTTCCAGGACCGATCGCACCCGCAGCGGAAAGCGGTGGAAGAGTGCCCGCCGGGCGCGGTGTTCGTGATCGACAGCCGCAAGGATGCGCGCGCTGCCTCGGCCGGCAGCATCCTCGTGACAAGGCTCATGAAGCGCGGCGTGGCCGGCGTCGTCACCGACGGCGGCTTTCGCGACAGCCCCGAGATCGCGCGCCTGCCTTTCCCGGCCTACCACCACCGCCCCAGCGCGCCCACCAACCTCACGCTGCACCAGGCGCTGGACATCAACGTGCCCATCGGCTGCGGCGACGTGGCCGTGTGGCCGGGCGACGTGGTGGTGGGCGACGGCGAAGGCGTGGTGGTGATTCCCGCGGCCATCGCTGCCGAGGTGGCCGCCGAGGCGGTGGAGATGACGGCGTTCGAAGACTTCGTCACCGAGCGCGTCAACGCCGGGCAGTCGATCCTCGGACTGTACCCACCGACCGATGAAGTCAACCAGCAGGCATTCCAGGCCTGGCGGCGGGGGAAGTAGGCCCCCCCCCGGACGCACGACCACCGCTCATCCCCCTCGAGCCTCCGACCTTCAGCACCATGGCCGTCGAATCCAACATCGTCTCCTACGCCAAGGTGGGCGCGGACGCGCGCACCGCCGCCGAAAGCGGCGACCGCATCGCGGCCATCCGCCTGTCGCTCGTCCACCTGCCGCTGGCCACGCCGGTGAGCGACGCCAAGGTGCTCACCGGGCGCCAGAAGCCGCTGACCGAGATCGCCTTCATCTTTGCCGAGATCACCTCGCGCGACGGCCACCGGGGCATCGGCTTCGGTTACTCCAAGCGTGCCGGCGGGCCGGGCCTCTACGCACATGCCAAGGAACTCGCGCCGAATCTGCTGGGCCAAGACCCCAACGACATCGTGCGCCTGTTCACCCAGTTGCAGTGGGCAGGCGCGAGCATGGGCCGCGCCGGCATGACGACGCAGGCCATCGCGCCGTTCGACATCGCGCTGTGGGACATGAAGGCCAGACGCGCCGGCCTGCCGCTGGCCAAGCTGCTGGGGGCGCAGCGCGACTCGGTGGCCTGCTACAACACCACCGGCGGCTTCCTGCACACGCCGCTGGACCAGGTGCTGAAGAACGTGGCCATCTCGCGCGAGAGCGGCATCGGCGGCATCAAGCTGAAGGTGGGCCACCCCGACTTGAAGGTCGACATCGAACGCGTGGGCGCCGTGCGCAAGCTGCTGGGCGAAGGCTTCCCGCTGATGGTGGACGCCAACCAGCAATGGGACCGTCAGCAGGCCACGCGAGCCTGCCGGGCACTGGAGCCCTTCGACCTCACGTGGATCGAAGAGCCGCTCGATGCGCACGACTTCGAAGGCCATGGCCTGCTGGCCGAACGCTTCGACACGGCAATAGCCACCGGCGAGATGCTCACCTGCTTCGACGAGCACGCCCAGCTGATCCTGGCGGGCACGGACTTCATCCAGCCCGACGCACCGCGGGTCGGCGGCATCACGCCGTTCTTGAAGATCATGGCGCTGGGCGAGTTCAAGCAGCGCAAGCTGGCGCCCCACTTCGCCATGGAGATCCATCTGCACCTGGCGGCGGCCTACGGCATCGAGCCGTGGCTGGAGCACTTCGAGTGGCTGGGCCCGCTGTTCAACGAGCAGATGCAGTTGCAGGGCGGCCGCATGTGGGTCTCCGACCGCGCGGGCCTGGGTTTCAGCCTCAGCGAGCAGGCGCGCGCCTGGACCGCCGCCACCGAGGAGTTCGGCCGCCTGCCTTGATGCGCGCCGAGGTCACCGCGCATCGCCGCCTGCCGGCGGCTGCACGTCGCGAAGCACGATGCCACCTGTCCACCGCGCGGCCGGCCCCTGGGGGGCTGGCTGCACCGCGGGGCGCGCCGGCGCGGCGCGAGCAAGCTGCTCGAGCCACTCGTACGTGAACACGGGGCGCGCGAACAGATAGCCCTGGAACTCGTCCACGCCCAACGCGCACAGGGCTTCGAACTGCGGGCGCGTCTCCACACCCTCGGCCACGGTGCGCATGCCCAATGCCCGGCACAGCGCGACGATCGCGCTGAGGATCGGCGGACCACGTTCGCTGCGCTCCAGACCCAGCACGAAGCTGCGGTCGATCTTGACCTTGTCGAACGGCAGGTTCTGCAGGTAGCTCAACGACGAGTAGCCGGTGCCGAAGTCGTCCAGCGCCAGCGTGAACCCGGCCGCCTTGAGCCGCTGCAACAGCGGCTGAACTGCGCCCACGCCGCTGACGAAGGCCGACTCGGTGACCTCGAGCTCGAGGCTCGACGCGGCAATGCCGTGCTCGCGGCAGGCCGACAGCAGGGTGTGCTCGATGTCGCCTCGCAGCAGCTGCTTGGGGCTGAGGTTCACCGCCACGTGCAACGCATGCCCGGCCTGCGCGGCGCGCGCGACCAGGCGCGCCGCGGCGTGCACAGCCTGGCGCCCCATCTGGTCGATGAGCCCCACGCGCTCGGCCAGCGGAATGAACTCCGCCGGCGAAACGGCCCCGAACGCATCAGTGGCCCAGCGCATCAGCAGCTCGGCACCCACCACCTGCTCGTGGCGGTCGACCTTGGACTGCGCGGCGAACCGGAAGCCCGCGCGTTCGGTGTCTGTGCGCAACAGACTGAGCATGCGCAGCCGGCGCTGCGGGTCGCCTTCCAGCGCCAGGTCATAGAACCTGAGCTGGCCGCGCGCCTCATCCTTGGCGCCGTACAGCGCCGTCTCGCCCCGCCGCAGCAGCGTGCCGGCCACGGTGCCATCGCGCGGGGCCAGCACTGCACCCATCGTGGCGCCCACGGCCACCTCGTGCTGCCCCACCTTCAGCGGCTGTCGCAACAGCTCGTGCACGGCGTGCGCCGCGGCGCGCAGATCATCCTCGCCGCTGCCCCGCTGCAGCACCACGACGAACTTGTCGCCGCCCCAGCGGCCCACCAGCGTGGCCGCCGCCATGGCCTGCTTCAACAGCGCACCAAATCTCTCCAGGGCGGCGTCGCCCGTGTCGTGCCCGAAGGAATCGTTGATGACCTTGAAGCCATCGACGCCCACGAACAACAAACCCAGTTCAGGTGCCAGGCCAGCCTGTTCGAGCAGCCGCTGAATGTGTTCTTCGATCGCCGCCCGGTTGGGCAGGCCCGTCGTCCGGTCGACGGTGGCCATGTGCTCGAGCCGAGCCAGGACGCTCTTTTGCGTACGAATGTCCCGCAGGGCGACGATGAAATTGGGCTGCGCATCGGCGCCGTCGGCCACCGCGGTGGCGCTGACCTCCACCGGCGTGCGCTGGGCGCCGCGCACCAGCACGCGCTCGGCCCGCCAGCCCTCGTGGCCGATCAGGCGATCGAGCAGCAGGTCACCCAGGTCGACGAAGCGCAGCAGCGACTGCCCGAGCAGCTGTGCGCTGGCCAGGGCGAACAGCTTGCACAAGGCTTCGTTCACCTCGACGATGCGCCAGTGCGCATCCACCACCGCCAGGCCGTCGCGCATGCTCGAGAAGGCGTGAGCCATCAGGCGCAGCGACTCTTCGGCGCCACGCTGCGCGGTGATGTCCTTGATCGTGCCGATCAGGTGCTGCACCCGGCCGGCCTTGTCGCGCGAGGATGCCCGCCCGCGCACCCGCACCCAGCGGTACCGCCCTGCATCGTGCAGGCGAAACGCGATGTCGACCTCGGGGCGTGAACCGTTCAGATGCAGCTGCCAGCCCAGGCGCAGCGCTTCGCGGTCTTCGGGGTGGACTTCCTGCTCCACCTCGGGCAGGGAGCGCGCCTTCCATTGCACGCTGCGGCCGTCGAGCTCGAGCCGATCAAGCCGGAACAATCGGTCGCCTGCCCGCCACTCCCAGATGCCCTCACCACTGGCCCACAGTGCCATCTGGAGCCGGCTTTCCGACTCCCGCACGGTCTGCAACGCGGCGTAGACCTCGCGGCTCTTGTCCTCCAACAGCTGTTCGGCAGCCTTGCGGGCCTGGCGTTCGCGCTGGATGCGCCGCTCCATCAGGGCGCCTTGTGCCGCCTCGTCCAGACCCAGCGGCTGGGTCGCCGGCAAGGTGTCGGAGAAACCCCTTGGGCCTGGTGTCACGCCGAACATCATGCCTCGGGAAAGCTGCGTTCAAACCGCCACCGCTTGCTCGACACTCACGCGTCGAAGCTCGAACAGTGTGCTGCCGTCGGCCTGGTCGCGCGAGGCGATCTCGCAGCGCTCACCGTAGTGCGCTGCGGCACCCTCCATCAAACCGATCGCCAGCGACTGCATCCCGCGAGGCGAGCTGTAGCGCAGGGTGAGCTGTTGCGCGCTGCGCTGCATCACCTCGAAACGCGGCAGTGATGCCTGCGGGTACAGCTTGCGCACCTCGACGTGGATCTCGCCGTCGATCGCCGCCAGAAAGTCGAACAGCCCGCGGTGGCGCTCGAACATCTGCGGGTAGATCTGCGTAAACCGCTGCAACAGGTGCGAGCCGAACGCGCGCACCAGCTGCGGCACCGGGGCGCCGCTGATGCGGGCGAGCTCCAGCACCATCGCCACCAGCTCTTCGTGTGGGTAGTAGCCCACCGCGGTGTAGGCGCCGCCCCGGCCGCCCGGAGCAGCAGCAATGACGCGGTCGGCCATCTCCGGTGAGAACCGGTCCTCGACCAACTCGATGAACTCGGTGAACACAAGTCCCAGCATGGCGTGGCTCCCAGCCGCGCACCCCGGCGCCGCGGTGCACAGAGTGTGGCCATGCTCCGGGCCGCCAAAGTGCCGAACTGGGCTCGCTGGGGGGCGCAAATCCGGCCATTCCGGGGTACCTGCAACCCATAGAAGGGCGCAGCGTCACCGTGCCGGGTGGCGGCTCGCCGCACCAGGGCGACCCGGGGCTCAGCCGGCGCCGGCCGGTGCGCACCAACGCCATGGTCACGCGCCCCCGCGCCGCCCAACGGCGGTGCAGACCCTGTCGCGCGTGCCCGCAGGCGTCCGGGCGAGCGATCAATGCGCGGCAACCACTCCATCGCTGCGCGGATCGGCCGCGCCCAGCAGCAGCCCGCCCGGCAAGCGCACGATGGCGCCGGCGTGCCCCATCGTGTCGCTGTACTCGTCGAGGGTCTCGACATCGTGGCCGGCCTCGGCCAGCGCCTTCAGCACCGCGGGGTCGAAGCGGCTTTCGAACTTCAGCGTCGTCGTCTCCTGGCCCCAGGTCTTGCCCAGCAGCCAGCGCGGGGCGCTCACCGCGGCCTGCAGGCTGCGGCCGAACATCGCATAACGGCTGAACACCGCGGCCTGGCTTTGCGGCTGGCCGTCGCCACCCATGTTGCCGTAGACCATGCGCCGGCCGTCGTCGAACTCGGCCAGCGCCGGGTTCAGCGTGTGGAACGGCTTCTTTCCCGGGGCCAGCGCGTTGTGCGCGCCAGCATCGAGCGAGAAGCTCGAACCGCGGTTCTGCCACACGACGCCAGTGTCGCCCAGCACCACGCCCGAGCCGAACTCCCAGTACACGCTCTGGATGTAGCTGACCATGCGGCCTTCGCGGTCGGCGGTGCCCATCCAGATGGTGTCGCCGTGCACGGCGGGTTCGGGCCACGGCAAGGCACGGTGCATGTCCACCGCGCTCGCGCACTGCTCGATGAAGGCGTCGCTCAGGAAGGCCGCCGGCACGCTGCCGCGCGCGGCCATCGTCGCCGGGTCGGTGACGTGGCGGTTGCGCACCCGGAACGCCTGCTTGGTGGCCTCGACCAGCGCGTGCAGATAGGCGAAGCCATCGGCCTGCCCGATGCTGTGCCGCAGGCGCAGGCGCTCGAAGATGGCCAGGATCATCAACGAGGCCAGGCCTTGCGTGGGCGGCGGCAGGTTGTGCAGCGCCGCCCCGCCGCCGGCACCGGCCAGGCGCACGGTGAGCGGCGCCACGGTGCTTGCGCGTTGCGCCTGCAGGTCGCCCTGGCGCAGCGGGCCGCCCAGCCGCTCGTGCTCGGCGGCCATCGCCGCGCCGACCTCGCCGCGATAGAAATCGTCCAGGCCGCGCGTGGCCAGGCCATCCAGCGTGTCGGCCAGCGCCGCATAACAGCGCAAGGTATCCGACGCCGGCACGCTGGCGTCGGCTTGCAGGAACTGGCCGGCGAAACCCGGCACCGGCGCCAGTTCGGGAAGGAACTTGCGCGTGAAGGCGACCTGGCTCGGCGTCACCGGTGCGCCGTGGCGGGCGTACCAGGCCGCGTCCTGCAGCAGCCGCGACACCGGCAGCTGCCCACCCCAACGCTGCTTCGAGTGCGTGAGCGCCTCGATCCAGCCCGAGATCGCGCCGGCGCTGGTGTTCGCCGCCAGCGGGCCGCGGCCGGGAATGGCCTGCAGCCCACGCTCGGCATAGAACTGCAGCGTGGCCAGGGCGGCGGCACGCCCGCACGCGTCGATGGCCCAGGGCGCGCGGCCCGGCTCGCTGACGAGCCAGAAGCCGTCGCCGCCGATCGAATTCATGTGCGGGTAGACCACCGCGATGGTGGCCGCCGCGGCCACCATCGCCTCGATGGCATTGCCGCCCTCGCGCAGCACGGCCGAAGCGCTGCTGGCCGCGAGGTGGTGCGGCGCGGTCACCATGCCGCGTGATGAGCTCAGGGTCTGTCTCATGTCCGACTGAACGGGTGGGTCGCCAGGCGACGGGTGGAATGGATCGGGGTGGAGCAGAGCGAGACGCCGGCGCAGGCGAGGCGCAATCGAGAAGCGCCGCGACGCGCTGCTACCGGAGGATCTGCGCCGCCACCGCCTCGAAGGCGCGCACGTAGCACGCCATCGGCACGCGCACGATGCCCGCGCCGATCTGGCCGATGCCCGCTTCGCGGTGCGCGATGCCGGTGGTCATCACCGGGCGGATGCCGGTGTCGAGCACCTTGCGCACGTCGATGCCGCACGGCGCGCCGGCGAAGTCCAGCGCCGGCAGGCTGAGGCCCGGGTTGCGCGTCACGCACACCTCGTGCATCTCGCGGCTGTAGCGCAAGGCATCGCTCACGCTGCCACCGGCCAGCAGCGTGAGCGCGGGCGAGGCGGCGAACGAGCAGCCGCCGAAGCCGGCCGTCTCGGTGATGGCACTGTCGCCGATGTCGGGGCAGGCATCGGCCTGCGTGAAGCCGGGGAAGAACAGGCCCTGCGGAAAGTCCGACGGCGCGGTGAACCACTGCGGCCCGAGGCCGCTGACGCGCAGCCCCGTCTCGGTGCCGTTGCGCGCGGTGGCCGTGACCACGGTGCTGTGCGGCACGCCGTGCGCCGAGTCCATGATGGCCTTGCACGAGACCATCGAGTAGTTGAGAAAGAACTGCGAGCTGCGCGCGATGAACTCCAGCGCCTGATGCACATGCCCGGCAGGCAGCGCCTCGCGCACGCGCGGCGCCGCCAGTGCCACCGCAAGCTGCATGAACAGCAGCGAGGTCGACGCCGCATTGCGGCTGTGCACCTCGTCGCCCATCAGCAGCGCCTGGGCCTGGATGGCCTTGAGGTCCATGCCGCCGGTGGCCTCGAAGACCTCGCGCACGCCGGCCTTCAACACCGGAGCGAGCACGTTCTCGAACCACTTCAGCCGCTGCAGCACATCGGGCCCGTTGGCACCGAAGCGCAGGCAGCGGCCGATGCCTTCGTTGAGGTTGGTGTAGGCGCGCCGGCCGCGGGTGGCCTCGCGCACCTGGATCAGCGGCATCGACGCGCTGATGATGCCGGTCATCGGCCCCACGGCGCCGAAGTCGTGGCACTGCGCGAACTCCACTTCACCGCGGGCCAGCATCTGCGTGGCCTGCTCGGGCGTCTGCGCCCAGCCTTCGTACAGCACCGCGCCGACCAGCGCGCCTCGCATCGGGCCGCACATCGCCTGCCAGGCCACCGGCGGGCCGGCGTGCAGCACGAGGCGCGTGCCGCGCAGCTCGGGCCACACGCCGTCGGCGCGCAGCGCGATGTCTTCCCACAACGGGCGCGCACCGATGATGCGCTGCGTGGCCTCGGCGTTGGCCGCGTCGATGCGCTCGTCGGCCAGCGCGCGCGCCAGATTCCAGGCCAGCAGCGGCTGGGCATTGCCCGGCGGGCGCCAGTCCACGTTCACCAGCGTGCCGCCGTGCTGGGTGACGCTGGCGTTGAAGGCGTCGATGCCGACATTCAGCACGGCCGGGGCGCCGGCGAGCAGGTTGTTGGGGGCCGAGTTCATCATGGTGACGGGTGAACCGAAGGGTCTCGTGCGGAAGCGATGCCAAGCGCCAGCAGCAGGCCGGCCAGCAGGTCGGCACCCGAAGACGCACCGACCCGCAACAAGGCCCGCACCGCCGGCGCGATGGCTGCGGGCCGCTGCGAGTGCAGTGCCTCCAGCGCCTCGTGCAGCGCACGGTAGCCGATGCCGCGCATCAGGTCGGAGAGCAGCGCGGCACTGATAACGTTGGTGGCCGTGTCGCAGGCCCGGCACACGCGGGCTTGCAGCGCGGGCAGCCGGCCGGTCCAGGCCGGGCGCGGGGCGTGCGCCAGCGCGAAGAAGATGCCGCCGAGGAAGTCGTCACCGCTGGGCGTGAGCCCCGGCCCCAGGCCGAGCACGCGCAGCGCCGCGGCCTCGAAGGCCGCGGCGTCGTCGGCCTCGAGCGCGGCACGCACGGCATCGAAGCGGCTGCGCGCGCCTTCGAGCGGAAACGGCAACGGCTGGCCGACGAGCCAGGTCAGCAGGCCCGGGTGCGCCGCGGTGTCCGCGTGCGGCATGGCAATGGCACAGGCTGCGCCGCGGTGCAAGCGCCGCGGATCGAAGGTCTGCGGTGCCGGCTGCCAGGGCTTGTGGAAGTTGCGTGGGTGGTCGGTGCGGGCCTGCTCGCCGGCCCACACGATGCGCTCGCCGTGCCAGGCGTAGCCGGTGGCCTCGAAGCCGCGTACCGGGCGCAGGCCCGGAGCCAGGTTCGGGCGCAGGCCCGTGCTCACCGGCGCGGCGATCATCGGCGCTCCGCCTGCGTGATGTGCGTGCCGCCGCGGCCCATCAGCGCCTCGAAGGTGTTCTCCAGCGAGGTGATGATGACCTCGCCATTGGGGTTGGCCTCGGGCGCCTCTTCGAGAAAGCTGATTGCGGCGTCGATCTTGGGGCCCATGCTGCCGGGCGGGAACTGCCCCGCCGCGGCGTGCGCCCGCGCCTGCGCCAGGCTCATGTGGTCGAGCCAGGTCTGGGTGGGGCGGTTGAAGTCGAGCGCGACGCGCTCCACGCCGGTGAGCATGACCAGCGCATCGGCGCGCAGGTGCGCGGCAAGCAAGGCGCTGGTGAGGTCCTTGTCGATGACCGCGGCCACGCCGTTCCAGCGGCCGTTTGCGCCACGCACCACCGGCACGCCGCCACCGCCGCAGGCGATGGGCACGACGCCGGCATCCATCAGCGCGTCGACGGTCTTCAGGTCGAGGATGCGCCGCGGCCTGGGGCTGGCGACGATGCGCCGCCAGCCGCGGCCCGAGTCTTCGGCCATCGTCCAGCCCGTGGCCGCGGCCATCTGCTCGGCCTCGGCCTGGCTGAAGAAGCGGCCCACCGGCTTGGTGGGGCGCCCGAAGGCAGGGTCGTCGCCATCCACCTCGACCTCGGTGACGATGCACGAGACCACGACATCGAGCCCCTGGTCCTGCAGCACGTTGGCCAGGCTTTGCTGCAGCATGTAGCCCATGCCGCCTTGGGAGTGCGCCACGCACACGTCCATCGGCATCGGCGGCAGCTCGGCCGCGGTGCGTGCCATGCGGTACAGGATGTTGCCCACCACCGGCCCGTTGCCATGCGTGAGCACGAGCTGCCAGCCGGCGCGGATGATCTCCACCAGGTGCGCGCAGACTTCGCGCATCAGCGCCATCTGCTCCTCGGCGGTGCCGCGGATGGTAGGCGGGTAGGCGGCGTTGCCTCCCAGCGCCACCACGACGCGCTTGCGGCGCGGCGCCCCCGGCATGGCTTGTGTGGCCGATGTGGCCGATGTGGCCGATGCGGCCGGCACGGCCGCGCTCGTTGTCACGCAAGCACCCACTGCTGCGCCAGCCAGGCCGCGTTGGCGCTGTTGCCGGCCAGCGCCATGCCCGCACCGCGCAGCGTGGCTTCCTGCTGCGCCAGGCCTTGCGGGTCGAGCTCGGTGCCGCAGACGAAGCCCACCAGACCCAGGGTGCGCCCGTCGCGCGCGGCGATGCGCCGCGCCTCGCGCAGCGCGGGGGCCAGCTCACCGGCCGGGTCGGCATGTGCGCCGTGGCCGATGACCACATCCAGCAGGATCACGCGGGTGGTGGGGTCGGCCGCCTCGGCCAGCAGGCGCTCGATGCGCGCCGCCTGGTCGATCATCGGGTGCGGACGGCCGAGCGTGAACTGGTCGTCGCCCAGGTCGAGCGCAGCGTGCTCGACGCTGGCGCGCTTGGGGTCGGGCAGCGCCAGGGCGTCGTCCAGCGGCACGTTGGACCACACGCGCAGCCCGGCCCGCGCCCACAGGGCCTGCGCCTCGGCGGCGAAGGTGCCCCCCGAGTACAGCGCGCGCAGGTACTTCTGCGAAGGCGCGAATCGCGGCCGGCGCGCCATGGCGTACGAATCGCGGGCCACACCCTCCTGGTTGCGCCGGCCGCTCAGGCGGACGGCGGCCGCGGCGCAGTCGACCAGGGTGTGCACGGTGCGCTGCGGCGCGCCGCCGGGAGGCTCGGCCGCGGCGCGGCCTTGCCCGCCAGCCACCTGCGCGCCGATGAAGAGCACCACCGCCGGCTTGCCCGCCGCGCGCAGTGCCGACCGCACCTGCACCGCCACTGCCGGCGCGGGCGGCTTGCACAGCACGGCGATGACGCGCGTGCCCTCGTCGCGCGCCAGCAGGTGAATGGCCTGCAGCATCGTGATGCCGCCCACCTCGGCCCGGATGTCGCGCCCGCCGGTGCCGATGGCATGACTGATGCCACCGCCCATGCGGTGGATCTGCGTGCTCACCTCCTGCAGCCCGGTGCCCGAGGCGGCCACCAGGCCGATGGGGCCGCGCCGCACGTTGTTGGCAAAGCCCAGCGGCACGCCACCGATGAGCGCGGTGCCGCAGTCCGGGCCCATCACCAGCAGGCCGCGGCGCCGCGCCTCCCGCTTGAGCACCACCTCCTGCTCCAGCGGCACGTTGTCGCTGAACATGAACACGTGGAGCCCGAGCTTCACAGCCTTCAGCGCCTCGGCCGCCGCGTAGGCGCCGGGCACCGAGATCTGGGCGATGTTGGCCTGCGCCGCGCCCGCCGCACCGGCCCCCGCCGCCTGGGCGAAGCGCGCCTGCGCCATGGCCAGCGTGGTGGCCGCGGGCCCGCGGGCTGCGCCCGGGGCCGGGCTGCCCACGGCCTCGTCGCGCCCCGACAGCTGCTCGCCGGCCAGTGCGCGCGCCGCTTCGCAGGCGGCGCCCGTGCGCGCCTGCACCACCACCATGATGTCGCTCGGCCCCGCCGAGCGCACCTCGGGGCCCAGCAGCCCGGCTTCCTGCAGGATCTCCTTGTTGGCCGCGTTGCCCAGTTGCAGCGTGGCGTTCACCACCTCGGGCAGTGCGAGCAGGCGCTGCGCCACGCGCATCAGGGCCACCGAATCCTTGTACTGGTTGGCGACGATGTAGGCCAGGGTGTGCAGCGGCGCGGGCATGGCGGGGAAGGATATCGATGAGGCGCGAACTGTAAGTGCTTTGCTACGATGCCCCGATGAACCGCGTGCCCCTGCCCAAGACATCGCCTCTGCCCGAGCCCGCCTCGGCGCTGGCCGAGCTGAACCCGGCACCGCGCCTGCTGATGGGCCCGGGCCCGATCAACGCCGACCCGCGCGTGCTGCGTGCGATGGGCACGCCGCTGATCGGTCAGTTCGACCCGCAGTTCAGGCTCATGATGCGCGAGACGATGGCGCTGTTTCGCGAGGTCTTCGCCACCCGCAACGACTGGACACTGGTTGCCGACGGCACCGCGCGCGCCGCCATCGAGATGGTCATGCAGTCGGCCATCGAGCCCGGCGACCGCGTGCTGGTGGGCAGCTTCGGCCGTTTCGGCCAGCTGCTCGAAGAGATCGCGCGACGTTGCGGCGCCGAGGTGCACATCGTGCAGGCCGAGTGGGGCACCGTGCTCGACCTGGCCCAGTTCGAGGCGGCGCTGAAGGCTTGTTCGCCCAAGCTCGTGGCCGTGTGCCAGGGCGACACCTCCACCACCATGATGCAGCCGCTCGAAGGGCTGGGCGAGCTGTGCCATCGGCACGGCGCGCTGCTGCAGGTGGACGCCACGGCCACCTGCGGCGGCGCGCCGCTGCCGGCCGATGCCTGGAGCGTGGACGCCGTCACCGCGGGCTTGCAGAAGTGCCTGGGCGGGCCCTCCGGCGCCTCGCCGCTGACGCTGTCGGACGCCATGGCGCGGCGCATCTACCACCGCCGCCACATCGAGCGCGGCCTGCAGCCGGCCGACTACCTGCCCGGTGCCGGAGCGCGCATTGCCAGCAACTACATGGACCTGGCGATGGTCATGGACTACTGGAGCGATGCGGGCCTGAACCACCACACCGAGGCCACGACCATGCTCTATGCGGCCCGCGAGTGCGGCCGCATCGCGGTGCAGGAAGGCCTGTGGGCGATGTTCGAGCGGCACGCGCGCGTCTCGCGCGCCGTGCTCGCCGGTGTACGCGCCATGGGGCTCGAGGTGTACGGCGACCCGGCGCACAAGATGCCCAACGTCACCGGCGTGCGCGTGCCCGAAGGCATCTCCGCCGACAAGGTGCGCCAGGCGCTGCTCAACGACTTCAACGTCGAGATCGGCACCAGCTTCGGCCCGCTGCACGGCAAGGTGTGGCGCCTGGGCGCCATGGGCTACAACGCGCGGCCCGATGCGGTGTACACCACCCTGGCCGCGCTCGAGGCGGTGCTCGCCGCCGAAGGCCACCGCCTGCCGCGCGGGGCCGGCGTGGATGCGGCTTACGCGTCGTTCAAGAGCGTGGCACCTGCGGCGTGAACGATGGCCGGCCCCTTGGCCGGCCTCCGCGCGCTCGAGCGGCTTCTTGCGCGCTGAGCGAGCTCAGCGGCCCGGCGCGCGCTGCTGCCGCGCGCGCCGGGCATGCACTGAGCGCCGCACCGCCAGCACGGCCAGCACCGCGCCGGTGAGCACCAGCGCCAGCGCGGCCAGGCTGGCGGCCTTCACCAGCGGGTGGCTGAAGTCGTCACCGGCGGTGTAGTCCATCAGGTGCAGACGCCAGAAGAAGTCGTACAGCACCCAGGCGTCGTTGCGAATCGCCACCAGCTCGCCGCTGCGCGCGTCGAAATACAGGCGCGTGCCGACGAAGTCGTCGAAGCTGGCGCGCCACACATCGGTGCGCTCGCCGGCCTCGCGCACGATCAGCGCCCGCGGCGGCACTGTGGGCAGCCGAGTCACGGTCAGCGCCGTGCCGGCATCGCCCAGGTAGTGCCGGCGCGCAAAGGCACGCATCGCCGCCTCGTCGGGCGCGGCCAGCACGCGGCCATCCGCGCCGACCCAGCTCTCGCCCTTGGCGTGGCGCAGCTTCAGCGCCGGCCCCGCGGGCGTGAGCACGCTCGTCACGGCCACCACCGGCGCACCGGGGTGGGCCTGCAGATGGCGGGCCACCTGCTGCGCCCAGTCGGCGGGCAGCGGCTGCTGCGGGCGCCGCACATGCTCCTCGCCCTTCACCCAGGCCTTGAACGGCAGCCAGGTGAACACGAAACCGCCCGCCACCCAGGCCAGCACCTGGAGGGCGACGATCCAGGCCAGCCAGCGGTGCCAGCGGAAGAAGCGCGGGCCCAGGCTCACCGGGCAGCTGGCACCGCCGAGGCCATGCGCACGCCCAGCTCGAACGCCGCGCGCAGGCCGTCGACGCGCGCCACGCCCTGGCCGGCGATGTCGAACGCGCTGCCGCTGGCCGGCGTCGTCACCGGCACGGGCAGGCCGCCGTGCAGCGTGACGCCGCGCTCGAATCCCATCAGCTTCATCGCGATCTGGCCCTGGTCGTGGTACATCGAAACGACGGCATCGAAGTCGCCGCGGCGCGCGGCGATGAACACCGTATCCGGCGAGTATGGCCCGCGTGCGTCCAGCCCCTCGGCCTGCAGCGCGCGCACCGCCGGCTCGATGACTTCGATCTCCTCCATGCCGATGCTGCCGCCATCGCCGGCATGCGGGTTGAGGCCGGTGACGGCGATGCGCGGCCGGGCCACGCCGGCGCGCTGCAGCGCCGCCTGGACGATCAGCACCGCATCGCGCACGGCCCGGCCGGTGATGAGCACGCTCACCTCCTTGAGCGGCACGTGCGAAGTCACGCGCGAGGTCCACAGGCCGCCGGTGATGTTGAACTCGCAGACGAAGCCCGGCACCGCCAGCCGCTCGGCGAGATAGCGCAGCTCGTCTTCCTGCGCCATGCCAGCCAGGCGCAGGCTGTGCTTGTTCAGCGGCGCGAAGACGATGCCTTGCACGTGCCCGGCATGCGCCGCGGCCGAGGCCAGCTCCAGCGCGCGCAGCGCGGCGCGCCCGGCCTGGGCGGTGGACTGCGCCACCGGCGGCAGCGCACCGCGCAGCGCATCGTCGGCGAGCCAGGCGATGGCGTCGCCCGCCGGCGCGGCGGCCTCGGCGGCGGCCACGCGCTGCACCGGCAGCTTCACGCCGGCGATGCGCTCGCCCTCGGCCAGCACCACCGGGTCGGCGATCAGCAGCACCTCGGCGGCGGCGCGCACCGCCGGGTCGGCCAGCAGCTTCACGCCCATCTCGGGGCCCACGCCGCCGACATCGCCCAGCAGGAAGGCGATGCGCGGGCGGCCACCCACGGCCGCCTGCGATGCCGCCGGGGCCGGCGCGGCGACCCCGTTCGCCGCCGTGCTCATTGCCCTTCGGCCTTGATGCCGGCGTCGCGCACGAGCCGCCCGTAACGCTCGAACTCGCTCTTGTTCATCTCGGCGAACTGCTCGGGTGTCATCGGCTGAATCTCGCCACCCAGCCCCTTGATGCGGGCGGCCACGTCGGGCAGCCTGAGCGCGGCGGCCAGCTCGGCGGCAAGGCGGTCGACCACCGCCTTGGGCGTGCCGGCGGTCACATACATCGCGTACCAGGTCTGGATGTCGGCGCCGCTCACGCCCTGCTCGGCGAGCGTGGGCACGTCGGGCAGCTCGGGGCTGCGCTTCGCGGTGGTGATGGCCAGCGGACGGAACTTGCCGCCCCTGATCTGGCCCATCGCCGAGCTGGTGGTGTCGAACATCATCTCCACCTGGCCGCCGATGATGTCGATGTGCGCCTGCGAGCTGCCCTTGTAGGGCACGTGGATGGCCTTGGTCTTCGTCGAGAGGTTGAACGCCTCACCGACGATGTGCTGCGTGCTGCCGATGCCCGAGCTGGCGTACTTCAGCGCCCCGGGCTTGGCCTGCAGGTCGGCGAGCAGGTCCTTCACGCTCTTGTACGGCGAGGTGGCGCTCACCACCAGCACGTTGGGCACCACGGCCACCAGGCCGACCGGCTGCAGGTCCTTCAGCGGGTCGAACTTCAGCTTGATGAGGTGCGGCGCCACCGCCTGGCCGGTGTTGGTGGCCAGCAGCAGCGTGGTGCCATCGGGCACGGCCTTGGCGGCCAGCTCGGCGGCAATGGTGTTGCTGGCACCGGGGCGGTTCTCGATGACGATGCTCTGCTTGAGGGCGGGCCCCATCTTCTCGGCCAGCAGCCGCGCCAGGATGTCGGTGCCGCCGCCTGCATTGGCGCCGACCATGATGCGCAGCGGCTTGTCGGGCCAGCCCTGGGCGTGAGACACCCACGGCACGAGCCCCAGGGCCGCGAGGCCGCCGCAGGCAGCCAGGCGCACGGTGCGGCGGCGCGCCGCGTTGCGAGGATGGTTCATGGTGTCTCCGGTCTGTCTGGTGGAATGCGGGCCGCCAGCCTAAGCGGCCGGGCCATGCATTTCCAATGCGGTTGCCGGAACTGTTGATGACAATTCCGGCATGACAAGCCGCCCTGCCCGCCCCGCCATCACCACCCGCCCGGCGGCCACCCGCAGAAGGCCGCTGGACGACGCCCCGGCCCTGATGCGCCTGCGGACCCGGCAGCTGCTGCTGGCCGCCTCGCTCGGGCGCGAGCGGCACCTCGGGCGCGCGGCGGCCGAGCTGGGCATCAGCCAGCCGGCGGCCACGCGCCTGCTGCAGGAACTGGAGGAGACGCTCGGCGCACGCCTGTTCGAGCGCAACGCGCGTGGCATGACGCCCACCGCCGCCGGCGAGGTGCTGGTGCGCTACGCGCGGCAGGTGCTCAATGACTTCGGTGCCACGCGGCGCGAGCTGGCTGCGCTGGCCGCCGGCCTGCACGGCACGCTGCGCGTGGGCTCGGTGCCCAGCGCGCTGCCGCCGCTGCTGGCGCCGGCGCTGGCACGCTTCAAGGCGCAGCATGCGCGCGTGGCCGTGGCCATCGAGGTCGACACCAGCGACGTGATGCTCGAGCGGCTGGCGCGCGGAGAGGTCGAGCTGATGCTCGGCCGCCTGGTTGAAGGCCACCACGACGACGAGCACGAGGCCCTGCCGGTGCTCGACGAACCGCAGGTGGCCGTGGCGCGCGCGTCGCACCCGCTGCTGGCCGCCGCGCAGGACTCGCCGCCGCCCCTGCGCGAACTGGCGCGCTGGTCCTGGGTGGTGCAGCCGCCCGGCTCGCCGCAGGCCGGGCGCTTCATGGCCATGATGCGCGAGGCCGGCGTGCACCGCCGCATCGACATCACCGAGACCGCCTCCACCGTGGCCACGACGGCGCTGCTGGAGGCCAGCGACATGCTGGCGGTGATGCCTGCGTCGCTGGCGGCGCACTACGCGAGCCTGGGCGTGCTGCGGACGCTGCCGGTGGCACTGCCGCTGCGCGTGCCCGACATCCAGCTCGTGTGGCGGCGCTCGCGCGAGTTCTCGCCACCGGCGGCGGCGTTCCGCGACGAGGTGCTGGCGCAGGCGGCGGCGGCGCGTGGCACGGCGGATTGACGACGCTGCCTTCGAACGGGCGCAAGCGTCAAGACGGATACCCGCGCGCGCGCTGGCTCACGAGCGCCACCGGCGTATCGCTGCGCGCCGCGGCGAGCACGTCGAACGCAAGCCCGCGGGCGTGGAACGGAGCCCACTGCCGCGCAGGATCGGTGCCCACCGGGCGCGCGAGATCGGTGGCCACCGCCGGGTCGTCGAGCTTCCACAGCAGCTCGATGCTGCCGGCGCCGCGTTGCGCGAGGCCCGACGCCTCGATCCAGCCCACATACTCCCGCGCCGCGCCGGCCACGACGGCGGGCACGCTGGCCAGCGGCACGTCGCTGCGCCCGAGCAGCGCCGGCCAGGCATACAGCGCTTCGCGAAGGCGCCGCGTGTCTTCGGCGGCAAGGAAGGCGAGCAGCTCGCCAAGCCGGGTGGCGAAAGCGCGGTCGATGCGCGGCACGAACGGCAGCACGAGCGCGACCGCCCGCTGCCAGCCCGGCTTGAGCACGCGCGACAGCGTGTGGGCGTGCAGCTTGGCCGACGCCCGCACGCCGGCTTCGGCCAGCGTGCGCGTGATCGACCATAGAGCGCCGTCGATGCGCGCAAGCCACGCATGCACCTCGGCGTCGGGGCAGGGCGGCGCTAGCGGCGCCACCAGCAGGTCGGCACCCAGGCGGCCGATCAGCGCGAGCGCGCCGCCTGCGCCGCCGCCGCTTCCGGGTGCCTCGCCGAGCATCGACGAGGCGGCGGCCTGCGTCATCGCCACCGCCGGCGGCTGCGTGCGGCCGGCGGCGCTCAGCGCCTCGAGCGTCGACTTCGGCCACTCGTCGGCGACCGGGTAGCCCGCGTACCCGGGCGGCAACGAGCGGGGGCGCACATGCGTCAGCACCGACGGCCACGCCCAGGCGTCGAAGAACAGCAACTCGTTGGGGTCCGCCAGGCGCGGCCCGTGCACCAGATAGCGCAGCGGCGCGTTCACGTCGCCGCCTCGGGCATGTGGCGTTCGCGTTCAGCGGCGGTGAGTTCGCGCGTGAGCCGCGTGCGTGCCTCGGCGATCAGGTCCGCGGCCTGCCAGTGCCACAGGCGCACGACGCCGTCCGACCCCGCGGTGGCAACGAAGCGGCCGTCGGGGCTGAAGGCGAACGCGGCCACGTTCGCTGCCGGCAGCGAGAGGCGGCCGATCTCGTGGCCGCCGGCCACGCTCCACAGGCGCACGTGATCGCGCTCGGACAAGGTGGCCAGCGTGCTCTCGTCCGGGCTGAAGGCGCAGGCAGTCACGGCGCGGTCGTGCGCGAGTGTGCAGCGGGGTGTGGCGGCCGCGGCGTCGCCCGGCGGCGCGCCGTCAAACAGGCCCAGCAGCTTGTCGCCGAGCGCCACCACGCTCGTGCGAGCGCTCGCGCTGGTCAGCGGCAGCCGCACCGCGGCCGCATGCTCTTCGAGCACGGCACGTGCAGGCGCGGCGTCGTCCACCATGCGGCCGGCTTCGAGGTCCATCCACAGCGGCTCGATGTGACCGGGCCCCCGCCGCGCGCCGATCGCCAGGTGCCGCCCGTCGGCGCTGAACGCGACCTGCAGCACCGCCACCTCAGCCCGCAGCAAGAGGCGCCCGCGCAGGTCCTGCGTATCCCAGGCCGCCAGCGAGCCGTCTGCGCGCTGCGTGACGAGCGTACGGTCGTCGGCGGCAAAGCGCACGTGCTGCACACCCCCGGGGCACACGACGCGCGCACGCTCGCCGCCGGCCTCGTCGGTGTCCCACACGTGCACCACGCCGTTGCCGGCGGCAGTGGCCAAGGCAGTGCCGTCTGGGCTGAAGTCCAGGTGCCACACCGAATCGCCGTGGCGCCAGGTGTGCACGGGCGTGAACTCAGGCGTGCGCCACAGCCGCGCGAAGTGCTCGGGCGACGCCATCGCGGCCAGTTGCCCGTCGCGGCTCCAGGCCACCCGCGCCCCGTTGTCGGCGAGCTGGCGCCGCTCCTGGAGGTAGCTGTCCCACAGCCACACCTCCCACGAGCCGCCGGCGGTGAGCACGAAACGACCGTCGGTCGGCCGGTGCAGCACCTGCGTGTTGCCGTGCAGGCTTGCGCTGCCCACCTGGCCGAGCCGCTGCCCGGTGCGCCAGCGCCACGCGTTGGCCGGGCCGCCCAGGCGCTGTTCGAGCAGCACCTCGCGGTCGGCGGCGAAGTCGATGCCGAGGACCGGGCCCGTGTCCTCCACCGGCAGCGGCACCGCGGTGATCGGTGCGACGTCGAACGCCCACACCAGCGTGCGTGTCGTGAAGCCCACCGCGAACAACGCGCCGTCGGCGCTGAACGCGATGGCCGTGGGAGTGCCGGGCAGATCCGGCTTGCCGCCAGTGTTGCCGGGCAGCACGATCGGCACCTGCGCCATCTTCTGCAGGCTGACCTGCCACAACACCAGCCAGCCGTCCTCGCACACCCCGACGGCGCGGTCGCCATCGCGGCTCCAGCCCAGCATCACCACCTCCTGGGCGAGGGTGCCGAGGTCCTGGGCGGCGCCACTGGCCGGGAACCACAGGAAGAGCTGCTTGCCGCGCCCGCAGACCGCAAGGGGATGCACCGGGTTGAGCGCCCATGCATCGCGCGCCACCGGCCCACCCGGACAGTCAAGCCGGGTCCGTGCCAGCAACGCCAGGCCCTGGCGCAGCCCCTGGTCGGCTTCGAGGCGCGCCTCGGGCACGTCGCGAGCCTGTTGCATCGCCTCGATGGCCAGCAGCAGGCCGCGCTCGCACACCTCGGCCGGGTCGAGTGCCAGCGCCACCTGCGCCTGGGCGGCCAGGTGGCGCACGCGCGCGGCAGCGGCGCGGCGCGCGTGTGCCGCGCCACGCGCGAGGCTGGCGTCGACAAAGGCGATCAGCTCGGCGTCATCGTCGAGCGCGCCGGGTGCGGTGCCCGCCTCCGCAACGGCCCGCGCGCTCTCCTGGCGCCAGCGTGCCGCGGCCTCGAGCATGTGGCCCCCAAGGTGCGCGGCCTCGATGTCGCGCCCGCTCGCGCGCCAGGCCGAAAATGTGGGGCCGATGTCGCGCCGCCATGCCAGGACCTCGCGCGCCTCGGCCACCCACTCGGCCAGCGGCGCCCAGGCCCGGAACAGCGCCTCGTGCACGACTTCCACGACCGCCTGCGCGCCGCTGCCGCGCGTGAGCAGCAGTCGTTCATCAACGAGGCGCGTCACGATCGGCGCGAGCGGCGCCGGCACGCCGGACAGCGCCACCGCGCGGCCAACCACCGCGCCGCCTTCGCCCAGACTCGCCATGCGCAGCAGCAAGCCGCGCAGCGCCTGCATCTGCTCGGCGCTTGGCCTCAGCACCGACCAAGTGCGCTCGACGCAGCGCGCCACCGCGCCCTCGAGGCCGCCCAGCACCGTGCGGTAGTCGGCGAGCGTGATGCGCCCGCTGTCGCGGCCGCGGCCCTGCCACAGCTCGCGCAACGCGAACGCCAGCAGCGCGAGGCCGTCTCGGCCACGTGCTTCGTCCACCAACGTGGCGACAAGCTCACGCTCGACTTCGATGCGGGCGAGCGCCGCCGGCCCTTCGATCACCTGCGCGATGCCCGATGCCGGCAAGGGACCGATCGCGTAGAGGTCGGTCGCAAGCGAGCGCTCGGCCAGGCGCGCCTGCAGTGCATCCAGGTGATCGAGCCGCAGCGTGAGCAGCACGACCAGCGGCAGCGCGGCCGCTGCGCAGGCCAGCAGACATGACAACGCCGCTTGCGCATCGGTGGCGAAGGCGCGCTCGGCCTGGTCCATCACCAGCACCACCACGCGCTCGGCCGCACCCGGCTGCGCCTGGCGCAAGCGGCGCAGCAGCGCATCGAGCGCATCGGCGTCGCCCCCCACCGCCGCCTGCACGGCCTTCAGCGCGGTGGAGTAGGCCGGCGGCTTCTTCGGGAATGCGGCCACCAACGACTCGGCCACGGCGCCGGCGAGCCCCGGGCCGGCGACGACGGGAGCGGTGACGATCCAGCGGTCACCGCGCCGGCGCAGGCGCGGCAGCACGCCGGCGCGAACCACCGACGACTTTCCACTGCCGGAGGCGCCCGCCACGCACACGAGGCGCCGGCCGCTCACGCGGGCCTGTTCGAGCAGCTCGAGCACGGCATCGGTGTCTTTGTCGCGGCCGAAGAAGATGGCCGCGTCCGCTTCGTCGAAAGCCATCATGCCCGGGTACAGCGGGCGCGAGCCGTCCCACGGAAACGGCGCCTCGGCGCGCCCTTGCGCGAGCGAGAAGGCGCCCGCCAGGCGCTGCCTCAGCTCGGCTTCGGAGGCGGAGAAGTCCACCACGGCGTGGGTGTCGGTGAGGATCGACGGCAGCTCGGCGCCGTCCAGCCGGATCGCGATCACCGGCCGCCGCCGGGCGCGCGCCTGTGCAAGCTCGGCAAAGCACCACTTGGAGTCGTTGCTGTTGCGGCTGCACAGGTAGAGCACCGCCACGCAGCTCGCGAGCTGCCAGTTCAGCTCGTCTTCCCACCGTCGGCCAGCGGGGATGCCGATTGCGGGGTCGAAGTCGATGAAGGCCATGACGTGCTCGGCGGCGAGCAGCGGGCGCAGGCGCTCGACGGCGGCGTTGTCATGGCTGCTGTGGCTGACGAAGAGGCGGCCCATGCGGGTGGCAAGGAAATGGATCGATGATCCTGCTTGGCGGCCCACATCGCAACTCGCGCGCGCCGGCCAGCGCGCCAGGCCGCGCGAGCACGCAGGCATGCAGCCCCACCGGGTGCGCGCACACCGCGACGATGACTCACGGGTCGATCGTGGGCACCCCGAATGCGGGCCGCAGCGGGTGCGCAACGGAAGGTGCGCGGGAGGCTACTGCGGCTCCATCACGGCGCACCCACCGAACACGTCGGCCACCCCGAGGCCCAGGCGCTCGCAGATCTTGCCGATCGGCAAGCGGCGCTTGTGGAGGTCCAGTGCGCTCGTGATCCGGACCACGCAGTCACCGCACTGCACGGACAGTGCATCGTGCTCAATCGCCTCTATCCGGCCTGGCACGTGAACTCCCGGCAATGTGGCACCACGCTCCACGGCCAGAGGATGCAGGAGCTTTGCGCCAATGCCCGCAACCGCATGGGCAAAGGGATTGGGTGCCGATCCGTAGCTCAGCCCTCGGGTGAACCTGTCGATCCGGTCGAACCCCCAGCGAAAGTCCAGCCTGCCGTTGTTCGGGGGCAGGTCCTTGAGCCCGTAGTAGCGAGAGGGTGAAGCGGGCTGGACCGTTCTAGGCAGCCCTGTCTCGAGCTTGGGGATGATCTCTTCGCGAAGCAGGCTGACGCCAACGCCAAACGACCGTTGACACAGGGCCAGCGCGGTCTCCTTGCCCGACAGGGGAAACATCCGCTGGCTCACGATGTCTCCGGTGTCGATCGTTCGCTCCATGATGTGCCACGCCACACCATAGTCGCTGTCGCCATTGATGATGGCCCAGGAGAAGATGTTCGTTCCGCGGTATCGAGGCAGGGGCGCCGCATGGAAGTTGATCGCCACCCCCGGAAGTGCCAGGATCTCCGGCCCCAGAATGCAGGGGTTGTAGATGCTGAACAGGTAGTCCGGGGCGATCGCCCTCAACCGCTGGAGCACGGGTTGCGAGTTGGGTGCGGCGGACTCGAGATACTCGATCCCATGTTCGGCGCAGAACCGCTGGATCAGCGAACCAAGTCCGGTCAGGCTGGGGTGGGAGATGACCAGCGAAATCTCGCAGTCCCCTGACTCCTGGAAGGCCCGCAGCGACGCCAGCCCCACGTTCAGATTGGCGATGACGACGAGCTTCATGGGGCACCCATCGCCCGGTCATCGGCTCGGTCGAGGCGTTGCCGCGGGGGCTGGGCCGCGGTATGCGGAAGGGGCGGGCAGGTCGTCATCACCCGGCATCGGGTTCGCAGCCAGTTGCCACGGAATCGATCAGCATTGCGTTGGACAGGTGCGGTCAGTGCACGGCAAGAAACCGGGCGCCGGGCGCCACGATCAGTCTGCTCGCGTCAACCCCTTAGGGTACCTGCAAGGGGCCTGGTCGGGCCGCGGCGCCAGCCTGGGGCAGTGACAATTGCAGCACCCACCGAACCTGGATCCCGGCGTTTGTGCACAGGAGGCGCTGCGGCAGCCTTGGCCGCCGGCCACGGTGCAGCGCCTTCTCGCGAACCCGGGAGTTGCCGCATGACGACGATCGACTTCTCGCTCTCGCGCCCGGCGCTCGCACCGCCGCTCAGGCCGGTGCCCGAGTGGCGTGCCGAGGGTTCGCTGCGAGACGCCTACGCCGCATTGCGCGCGGCGATGCAGGTCCCGTGGGTCGGCGTCATCAACCAGGCGCTCGCGCACTACGAGGCCTTCTACCTCGGGGCCTGGCGTTGCCTCGCGCCCGCGGTGGCCAGCCGCTGGTTCGCCGAGCGCAGTGCGGCGATCGCGCGCGCCGCGGTGGACGGCATGGCCGCGCTGCAACCGGACGACCTTGCCGCACGGCTGGTCGCGCGCGGCTACGGCGAGCGCGAGCTCGACGCGATCCGCGGCACGCTCGACGTGTTGAACCACGGCAACCCGCAATACTTCATCTACGCGACGGCAGTGCGCTATGCGCTGGCCGGCGCAGCGCTCGGGCGCGACGATCCGGTGGCATGCGCCAGCCCGCGGGCGGGCGGTGCGATTGCACCCCACTGGACCGGGGGCGCGCTGGTGATGGTGGAAGAGCACCACGCACTGGGCGACCTGCGGGTGCTCTACGCCGAGATCAAGCGCGGCCTGGACCTGCCCTTCGTCAACTCCGACTACAAGGCGCTCGCGCGCTGGCCCAACGCCCTGGCCGAGGCCTGGGCCGGCCTCGCGCCGCGCCTGGACACGGCGGCCTACCGAGACCTGCGCGAACGCCTGCAGGGGTTGGCAGTGCAGGCGGCACACGAGCTGCCGGTCGCCTGCAGCCTCGGCGCCGACACGGCGCGCGCGCTCGGCGTCTGCGAGGCTCAGCTGGCCGAGCTGCGCGAAGTCATCGCCCTGTTCCAGTGGCTGCTATCGGGGCTCATCGTCAACGTGACCTGGATACGCGCGTCGCTGCGCTGAGCCTCTCGCCACCGGGCAGGGCGCATGTCGCGGTGCCGCCGCACACGAGAGCCACCTGCCCCGCCGCGCCAACGAATGTCTGGCCGCCGCGCTCCAGCGGGCCGGCGTGGCGGTGGTGGGCCGCGGCCATACGGTCGCAGCAAGACGACGCGATGCGCCAGGTGCTGGCCGAGGTGCTGGGGCTGGCGCAAACTCCGGCAGATCACATCAGCGAGGAGCTCGACCATGCCGCGCACTGAAGCCACCGGCCGCCCGCGCGCGACACGCCCGCCCGCCGCACTCTCCGCGCAAGCGGTCAAGACCGGGGCCAAGACCGCGACAAGGGCGGCGAGCAAGGCCGCGGCCACGGCCGTCGAACGCCCGCGCCAGACGGTGCTGGTGCTGCAAGGCGGCGGGGCACTCGGCGCCTACCAGGCCGGTGTCTACGCCGCGCTGCACGAAGGCGGCATCGAGCCCGATTGGGTGATAGGCACCTCGATCGGCGCCATCAATGCCGCCATCATCGCCGGCAACGAACCGGGCGAGCGGCTGGCCCGGCTGGAATCGTTCTGGCAGCAGGTGGAGCAAGCGAGCCACGGCCTGGGCGTGGCCGGCCCCTGGGAGGCGATGACCCGCGGCGTCGGCCCGGCCTGGTTGTCGATGTGGAACCAGGCCTGGTCCAGCAGCCTGGCCAATGCGCGCACGGTGGTGCAGGGAATTCCACCCTTCTTCACGCCCAACCCGCAG
This sequence comes from Rubrivivax sp., assembly GCA_016788525.1. GTDB lineage: Bacteria > Pseudomonadota > Gammaproteobacteria > Burkholderiales > Burkholderiaceae_C > Rubrivivax. Next base: position 32,129 of record JAEUPD010000019.1, read on the forward strand.
GCGTGGCTGGGGCTGCATGCCCAGCTGGGGGTGGAGCAGGCCGCGTGGTACCAGACGACGCCGCTGCGCCACACGCTGGGCGCCCTGGTGGACTTCAAGCGCCTGGCGCAAGGCAAGATGCGCCTGACGGTGGGCGCGGTCAATGTGCGCAGCGGGCAGATGCACTACTTCGACAGCCGCGATCGCCGCCTCGCGGTCGACCACATCATGGCCTCCGGCGCGCTGCCGCCAGCCTTTCCGGCCGTGCGCATCGATGGCGAGCCCTACTGGGATGGCGGCGTGTATTCCAACACCCCCATCGAAGCCGTGCTGGACGACAAGCCGCGGCGCGATTCGCTCATCTTCGCCATCAACCTGTGGCCGCCCGGCGGGCCCGAGCCGGAGTCGATCTGGCAGGTGATGGGCCGCAGCAAGGACATCCAGTACGCCAGCCGTGCCGACAGCCACATCGCGCGCCAGCAGCAGATCCACCGCCTGCGCCACGTGATCCGCGAGCTGGCCCGTGAGGTGCGCCCAGAGCGCGCCGATGCGCCCGAGGTGAAGTCCCTGGCCGACTGGGGCTGCGGCACCACGATGCACGTGGTGCGCCTGCTCGCGCCGCGGCTGGATGGCGAAGACCACACGAAGGACATCGACTTCACCGCCGCGGGCATCCGCGCGCGCTGGCAAGCCGGTTATGCGGACGCTTCCGCGGCATTGGCGCGTGGCGCCTGGCGTGAGCCTTGTGATCCGATCGATGGCGTGGTGGTGCACGAGGCGCCGCCGCGCGCCAGGGCGCCCCGGGCGCCTTGAACCCCGTCGATCACGCGCACGCCGACATCGGCGACCGCCTCGGCGCGTGGAGGCTGCCCCGCGGCCGTGGCAGCCGGCCAGCTGCCGGCACGGGGGCGCTGCCGCGGCTGCGGTGGGCCGCACCAGGATCGCTCGGCACCCGAGAACCGGCGCCAGCGTCCCGATCAGCCGGCGCGCCGCTACGGCGCGCCCACCGCCCAGCGAGGCAGCCAGGTCGTGATCGCCGGCACGTAGGTGATCAACCCGAGCGTCACGAGCAGCGGCACGTAGTAGGGCGCCATCTCGCGCAGCACTTCCTTCATCTTCACCTTGGCGATGTCGGCCACCAGGAACAGCGCCAGCCCCATCGGCGGCGTCACCAGGCCGATCATCAGGTTGAACACCACCACCATGCCCAGGTGCACCGGGTCGACGCCCGCGGCCATCAGCGGCTTGGCAATGATGGGCGCGATGACGAGGATGGCGGTGGTGCTGTCGAGGAACATGCCCACCACCAGCAGCAGCACGTTGACCAGCAGCAGCAGCATGAAGGGGTTGGTGGAAATCGACAGCATCCAGCCGGTCATCTTCTGCGGCACGCCTTCCACCGAAAGCACCCAGCCAAATAGCGCCGCCACGGCCACGATGAGCAGGATGCCGGCCGAGACGCCGATCGTCTCCACTGCCGCCGCGCGCACGCCGGCCCAGCTGAGCTCGCGGTAGAAGAGCGCGCTGATGGCCAGCGCGTAGGCGACCGTCACCGCCGCGATCTCGGTGGGCGTGAAGAAGCCGGCCAACATGCCGGCGATGAGGATCAGCGGCGCGGCGATGGCCGGTGCCGCCGGCTTCAGGTCGCGCCACAGCTCGGCGGCGGTGGGCCAGCGGCCGGCCCGCGGGTAGCCGCGCCGCACGGCGAGCCAGCCGGTCATCAGCATCAGCATCGCCACGCACAGCAGGCCCGGCAGGATGCCCCCCAGCAGCAACTGGATGACCGAGACGCCGGTGACCGTGCCGTAGATGATGAGCGGAATGCTCGGCGGAAAGATCGGGCCGACGATCGCCGACGAGCAGGTCACGGCGCTGGCGAAGGCGGGCCTGAAGCCCTTGCTGCGCATCGCGTCGATCTCGATGCGGCCGATGCCGCCGATGTCGGCCAGCGCCGAGCCCGACATGCCCGCGAACACCAGGCTGCCGAAGATGTTGACCTGCGCCAAGCCGCCAGGCAGGCGGCTCACCGCGGTGTCGGCGAAGCGGTAGATGTGTCTGGAGATTCCGGCGGCGTTCATCAGGCTGCCGACGAACAGGAACACCGGCACCGCGACGAGCGGGAACGAGTCCAGCGCATACAGCGTGCGCTGCGCGACGAGGTCCAGCGGCAGGCCGTTCAGCAGCAGGTACGCCACGCTCGGAATGCCGATGGCCAGCACCACCGGAAAGCCGAGCAGGAAGAGGCCGAGAAACGCGGCAATGACGAGGAAGCCGGCCATCCGGCTAACTCCGAAACGCCTGGCGCGCGGCGCAGGGACCGGGCGGCGGCGCCAGCGCAGCGGCCGCCGGGGACCCGGCGACGCGCGCTCGCTGGCGGCGCCACGCTTCGGGGCAGGCACCGAAGGCGCTTCGGGGGGGTGTCATGTCAGGACGGTGTGCTTGTCTTCGGCGTGGCCGCGCGTCCAGGTGTGCACGAGCCGCGCCGCCGTCTCCAGCGCCAGCAGCGCCATGCCCACCACCAGCGGCGCCATGAACAGCCAGAAGGGCATCTCCAGCGTGGCCGTCTGATTGCGCAGGTTGTTGGAGATGGTCACCGCCGCGGCCACCGCCATCAGGCCGAAGAAGGCAATGCCGGCCACTTCGATGGCCATCTGCAGCCACCAGCGCGGCCGTGCCGGGATGCGCGCCTGCACCTCCTCCATCGCGATCTGCCCGCCGCCGAAGGTGACCAGCGGTGCCGCCACGAAGACCGCGCAGATCAGGAAGTAGCGCGTCAGCTCCTCGGCACCACTCATCGGCACGTTGAACACCGAGCGCATGACGATCTGCGCCAGCGGCGTGGCGATCAGCAGCGCCAGCAGCGCGAAGCACACCCAGCGCAACACTGCGCGCAGGGCGCGAAGGGGCGGGGTCATCGGCCGCGCGGCGCTACTTCACGGCCTGGATCTGCGCGATCAGCGGCTTCCAGTCGGGAAAGTCCTTGTCCACCTGCGCCAGCACGGCCTTCTGGAAGGCCGGGATGTCCAGGCCGTCCTTCACGTCGACGAAGGTCATGCCCCGGCCCTCGAGGTCCTTGCGGTACCTGGCGAAGGTCTCGCGGTCCCAGGCCAGCGTCTTGGCGCTGACCTCGGCCATCGTGTCTTCGATGATCTTGCGGTCGCCGGCCGGGATGCCCTGCCAGATGCGCTCGTTGACGAACACCGACAGCACGCTTTGCATGTGGCCGGTGAGCATCACGTACTTCTGCACCTCGTAGAGCTTGAGGTTGAAGATGTTGGGCAGCGGGTTCTCCTGCCCGACGACGAGGCCCGTGGCCAGCGCCGTGGCCAGCTCGCTCACTTCCACCGGCGTGGCCACCGCGCCCATGCCGGTGAGCATGGTGGACCACAGCTTCACCGGCACGCCGCGGTACTTCTTGCCGGCCATGTCCTTGGGACTGAGCACCTTCTCCTTGGAGGTGAGGTGGCGCGTGCCCTGGAACAGGTTGCCGACGATGCGCATGCCGCCGGCGGCGACCAGCTGCTTGTTCACTTCCTGCAGTGCGGCGCTGGTGCGCGGGTCGGTGGCGCGCAGCGCATGGTCGGCGTCGCGGTAGGCGAACGGCGTGTTGAACACCGCCGTGGTGGGCAGGATCTTGCCCAGCGAGGCGAAGTCGTGGTGGCCCATCGCGATGGCGCCGCTCTTGATGCCGTCGACCATCTCGCCCACGCCACCGAGCTGCGAGTTGGCGAACACCTGGATCTCCACGCGGCCGGCGGTGCGTTCCTTCACCAGCTTGGCCACCTCGTCGGCATAGAGCGTCTGCGGTGCGTTGGCCACACCCACATGCGCGTAGCGCAGCTTGACCTGCGCCTGGGCAGCGCCGCCCGCCATGCCAAGCGCCAGGGCGGCGGCGGCGGCGACAAGGCCGAACGAGCGGCGGGTCGGGCGGGCGGCCCTGGCGGAAGTGATCGGGGTCGTCATGCGTGTCTCCTCTGGGTGATGCGGGTGTTGCTCGAAGGCGCGGCGTGCGCCGACATCGGGGTCTTGGCCTCTTGGCCTCAGATGCTGCGTTCTTCGTAGAGGGTGAACACCGCGGAGGTGTCCAGTTCGGAGCGGCCGGCCTCGACGAGCCGGCGGTACAGCGCCAGCGCCTGCTGCAGCATCGGTGCGGGCGTGCCCAGCTCGGCGGCGTACGCGTGGACCATCTCCAGGTCCTTGCGCAGCTGGCGGGCGTAGCCCTGCGGCGCGAAGTCGCGCGCCACCATGCGCGGGACCAGGCGCTGCAGCAGCGAGCCGTCGGCGTGGCCGCCGGCCAGGCATTCGGGCAGGCGGGCGGCATCGACGCCGGCGGCCTCGGCCATCGACGCCGCCTCGGCCATCACCACGTGCACGCAGCCGACGATGAGCTGGTTGATCATCTTCGCCACCAGCCCCGCGCCCACCGGGCCCATGTGCGTGAAACGCGCCGCCACGTCGGCCATGAATGGCAACAGGCGCTCGATGTCGGCGGCGTCGCCGCCGGCCATCACGGTAAGCGTGCCGGCGCCGCTGGCCGGCGGACCGCCCGAGACCGGCGCATCCACCCACGCGCAGCCCGTCTGTTCACGCAGCCGGCTCGCGTAGGCGCGGCCCTGCTCGACGGCGACGGTGGAGAAGTCGACCAGCCGTTGCGGCGGGCGCATCGCACGGGCCGCACCGCCCTCGCCGAACATGGCTTGCTCCACGGCGTGGGGCGTGGGCAGGTTCAGCACCACCAGGTCGGCGCCGCCCACGGCATCGGCAGCACTGGTCGCCACCCGCGCGCCGGCGCCGCGGGCGAGTTCGAGCTGCGCCGGCGCGATGTCGAACACCGCGATCGGGTAGCCAAGGCCCCGCAGGCGCCTGACCATCGGCCAGCCCATGAGGCCGATGCCGATGTAGGCGATGGCCGGCCGGTCCATCGGATCAGCTCGGTGCGCCATGTTCGTCGATGCGATAGACGCGCAGCGCATTGCCTCGGAACATCGCAAGGCGCTCGGCGTCGCTGAAGCCGCGCGTGACTTCGTCGAAGCCGGCGAGGATCTCGGCGAACGTGCCACACAGGCCATCGACCGGGAAGTTGCTCGCGAACATGCAGCGCCCGGGCCCGAAGAGCTCGATGGTGGTGAGCACGACCCCGCGGTTGGCCGCCGCCGTCCATGGACGGCCCGGCACGCCGATGCCCGAGATCTTCACGCTCACGTTCGGGCACGCCGCCAGCGTGGCCATGGCGCGCCGCCATGCCGCGAGTCCCTCAGTGCTGCGGTCGGCCGGCAGCCCGGTGTGGTTCAGCACGATCGGCGTGGCCTCGAAATCGGCGGCAAGGCGCGCCGCCTCGTGCAAGTGCCACCAGGGTGTCTGCAGCTCGAAGTGCAGGCCCAGTGGCGCCAGCCGCGCAAAGCCGGCGCGCCACGCGGCGCTGGTGGTGCCGCCCGGCTCGGGGTGGCCGGGTTCGCGGTGCGCCTGCGGCTTGTGACGCACGCCGCGCACGAAGGGGCGCGCCGCGTGGCGCTCGAGCAGCGCGGGCGCCTCGGGCCGGTCGAGCCACGCGCAGGCGATGGCCACGCTGGGCAGCCCGTGCTCGCGGCGCAGCGTGTCGACGTAGGCCATCTCGCCATCGAAGTCGGCCGGGTTCCACTCGGTCTCGATGTAGACGCTGTGCGACACCTCGAACGGCTTCGCGTCGGCGCGGTAGTCCGGCGGCAGGTAGGGTCGGCGCAAGGAGCGGTAGTCGCCGTAGCGGAATGGAATCGGCGGCTCGTCGCACAGCCACGGGTGGTAGTTGCGCGTCGGGTCCCAGAAGTGCTGGTGCGCGTCGACGATGGCGAAGCCCAGGGCCATGCGGCACGGTACCGGGCCGACCCATGCATTGCCAATGCGCTTTGCTGAACCCTCCATGCCGAACCAGGCATGCTGCTGCGCAGCACTCCCTCCCGCTGGAACAGGGAGGCCGGGCACCCTGCGGGGATCTTCGGGCACCTGCTGGCCGGCGCCTGCAGCGACAAGAACATCGCTTCCATCGGCCTGGAGCAATGCCGGGCTCGCTGGGCAAGGCGGCATCGGCGCCTTCCCCGTCCACCTGCCGAAGGAGCCGCACGCCCTCGCGGCACCCCGATCGCCCGGCGCCGTGCCTGCGCGACGCCGGCATTTGAGGCGATGATCGGGTCTTGGCCCGCGCCCGGCGCCAGCCTCGTCCACCCTCGCCCTTCGCCGACCCGGCCCGCCGACCGTGAGCACGTCCCCCCCAGCCCCCGCCCCCGCGCCTACCGTGATCGCTCCGCCCGGCGGCGATGCCACCTTCATGAACCACACCCTGCCCATCGGCACCGTGGTCGGTGGGCTGCAGATCACCGGGCTCATTGGTGAAGGTGGCTTCGGCATCGTCTACCTCGCCTTCGACACCACGCTGCAGCGGCAGGTGGCGCTCAAGGAGTACATGCCAAGTTCGCTGGCCTCGCGCAACCCGGGTTCGGCCGACATCTCGGTGAAGTCGCCGCGGTTCCTCGACACCTTCAATGCGGGCCTGCGCAGCTTCGTCAACGAGGCGCGGCTGCTGGCGCATTTCGACCACCCGTCGCTGGTCAAGGTGCACCAGTTCTGGCAGGCCAACCGCACCGCCTACATGGTGATGCCGTACTACCAGGGGCCGACGCTGAAGTCCCACGTGGCCACGCTGGCCGCCGCCGGCCGCCGGCCCGACGAGGGCATGCTGCGGCAATGGCTGCAGCCGCTGATGGACGCCCTGGCGACGATGCACGCCGAGAACTGCTTCCACCGCGACATCGCGCCAGACAACATCCTGCTCACGAACAACGGCCCGCTGCTGCTGGACTTCGGCGCGGCACGCCGGGTCATCAGCGACATGACGCAGGCGCTGACCGTGATCCTCAAGCCCGGCTACGCCCCCATCGAGCAGTACGGCGACGTGGCGACCATGACGCAGGGCGCCTGGACCGACCTGTACGCGCTGGCCAGCGTCATCTACTACTGCATCACGGGGCATTCGCCGATCACCTCCGTGGAACGCGTGATGGGCGACCCGCTGCCGCGGCTCGCGCGCGTGGCCGCGGGCCAGTACAGCAACACGTTCCTGGCGGCCGTCGACGCGGCGCTGGCCGTGCGGCCTGGCGACCGGCCGCAAAGCGTGGCGGAGTTTCAGGACCTGCTCGACGGTCGGGCCCAGCCGCGGCCGCTTTCCAGCGCCGCCCCGCCGGCCCCGCCGCCCGTCGGCGAGCCCCCGGCGGTGCCCGCGGCCTACGCGCTGGACCAGACGTTGCTGCGCACCTCGCCCACCCGGGGCGCCCCCGGGGGCCCCGGCTATGCGCCGACGATGCCGATGACCGCGCCAGCGGGCGCCCCGGGTGCCTATGCACCCACGGTGCCGGCGGAGCCGGCGGGGCCCGCTCACGTCGCGTCACCCGCACCCACCCCGCCGGTCGCACCGGTGCCGGCACAGCCGAGGCCCGCGCCTCGGGCCGCGTCCGAGCCGGTGGCGGCAGAACCGGCATCGCCAGCCCAGGCAGGCCGCCGCGGCTTGATGTTCGCCGGCATCGCGGCGGTGGCGGTGCTCGCCGCCGGTGGCGGGTACATGGCCCGGCGCGGCGAGGTCAGCGGGCCCGGCACAGGTTCCGCCGGCGCACCTCGCCCGCCCGAGGCGCCGCAGGCCCCGGCGCGTACGGCAGCACCCACGGCTATGCCCGGGGGGACTACGGTGCAACCGCAGCCCCCTGGCGGCGCCGCATCTCCACCGCCGCCACGGGCCGTGCCCACCCCCCCGCGAACGACCACGCCGACCCCGGCCGCAACGGCTCCGGCAGCGCCTGCGCCGCGCAGCGAAGCGCGCCCGGCGCCCAGGCCAGCAGCCCGCCCGGCGCCGCCGCCGCCCCGACCTGCGCCGGCTCCTGCCGAGACGCGGCCGGCGGCGCCCACGGGCCCGGGCACGGCGGCCTATCCGGTGCCCGGTGGCTCGCCTGCGGCGCCTGCCCCGAGCCCGGCCCCGGCGCCCAGCACGGCCCCCACCGCGCCGCCGCCGGCGCAACCAGCGAACCGGCCGGCCGAGGCGCCACCGCGCGCGCCAGCCGCCACCGCGGCAAACCCGCGCTGCGCGGAACTTCTGAAGAAGGGCAACCAGGGCACGCTCACGCTCGACGAAGCCGCCTTCCTGCGCAAGGAGTGCCGCTGAGGCGGCACCACGGACGAATGGGTGGTGCTCCGTGGCCACCCCGCCCGCCGGCGGCCGTTGCGGCCGGTGCGGGTGGCCAGCCGCCGCCTGGCTACTCGAGCCAGACCTTGGCGCGTGACTCCGGCACGCCGAACAGCAGGTCGACCCTGCCGTCATCGGTGAAGAACACCTGGAACTCGCCGCTGCGGAACTGATAGTTCCACAACGGCTTGCTCAGGTCGGGCGTGTAGCTCGCGGTGGGGTAGCCCAGCGCCATGACGACCTGCTCGCGCGTCATGCCGCGCATCACCTTGCGCTTGAGGACGGCGTCGCGCACCTTGGGCGCCATCGCCCGCAAACGCGCGGCCGGGTCGTCCTTGAGCACGTAGCGCGCGGCGAAGGTGTCCATGTCGATGGTGCGGCTGTAGTCGTTGCCGATGCCCAGCTTCTTGCCTTCGATCTCCACCAACAACCGCCAGCGTCCGAACCCGGTGAACTTCACCGGCGTGCCGGCCGGCACGGTCTTCTTGTAGCCGTCGTCGTAGTTCTGGTCGCTGATCCAGCTGCCGTCGCTGAGCATCGAGCAGCAAAGGTAGCCGTCGTAGGGTGCGGCCTTCTGGGCAAATGCCGCAGAGGCGGCTGCAAGGAACAAGGCGGTCGCGGCGGCGACGATCGGCAGTGGGAAGGGTCGGCGGGGGTGCATGGCGGTTGCGGCGTGCGGCGTGCCGGCCCAGTCTACTGCCCGGTTCCCCGCCGCAGGCGAGCCACCAGCGGTGCATCTCGTTGCAAGGGGGGAGCGGAAGCGGCGCAGGCCACGGCAGCCGCGGCAACAGCGGCCAGCGCCAGCGCGAAGTTCATCCCAGCCTCAGCGCCACCACCCCGGCGACGATGACGCAGGCCCCCAGCGCACGCTGTGCGCCGAAGCGTTCCTTCAGCAGCCACGTCGACAGCCCTACTGCGAACAGCACCGAAGTCTCGCGCAGCGCCGCCACGCTGGCCACCGGCGCCTTCGTCATCGCCCACAGCGCGATCGAGTAGCTGCCGATCGACGCGGCGCCGCCCAGTGCCGCCAGCAGCCAGCGCCTGCGCGCGTAAGCGACCACAGCACGGCGGCCCTCGACGCTGCGGCGCCACCACACGCCCGCGGGATAGGCGAAGCCGTCCAGCACGAACAGCCACAGCACATAGGCCCACACGCTGCCGCCGGCGCGCGTCTCGGCGCGCACGCCCAGGCCGTCGGTGAAGGTGTAGCACGCGATGCAGCAGGCATTGCCGAGTGCGAACGCCAGCGCCCTGCGGTGGTGCAACGCCTCGCCCGGGTGCGCCAGCCCCACCAGGGCCACGCCCAGCGTGATGCCGAGGATGCCGGTCCACGCCGCCGCGCCGGGCACCTCGCCCAGCACCGCCCCGCTGCCCAGTGCCACCAGCAGCGGCGCGGTGCCGCGCATGATGGGGTAGGTCATGCCCATCTCGCCGTGCTGGTAGGCGCCGGCCAGCGCGATGTAGTAGCCGATGTGGATGACCAGCGAGGCGGCCATGAACGGCGCGGCTGCGGCGGTCGGCAGCCCCGCCCACATCGCGAACGGCAGCGCCACCACCGCGCCCATCAGGTGCACCAGCGCCGTGTCCAGCGGCTTGTCGCCGCTGCTCTTGACCAGCGCGTTCCAGGCCGCGTGCAGCACCGCGCCGGCCAGCACGGCCAGCACGATGGTCCAGGTCACCGCCGCGGCTCCGCGCCTGGGCCTGCCCGGCTCATGTCTTCAACTCGTCCAGGTCGCCCAGTTGCTAGCTGCGCATCCGCGTGCGGGCCAGCACGCCGGCCGATTCGAGGATCGGGTAGGCCACGCCGCACAGGTGCGAATTGATCCGCTTGAGCTCGCTGATGAGGTCCAGGTGCAGCGAACTCGTCTCGATGCTCTGTGCGGTGTTGTCCTGCAGCCGCGCGATGTGGTTGGCGGCGTACTCGTGTTCCAGGTCGCGGAAGCGCGCCTTCTCCTCCAGCAGCTTTCTCGCATCGCGCACGTGGCCGTCGAGGAACACGCTCATCGCCAGCCGCAGGTTGGCCACCAGGCGCTCGTGCAGGTGGCAGATCTCGGCCATGCCGGCCTCGCTGAAGCTGCGGTTCTTGCGGATCTTCTTGTCTTCCACGTCCTGCAGCACGCGCTCGATGATGTCGGCCACCTGCTCCATGTTGATCGTGAAGCTGACGATGTCGGTCCAGCGCCGGCCTTCGCGCTCGCTGAGCGCCTCCTTCGAGATCTGCGTCAGGTAGAACTTGATCGCCGAGTACAGCTCGTCGACCTGGTCGTCCATGCGGCGCAGCCGCTCGGCCAGCTCCAGGTCGTTGCTGCGGATCACGTCCAGGAGGCCGCGCAGCATCGTCTCCACCACGTCGGCCTGGTGCATGGCCTCGCGCGCCGCGCAGCTGATGGCCAGCGACGGCGTGCCCAGCACCGCGGCGTCGAGGTGGCTGCGGCGCTTGTGCGTGCCCTCGCGCGGGTCGGGCAGGCCGCGTTCGGTGAGCTTGGCCACCGCGCCGGTGAAGCCCACGCAGGTCAGCGCCAGCACGACGTTGAACAGCAGGTGGAAGCCCACCACCTGCTGGTGCAGCTCGGGCACGAACTCGCGCACATGCGGCAGCGCGCCCACGACGTAGGGCAGCAGCGGAATCGTCAGCGCCGCGCCGATGAACTTGAACAGCAGGTTGCCGAACGGCACGCGCCGCGCCGCCGGCGTGGCCCCGCTGGTGGCGAAGAAGGCCAGGAGCGCACTGCCGATGTTGGCACCGACGATCAGCCCGAAGGCCACCTGCACCGGCACCAGCCCCGAGGTGGCCAGCGTCGCCGTCAGCAGCACGATGGCCAGGCTCGAGTACGCCAGCACCGTGAGCACCGCGCCCACCAGGATGTCCAGCAGCACCTCGTTGGGCAGCGAGACGATCAGCGCGCGCACCGCCGGCGTCTCGATCATCGGCCGGGTGCTGGCGACGATCAGCTGCAGCGCCAGCGTGATGAGCCCGAGACCTATCAGCACCCGCCCCGCGCGCCCGATCTCGCTGTTCTGCCGCGAGACGAACATCACCACGCCCACGAAGATGAGCAGCGGCGAGACCCACGAGAGGTCGAACGAGTACACCGCGGCCATCAGCGCGGTGCCGACGTCGGCGCCCAGCATCACCGCCAGCGCCGCCGAGGTGGTGACCAGCCCCTGCCCGGCAAACGAGGCCAGCATCAGGCAGGTGGCCATGCTCGACTGCACGAGCCCGGTGACGCCGATGCCCGCGAGCACCGAGTTGCCGCGGTTGCTGAACGAGCGCGCCAGCACCAGGCGCAGGTTCTCGCCCAGCAGCCGCATCATCCCTGTGCGGACGATGGAGGTACCCCAAACCAGCAGGGCGATGGCGGCGAGAAGGTTGAGCAGGTGGATCACGGGGAGGGCCGCCATCGTAGTGGCCACCCGGTGCGGAAAGGGGCGGCCTGGCCGGCGTGCGGCGGGATCATTGGTGACAAAGGTTGCCGGGCCACCCCGGCGGCCCGCGTCTCAGCCACATCGCCTTGCAGATTGTCTACAAAGCGACGGCCCCGTTCGTCGGGGGCGGTCGATGCGGCCATCAGGCGGCCAGCGTGTTCTTGTGGAACCGCCCGGCCTGCATGATCACCGACAGATGCTCGCCCTGCCCGGCCAGCAGCTCGAGCCTGCTCAGCGGGTTGCCGTCGACGACCAGCAGGTCGGCAATCGCGCCCGGCGCGACGACACCGAGCCTGCCGCCCATGCGCACCACCTCGGCGCCCACCAGGGTGGCCTGGCGGATGATCTCGATCGGCGAGAGCACCTCGCGGCGCAGCAGGAACTCGCGCCCCTGCTCGCCTTGCAGCTGGCCCAGCAGGTCCGTGCCGTAGGCCACCGGCACGCCGGCGCGCTTGCAGATCTCGAGCGAGCGCAGTCCGCCCTCGATCACCAGCTCGTTCTTGGCCAGGCTCTCGGCCGACATGCCGAACTCGCGCGCCCGCTCGCGCATGGCGTAGTAGGTGACCAGGTTGGCGACGAGAAACGCGCCCTTGTCCTTCATCAGCCGCGCCGCAGGCTCGTCGATCAGGTTGCCGTGCTCGATGGTCCGCACGCCCTGGCTCACGGCACGCGTGATCGCCTCGGGCGTGTAGGCATGCGCCTGCACGTAGCGGCCGAAGGCATGCGCCTCTTCCACCGCAGCGGCGATCTCGGCAATCGAGAACTGCAGGCTGTCCAGCGGGTCGTAGGGGCTGGCCACCCCGCCCGAGACCATGATCTTGACCTGGTCCACGCCCTGGCGCAGCTGCTCGCGCACCGCACCGCGCAGCGCATCGGCGCCGTCGGCCACGCCGAGGCAGAAGCGCAGCGCGTTGCAGCAGTGGCACAGGCTCCGCCAGCCGCCGCCGGCGTCGCTGTCGGTGCGCCGGCGGGCGTCGGAGTGGCCACCGGTGGGCCCGAGCGCGCGGCCCGCGATGAACAGCCGCGGCCCGGGCAGCAGCCCCTGGGCGACGCTGTCGCGCAGGCCCCAGTCGGCGCCGCCGGTGTCGCGCACGGTGGTGAAGCCGCGGTCGAGCATCGCCTTCATCAGCGCGGCAGCGCGCGCCGTCATCATCGTCAGCGGCACGGCCTCCAGCAGGCGCAAGTTCACCTCCGACAGCATGACGTGCACGTGCGAGTCGATCAGGCCGGGCATCAGCGTGCGGCCCTGGCAGTCCACCACGCGAGCCGAGGGCGCCTTGATGGGCCGGCCGGACACCTCGCGGATCTGCTCGGCCTCCACCAGCACCGAAACGCCGTCTTGCAGTTCCTCGGCGTGCGGGTCCAGCAGCTGGGCGTTCGTGAACAGGATCTGGGTCATGCAGGGAGCTCCGCGCAGGTGGGTGTGCCGGCGGGCAGCCCGGCGCGCCGCCAGCTCACCACGGAAGCGAGTACGTCTTCTGGTTCGTGAAGGCCTTGCAGCATTCCTGCACGCCTTCCTTGATGCCCAGGCCCGAGTCCTTGATGCCGCCGAACGGCGTCACCTCCAGCCGGTAGCCGGGCACCTCCCACACGTTCACCGAACCGACGTGGGCTTCCTTCACGAAGCGCATGATGTCGTCCAGCCGGTTGGTGCAGATGCCGCTGGAGAGCCCGAACGCGGTGCTGTTGACCTGGGCGATGGCGTCGTCGAGGTTCCTGAACGTCATCACCGGCGATACCGGGCCGAAGGTCTCCTGCTTGACGACCTCCATCTCGCCCTGGATCCGGTCGACAAGCGTGGGCGAATACAGCGCCCCCTCGCGCCGGTTGCCGTGCAGCAGGCGCGCGCCGGCGGCCACCGCGTCGTTGACGCGGCGCTCGAAGAGCCTGGCCGCCGGCTCGTCGATGACGGTGCCCATGTCCACCTTCGGGTCCAGCGGGTCGCCGTAGCTCCAGGCGGCCGTCTTTGCGCGCAGCACCTCGGTGAAGTCCGCCGCCACCTTCTCGTGCACGAAGATGCGCTTGACCGCCGTGCAGCGCTGGCCGCTGTTCTTGTAGCTGCCGTTGGCGGCCAGGTCGGCGGCCTTGGCCACGTCGGCGTCGTCCATCACGACGATCGGGTCGTTGCCACCGAGCTCCAGGATCTGCCGCTTGTAGACCGCCTTGGCGGCGATGTACTTGCCGATCGCCACGCCGCCGGTGAAGGTGACGATGTCGGCGTGCTCGTTGGTGAGCATCTCGTCGGCGATCTCGCGGGGGTCGCCGGTGATCACGCTCAGCATCGGCGGCGGCAGCCCGGCTTCGTACAGCACGTCGGCCAGCAGGATGGCCGCCAGCGGCGTCTTCTCGGTGGGTTTCAGGACCATGCGGTTGTTCGTCGCCACCGACGGCGCCACCTTGTGGATCACCTGGTTCAGCGGGTGGTTGAACGGCGTGATGGCGCTGATCACGCCCATCATCGGCTCGCGCATCGTGTGCACGCGGCGGCTCTTGCCGTGGTGCGTGAGGTCGCAGCTGAAGCTCTGGCCGTCGTCCAGCAGCGCCTGCTGGCCGGCGAAGAGCAGCACGTCGGAAGCCCGCCCCACCTCGTACAGCGTGTCCTTGATGCACAGGCCCGACTCCAGCGTGATGAGCCGCGCGATTGCGTCCTTGCGCGCGGCGATCAGGTCGCCGGCCTTGTTCAGGATGCGGAAGCGCTCGTAGCGCGTGAGGGTCGGCTTGTACTCGCGGGCGATCTTGAACGCGCGCCGCACGTCCTCGACGGTGGCCTTGGGCACGGTGGCCACCACCTCGCCGCTGTAGGGGTAGCGGACCTCGATCACGCGCTCGGCACTGGCGGCATGCACCTTCTCGCCGGCGATGCGCATGGCCTCGCGCTGGGGGGCGTCGACCACGGGTGCGGCCGGAATGCGGGCGTTCATGGGAAATCGTCTCCTGCTGGCGGGCGCCGATGCTACCGGGGCAATTGCAGATTGTCTACAAAAGACAAACCGAAGACGCGGTCGCGCGCCGCGCGGTACAACTTCGACCCATGCCTGCCCCTGCCCCACCGCACGCCCTGGCGCCGGCCTCCGCCGGCCCGAGTCGCCTGTTCTCGCCCGCCCGACTCGGCCCGCTGTCGCTGGCCAACCGCATCGTCATCGCGCCGATGTGCCAGTACTCGTGCGAGGAGGGCCTGGCCGCCGACTGGCACCTCATGCACATCGGCCAGCTCGCGCTGTCGGGTGCGGGCCTGTTCATCCTCGAGGCCACCGCTGTCACGCGCGAGGGCCGCATCACGCCGGGTTGCCTGGGCCTGTGGAACGACGGGCAGGCCGAGGCTCTCGGTCGCGTGCTGGCCGCGGTGCGCCGGCACTCCGGCATGCCGATCGGCATCCAGCTTGGGCACGCCGGTCGCAAGGGTTCCAGCGAGGTTCCCTGGCGCGGCGGCATGCTGATTCCGCCAGAGCCGCCCTCGCTGGGCGGCTGGGTGCCGGTGGCCCCCTCGGCAGTGCCGCATGCCGAAGGCGAGGCGACCCCGGCCGAACTCGACCACGCCGGCCTCGAACGCATCCGCTAGGCCTTTGCCGACGCGGCGCGGCGCGCGCACCGCATCGGCATCGCCGCCATCGAGCTGCACTCGGCACACGGCTACCTGCTGCACCAGTTCCTCTCGCCGGTGAGCAACCACCGCACCGACCGCTACGGCGGCAGCCTCGCCAATCGCATGCGCTTTCCGCTGGAGGTGTTCGAGGCGGTGCGCGCCGCGGTGCCCGCAAGCCTGCCGGTGGGCGTGCGGCTGTCGGCCACCGACTGGCTGGAGCACCTGGGCACGCCTTCGTGGGACCTCGAGCAGAGCATCGCGTTTGCCCACGCCCTGCAAGAGCGCGGCGTGTCGTTCCTGCACGTCAGCAGCGGCGGCATCTCGGCGCAGCAGAAGATCGCGCTGGGCCCGGGCTACCAGGTGCACCTGGCCGAGCGGCTGAAGCGCGAGACGGGCCTGCCCACCGTGGCCGTGGGCCTCATCACCGAACCCGAGCAGGCCGAGGCCATCGTGGCCGAGGGCCGTGCCGACTTCGTGGCGCTGGCCCGCGCGCTGCTGTTCAACCCGCACTGGCCGTGGGCCGCCGCGATGAAGCTGGGCGCCCAGGTGAGCGCGCCTGCGCAGTACTGGCGATCGGCCCCGCGCGGGGCAGCGGGGCTCTTCGGCGACGCGAAGATCGGGATGCGTTAGCGGCACCGGGCGCGCGGGCGCGGCCCGCTGCGCACCCCCCGGCGCGCCAGGCACGCGGTCTGGTTCAGCCGGGCGCCCGAACGTTGTCGCGCAGCCAGAAGCGGCCGATGCGCCCGGCCGCCTCGATGAACTCGTCGAAGGCCACCGGCTTGCGCACGTAGGCGTTGGCGCCCAGCCGGTAGCCCTCGGCGACATCACGCTCCTCGACCGAGGTGGTCAGCAGCACCACCGGCAGATAGCGCAGGCGCGGGTCGGCGCGCATGCGCGCCAGCACCTCCAGCCCGCTCATGCGCGGCAGGTTGATGTCCAGGATCACGAGCGCGGGCAGCACCGGCGGCTGCGCGTCGGCGGCCGCGCCAAGCAAGCCCAGCGCCTGCACGCCGTCGCTGGCCACATCCACCGTGGACTCGATGCCGTGGCGCTGCAACGCGTCCAGCGTCAGGTCGACGTCGTCCGGGTTGTCCTCGACCAGCAGGATGCGCTCTTCTCGCACGGGAACCTTCGCTGTTTGGTCAGTCGCAGGCCGGCAGCGTGAAGCTGAACACCGCGCCTTCCCCGACGCGGCCCTCGCCACGCACCTTGCCGCCGTGGCGCTCGATGCTGCGCTTCACGGTGGCCAGGCCGATGCCGGTGCCCTCGAACTCATGCTGGGCGTGCAGGCGGCGGAACGGCTGGAACAGTCGCTCGGCGTAGGTCATGTCGAACCCTGCACCATTGTCGGCGACGCGGAACTCCCGCAGTCCGGGGACCTCCCCGGGGGCGGGCGGGACCCCGGTGAACGAGATGTGCGCACCTTCACGCCGACCGGTGTACTTCCAGGCGTTGCCCAGCAGGTTCGAAAGCACGATGTGCGCCAGGCCCGGGTCGACCAGCGCCACCAGCCCCTGGTCGATGGTCCAGGTCACCGCCCGCCCCGGCTGGGTGCGCTGCAGATCGGCGGCCACCCCGCGCGCCACCAGCGCGAGGTCCACGCGCACCGGCCTCAGCTCGGCCCGGCTGACCCTCGCCAGCGCCAGCATGTCGTCAATGATGCGCCCCATCTGGCGCGTGCCGGCGCGCACGCGGCGCAGGTAGCCCAGGCCATCGGCCTGCAAGGCCGCGGCGTGGCGTTCCTCCAGCAGTTGCGCAAACCCGTCGATGGCGCGCAGCGGCGCGCGCAGGTCATGCGACGCCGAGTACGAGAACGCCTCCAGCTCGGCGTTGGCCGCCTGCAGCTCGGCGGTGCGCTCGGCCACCCGCTGCTCGAGCGACTCGTTCAGCGCGACGATCTCGCGCTCCCGGTGCAGCCGCGCCAGTTCGGCCTCGGCCCGCGCAGCGAAGATGCGGAACACCGCCGCCTGCTGCTGCGGCCGCGCCAGGGGCCGCAGCGACAGCACGTTCATGATGCCGGCGGGCCGGCCGTCCACACCCTTCAGCGGCGCGCCAATGTAGCCCTGGGCACCCAGCTGCACCAGCGGTTCGTCGGTCGGGAAGCACTGCGCGACCTCGCGCTCCCAGGTCATCAGCTGCCCGCCTTGCAGCACCGCTTCGCAGGGGGTGCCCGCCAGCGCGTACTCCACCGGCGCCACCGGAGCCCCATCGACGCAGCGCGCGATGGAGCGCACGCGGCGCCCGCCGTCGACCACCTCGCCGATGATCGCCCGCTCGCTGCCGGTGGCGCGCGCCAGGTGCAGCGCCAGCTCGCGGAAGAAGTCCTCGCCGGTGGCGCTGGAAACGCCCTGCGCCGCCTGCACCAGCAGCTCCAGTTCGCGCTTCTGCTCGGTGACGTTGAGCGTGAAGGCCAGGATGCACGGCTCGCCTTGCAGCTCGATCAGCTCGGCGTAGATGCGCGCATCGACCAGCTCCCCCCAACGGTTGCGCATGCGCGCCTCGTAGCCGAGCAGGCGCCCCTGGGCGCGCAGCTGTTCGACGAAGCGCGCGCGGTCGGCCGGGTCGGGCCAGCTGCCCGAACCCGTCGTGCGCATGCCCAGCAGCTCCTCGCGCGAGTAGCCCAGCGTCGTGTCCGCGGCATTGGCCTCCAGATACTGGCCGTCGGACAGCCGGGTGATCGTCATGCCGATCGGGCTGGAGTGGAAGGCCTTGGCAAAGCGCTCGTCGCTGGCGCGCTGCGCGGCGCGCACGCGCTGCAACTCGCTGATGTCGACGATCGACATCAACACCTGCTGCGCACCGCCCTCGGCCATGCGCTCGGCGCTGATCAGCGCATCGAACACCTCGCCGTCGGCACGGCGCAGTTGCACAGCGCGCGACTCGATGCGCCCGCCGCGATCCAACTCCTGCCACAGCAGCGCCCGCTCGGAGGGCTTTGACCAGTAGCGGTCGCGTTCCTCGGCCTGCCCGGCCGCCGCGAAGGCGGTGCCGAACATGCGCTCGGCGGCGGCATTCACCATCACCAGCCGGCGCGAAGGCAACTCCTGCACCACCAGCGCCGCCGGGTTGGAGCGGAACAGCGCCGCCAGCCGGGCCTCGCTGGCGCGCAGCGCCTGCTCGGCAGCCCGGCGCTCGGTCACGTCTTCCACCGCGGTGACCAGGCGCCGCTCGCCGGCGTACTCCACCGGCTCGGCGCTCATCAACGTGTCCAGCACGGTGCCGTCGCGGCGGCGCAGCCGGGCCGGCAGGCCGCGCACGTGCCCGTCGTCCAGGATGCGCTGCACGAACGCCTCGCGCGCTGCCGGGTCGGCCCACAGGCCCAGCTCGAGCACCGTGCGCCCCACCGCCTGCTCGCGCCGCAGGCCGAACATGCCCTCGTAGGCCGCGTTGATGTCCAGCACGAGCCCGTCGCTCAGGCGCGTGGTGATGAGCCCGGCCGGCGTGGCACGCCACACCGAGCCCAGCCACGCCTCGCCGTCGCGTGCCCGGCTCACCGCCTGCAGCATCAGCACGCGCACCAGCCAGATGTTGAACGCCACCGCCGCCAGCACGGCGGTGTACACCGCCCAGTGCAAAAAGCCGACCTCGTTGTGCGGCGTGCGCAGCCAACCAGCGTTCTGCGCCACGACGAGCCCACCGATGATTGCCGAGCTGGCCACCAGCGTGACCAGCAGCGCGCGCCGGCCGACGAAGATGCCACCCACGACGATGGCCCCGACGAAGGCCAGCGTGCCCACCGAGCGCACCGAGCCGAACACCCAGCCGATGCCGCCGCCGAACAGCACCAGCCCGAGCACCAGCCCGGCCAGCACGGCATGCACGCGGCCACGCCGGTACATGAGCTTCAGCGCGAGAACGAGCACCAGCAGCGCCGTCACCAGCACCCGCTCGGCGAGCAGCGCGTCTTGCCAGATCATCAGCGCCAGCAGCAGCGGCAGCAGCACCAGCAGCGTGTGCAGCATCGCCTGCAGCGCGCGGCCGGCCCGCGGCCCCATCATCACGAAGACGGAGTCGTCCGGCGCCGGCCGCTGGGGAAGGCGGTCAAGGGCTTCCACGCCTGGAGGATAGTTCAGCGGGCCGCGCCACAGGCCGCTGCGGTGCCGCCGCCGCGTGCCCTTTCACGCTGGCGCGATCGAAGGGCTGTGCGCCTGGCCGCGGGGTTGCCGTTCCGCGTCCTTCCGCGTCCTTCCGCGTCCTTCCTCGTCCTTCCGAGCCCCTCAGCGGCGCGTGTCGTTCCGCGCCCCCGCCCCGCACACGCTTCGCCGACGGCCATGCCGCGCCACAGCCCTCCACAATCGGCGCATGCCCGCGCCCACTGACGACCCGCGCACCTGCCCCCATTGCCGCGCCACCATGGCGCCGCTGCAGCTGCGCGCACACACCGGGCGCCAGGTGCAGGTGGACCACTGCGCCACCTGCCGCCTGGTGTGGTTCGACACGCTGGAGTCGGTGCAGCTGGCGGGCCTGGGCTGGGTGGAATTGCTGCGCGAGATGAGCCGCGACGAGACCCGGCCCTCCTCGTCATCGTCGGTGCCGCCGCGGCCGGCCAACCCCGGCTGCCCGGTGTGCGGCGAGCCGCTGAAGACGGTGCGCAACCTCACCCGCTGGGGCCGCTTCCCGATGCAGGAGTGCCCGGCCGGACACGGCCACCTGCACACCGACGCCGGCCTGCTGGCCGAGCGCGGCCTGGTGCGTACGCTGCTGCCGCCCGAGCGCGAGGCGCTGCGCACGCAGCGGCGCGCGCTGCACTGCCTGAGCTGCGGCGCACGGGCCGAAGGCGACGCCGACGCCTGTGCCTGGTGCGCCACGCCGCTGCTGGTGGTGGACCTGCCGCGCCTGGGCCATGCCTTGCGCCAGCGCGGCGCAGGCGGCGGCGCCACGCCGCCTGCCGACGGCGTGGCACTGCGTTGGCCCTGCCACGCCTGCGGCACCACGCTCGACCCCACGCGCGCGCCGGCCTGCCCGCAGTGCGGCGCCGGCCTGCTGGCACCGGCCATCAGCGACCTGCTTCCGCTGCTGGCCACCGCCGAACACGAACTGCGTGCCGCCGCCAACCACCCGCCGCGGCCCAAGCGCACGGCACCCGCGCCGCGCAGCTGGCGCGACACGCAGCTGGCCCGGCTTTGGCGGTTCTTCCGGCCCGATTGAAACCACTGAAACCACTGAAACCACTGAAACCACCTGAAGCCACTGAGGCCACCGAGGCCGCTGCGCCGCCGAACCCTGCGCCGCGCCGAGCGCCGCACGGTGACAAGCCGGTCCACGGCCGCGCTACACCGTCGGCCGCTGCTCGAAGGCCTCGGGCACATCCACCGGGTGCGTGATGGGCAGCACCTCCACGGCGCTCACGCTCGCGGCCGGCGGCCCACGCCGAGCCCAGGCGACGAGCTGCTGCACGGCGTCAGCACCACCGGCCACCAGCGCCTCGACGAAACCCTCGCGTCGATTTCGCACCCAGCCCTGCACGCCCAGCCGCATGGCTTCGCGCGCCATGCTCCAGCGGTAGCCCACGCCTTGCACCTGGCCGTGGATCTGCAGCCGCCGGGCCACCTGGGCGTCGTGTTGGGGGGCTGGCATGGAGGTATTGAGGCCGCGCGCGCTGCGCACATCGGGTGGTGCAACCTTCCGGCTCGCAGTCTAGAAGCTGGGCCCGCGTCTCGCCGATCTGCGGCGTCGCGCCGCTGAAGGCGATGGTGCCCGGGCCCGCACGCCGCGCACCGCCGCAACCGCCCGGGTGCCGCTCAGAATCGACGCCTGCGCCCCGCCCGGCCCCGCCATGCCCCCGCCCGCCTCACTGACGCCCACGCAACTGGCCGACCACCTGGCGTGCCCGCACCTCACGCAGCTTCAGCGCCAGCAGCGTGAAGGCACGCTCACCATCGAGTTCGCCCCCGACCCGCGGCTGGAGGCGCTGCGCCTGCGCGGCCGCCAGCACGAAGACGCCTACGTCCAGCGGCTGCGCGCCGAAGGCCTGAACGTGCATGACCTGCGCGACCCGGCCGACGAGCAAGCCGCCCGCGACCCCGCCGCCACGCTGCGCGCGATGCAAGAAGGCTTCGACGTCATCGTCCAGGCACCGCTGGCCGGCAGCGGGCTCTTCGGCATCGCCGACGTGCTGCGGCGCGTGCCATCCACCGCTTCTTCGCTGCCCGGCTACGCCTACGAGCCAGCCGACACGAAGCTGTCCGTTGCCACCAAGGCCGGCACCATCCTGCAGCTGGGCGCCTACGCCGAGATGCTGCACGCGATGCAAGGCTGCGTGCCCGAGCGTTTCCACGTCGTCACGCCCGAGCGCACCGAGACCCACCGCACCGCCGACTACGCCGCCTATCACCGCCATGTGCGCGCCCGGCTGCAGCAGGCGCTGGCCGCCACGCCAGCGCCTGCCACCTACCCGCACCCGGTGGCGCATTGCGACATCTGCCGCTGCTGGCGCCACTGCGACGCGCAGCGCCGCCGCGACGACCACCCCTCGCTCATTGCCGGCATCCGCGGCGGCCAGGTGCGCGAGTTCCAGCAGCAGGGGCTGGCGCGCGTCACCGACATCGCGCAGTGCGAAGGCCGCCTGCCCCAGCGGCCCAACCGCGGCGCCCCCGCGAGCTACCACCACCTCGGCCAGCAGGCCCGCGTGCAGGTGGCCAGCCGCGGCGCGGCCGTGCCGGCGGTCGAAGCGCTGCCGCCCGAGCCCGGGCCGGCGCGCGGCCTGGCGCGCCTGCCCGAGCCCACGGCTGGCGACATCTTCCTCGACTTCGAAGGCGACCCCTTCGTCGCCCACGGCGGGCTGGAGTACCTCACCGGCTGGTGCACGCGCAGCGATGCCGGCGCAACCGTGCTGCGCCAGCTTTGGGCCCTGCGCGGGGCGCAGGAGAAGGCCGCGTTCGAGACCTTCATCGATTTCGCGCTGGCGTGCGTGCAGCAGCACACCGGCGCCCACATCTACCACTTCGGGGCCTACGAGCCCGCGGCGCTCAAGCGCCTGGCGGCGCGGCACGGCACGCGCGGCGAAGAGCTGGATCGGCTGCTGCGGGGCCGGCGCTTCGTGGACCTGCACGCCGTGGTGCGCGAGGCCTTCCGCATCGGCGTGGAACGCTACGGCCTGAAGGAGCTGGAAGCGCTGCACGGCTACACGCGCGCATTCGACCTGCGCGCCGCCGCCGCGGCGCGACGCGACGTGGAGCTGGCGCTGGAGCTCGGCACGCCCGAGGCGCTGACGCCCGAACTGCGCGACGCCGTCGCGCGCTACAACGCCGACGACTGCCTGTCCACCGAAGCGCTGCGCGGCTGGCTGGAGCACCGGCGAGATGCCGCCTTGCAGGCCGGCGCCGACCTGCCCCGCCCGGTGCCCGGCGAGCTGGCCCCCAGCGAGGCGGTGGGCGAGCGCGACGCGCGCATCACCGCGCTGCGCGATGCACTGCGCCACGGCGTGCCCGAAGAACCCGACGCGCGCACACCCGACGAAGCTGTCCGCTGGCTGCTGGCCGCCCTGCTCGGCTACTTCCGGCAGGAGGGCAAGAACGCGTGGTGGGAGTACTTCCGCCTGCGCGACCTGCCGGTGGAAGAACACCTCGACGAGCGCGAGATGATCGGTGGGCTGGAGTTCGTGCAGGAGGTACCGCGGCAGCGCCGTGAAATCAATGCGCGCTGCCTGTTCCGGTTTCCACCACAGGACACGGCGATCGACGTCGACCATGTGGTGAAGTGGCCGGTGTTCGGCGCGCCAGGTGAGGAGCCCGAGACGATCGCCGCCACCGTCAAGGAGATCGACCTCGATGCGCGCACGCTGGTGCTGAGCCTCAACGCCAAGGCGATGGCGGCCCTGCCCACAGCGGTCTTCCGCGACCCGGTGGTCGGCAGCAAGGTGCTCGAGGACTCGCTGCTCGCCTACGCGCAGCAGGTGCTGGACCAAGGCTTCGAAGCTTCAGACGCCAACGGCGGCGACAACCCCTTCGCCGCGGCGAGTGAACTGCTGCGCAAGCGCCCGCCGCATCTTGGCAACGGCGACCACGGCGCCGGCGCGGCGGCCGAGCCGCACCCCGCCCGGCCGCTGCGCCGCGAGGGCGAAGGCGCCACCGCGGCCCTCGTGCGCATGAGCCTGGGCCTGCGCGGGGGCGTGCTGCCCGTGCAGGGCCCACCCGGCAGCGGCAAGACCACCGCCGGCGCGCAGGCCATCCTCGCGCTGGCCGCGGCCGGCAAGCGCGTGGGCATCACCGCCGTCAGCCACAAGGTCATCGACAACCTGCTGCGCGCCGTGCGCCGCGCCGCGCAGGCCGCGCCCACGCCGCAGCCGCTGCGCCTGGTGCACAAGGACGACGCCCCGGAGCAGCCCGACGGCATCGAGTACGTCGGCAAGCCGCGTGACGCGATCGAGGCCATCGCCCCCGGCACCATCGTCGGCGGCACCGCCTGGCTGTGGGCGAGTGCCGATGCGGCGGGCTGCCTCGACATCCTCGTCATCGACGAAGCCGGCCAGATGGCACTGGCCGTGGCGCTGGCCGCCGCCCGCGCGGCGCGCAACCTGCTGCTGCTGGGCGACCCGCAGCAGCTGGAACAACCCACCCGCGGCGCGCACGAAGAAGGCGCCGATGTCGCCGCGCTGGTGCACCTGCTGGGGCCCGGCCAGGCCACGCTGCGCCCCGAGCAAGGCCTGTTCCTCGAGCACACCTACCGGCTGCACCCGAGCCTGGCCGCCTTCACCTCCGACACCTACTACGAAGGCCGCCTGCGCGCGGCCGATGGTCGCGTAAGGCAGCGCCTGGGCGGCCCCGACGCGCGGCCCGCCGGCCCGCCGATGCCGTTCGCCGGCGCGGGCCTCTTCCTCGTGGAAGTGCCGCACCAGGGCAACCAGGCCGTGGCGCACGAGGAAGTGCGCGCCGTCGTCGCCATCGCCCGCACGCTGCTGCAGCCCGGCACCACCTTCACCAGCCACGAAGGCCACACCCGCGCGCTGACGCCGCAGGACATCCTCGTCGTCGCGCCCTACAACGCGCAGGTCAGCGCGCTGCGCCGCGCGCTGGCGCGCGAAGTGCAGGTGCACGCCGTCGGCACGGTGGACAAGTTCCAGGGCCAGGAAGCGCCCGTGGTCATCTACTCGTGCACCAGCTCCTCGCCCGAAGACGCGCCGCGCGGCATGGCCTTCCTCTACGACCCGCACCGCTTCAACGTGGCCACCAGCCGCGCGCGCTGCACCGTCATCGTGGTGGCCAGCCCGCGGCTCTTCGAGCCCGACTGCCGCACGCCGCAGCAGATGGCGTGGGCGAACGGGTTCTGCTTGTTCGCGGAGCGGGCGGCGAAGGTGGGGGTACCCGAGGTGCCGTAGGCGCGGTGCCGGCCGCCCTGCGGCCCGCGGCCCTTCAGCCCTGCATCCCCCTGAGCTTGTCCAGGAAACCAGCCCGCTCGCACAGCACATCGATGACCTGGCTCGCCACGATCTGTATGGCCACGCCGTCGATCTCGCGCTGCCACGCGTCGCTGGCCCGTCGGGCCTGGGCCAGCGTCGCACCGCTGGCGGGCCCTGGCCGCGCGGCAGGGCCGGTCGCCTCCGGCGGGCGCTGCACCAGCTCTGCCTGGGCCTTCCATGCGGCGTGCCAGGTGCTCGTGCTCGACCATGTGCTGCGGAACGCCTCGGCGATGGCCGTCTGGAGCACACGGTTGGCGCGCAGCTTCTTCAGGAACGTCGTCGGATTCACCGGCGGGCGGGGGTTCGGCGCGGGCGGCACAGGTTCGTGCGGCGGCCAGGGAGGATCTCCCCTGCCGGGCAGGCCGGGGCCCTGATTGACCACCCCCAGCAGGCCCAGCTCCACCAGGCGCTGCGCCGCCATCTCGTACTTGGCCACCGCGGCGGCGCTGAAGACCTCGATGACGAGCGAGGTCTCGCTGTGGATGACCGACCGCCCGTGGAACACCGCCTTCCCTTCCACCGCCACTCCCGACGCGTCCGTGGCGCGGAAGCAATAGACGACCGTGGTGTCGCCGTCATAGTCGGCCGGGTTGCTCCGGAAACCCTCGAACAACCCCTGGCCGACAGGCAACAGCGCCGGGATCTGCACCACGCTGACGGGCAAGCCGTGCCGGTAGGTCGTGACGGTGCCCCTGGCCTGTACCGGCGGCACGAGGTTTCTTTCCACCATGCAGGCCATCACCGGCACCACCACGTTGCCCAGGCGGTACTGATCCACCACCGTCACGACGCCCCTCGTGAGGTCACCTCGTTCGCCCCGGCGATCGCTGACGCGAACGCCGGTGGGCACCGACTCGATCCACCGCGACGGCGACGTGTCCAGCTGGGTCACCTCTTCGGCCGTCGGGGTCGGCTCCGCCACGAAGACGTCCGAGTCCACCAGCCGCTCGAAGATCACGCCCGGCCTGCCGCTCGTGCGCGGGGTGCGCAGGTACGGATAGCACTCGTAAGCCGGCGCCGCATCGACCTCGACACTCGCGACGAGCGTCTCGGAGTCCATCAGCCGCACCGAGACCACCGACCGCGCGCGCGGCAGCTGAAGCGTGAGCGTGGCCGTACCCGCGCGCGCGGCGCACTGCTTGATGTCCCTTGCCCTGGGCAGCCAGTCGCCGAACCTCGGCTGCGTCGCGGCCGACCAGCGCTGCCCGTTCACCTCCAAAGTGAAGAACGCGATGACGGCGTGCGACCATGTGAACTTCAGCTCATACGAGGCCGCGGCGGCCGACACGAACGCCGCACGCGTGCAGCTCTCGATGCGGACCGCGCCTGCCTCGGCATGGGCGAAGGCGCGCCCCTCGTCGTCGAGGAAGAAGGCGTGGAACTCGTCTCCGCCGCTGTGGGCCATGCCGATCCAGCTGTCGTCGCAGCCGGTGAAGAACGACAGCGTGAGTTCATCGTCACCCGGGAAGTTCGGGTCGTAGATGCACAGCGTGACCTTGCGGATGCCGGCCTTGCGGGTGCCGTGCACCCACTCCCCGTCTCGCAGGCCACGCTCTTCGAAGCCATAGGCCACCACGCGGTGGTTGTCCTTCAGGTGCCAGGGGTTGAAGTCGTTGGACGACGCGATCAGCGTCAGCGTCACCGGATGCCCCGCTTCGAGCTTTTCGCGCACGCCAGGCCACGCCAGCTGGGTCCTGTGGCCCAGCGAGTGATAGGGATTCCAGCGGTGGCTGAGGTCGGGGCTTTGCTGCCAGGTGAAGATCTGCGCCAGCGTCGCCGGCGGCAGCGACAGCACCTGCACGCCCAGGATCTCCTCGTACAGCGGGTCGCCCTGCACGGGCGTCGCGGCCGGCTCCAGCGCGATGACGCTGCCCGCGTAGAAGCGGCGCAGCGCCGTCCAGCACATGCCGCCGCAGAAGCCCATCTTCATCGACGCATCGTCGAAGGCGAGGTCGTACGAGAACGAGTTTCCGAAAGGCCAGCCGTGGATCGACGGCCTGAAGTCGGTGCGCTTCATGATCGGCTTGCCCCTTCCCGCGCGGCCCGCCTGCATCGGACCACAGCCGCGCAAGGGAACTGTCGGGCGCCCGCGGGCCCGAGCCGTTGAGCGGGCGCAACGAGGGCGCGCCACGGGTCCGGCGCGAGCCGGCGGGCCCCTCGAGGCGCCGGCCGGCCTGGCTGACTTCGCTACATTCGAAGCCCGATCGAGAACGCGGCACGCGACCCCCCTGCAC
Source organism: Rubrivivax sp. (assembly GCA_016788525.1). Classification (GTDB taxonomy): domain Bacteria; phylum Pseudomonadota; class Gammaproteobacteria; order Burkholderiales; family Burkholderiaceae_C; genus Rubrivivax. The sequence continues at coordinate 58,951 of JAEUPD010000019.1, forward strand.
CTGGGAGACGGACATGAGCACCCCCGAGAACACCCGCGAAGGCCGCGTGGCCGTGCTCGTGGACTGTGACAACACCAGTCCCGAGATCCTCGAACACGCGCTGCGCGTGGTGGCGCAGTTCGGCCGCGTGGTGCTGCGCCGCGGCTACGGCAACCACGCCACACTGGCCAACAAGTGGCAGGAGGCGCTGGTGCGCCTGGCCTTCACCCCCTGCCTGCAGTACCAGTACGCCAGCGGCAAGAACACCTCCGACATCGCGCTGGCGCTGGACGCGCTGGAGGCGCTGTTCGACGCCCGCGCCGACACCTTCTGCCTCGTCACCAGCGACTCCGACTTCGCATACCTTTGCCGCAAGCTGCGCGAGCGCGGCGCCACGGTGCACATCGTGGGTGAGGCCAAGTCGCCCGATGCGCTGCGCAATGCCAGCGACCAGTTCTTCGAGTGGCAGCCTTCAGACCCGGCAGCCGCGGCGGAAGCCACCAAGGCCGCTGCGCGCAAGCAGCCGGTCAAGGGGCGGCCCAAGAGCGTGGCCGCGGCAGTCACGCTGCTGGCCGCCGACACATCGGAAGGCCGGGTCGGCCTGGGCGCGCTCGGCCAATATCTCAAGCGCACCGACCCGGCGTTCTCCACCAAGGCCTTCGGCTACTCGGGCCTGCTCGACATGGTCAAGGCCTATCCCGACCTGCGGGTCGAAGGCGACGGAGCGGGCCACTGGGTCAGCGTGAAGCCACGGGGCTGAGGCCCGCCGCCGCCGCGGGGACAATCGCGGCCCGCGATACGTTGTCGGAGCCTCACCACCATGAAACCCGACCCCCGCGCCCTTCGCAACCAACCCGCCTACGGTGCCACCGAGGCCGCGCGCTACCTGCGCCTGCCAGTGGCCACGCTGCGCACCTGGCTCGTCGGGCGCGCCTACCCCAAGGGCGGCGAGCAGGCCACATTTCACCCGCTCATCAAGCCCGCGTGCGGCCAGCCGCTGCAGCTCTCTTTCTTCAACCTCATCGAGGCGCATGTGCTGCGCGCCCTGCGCACCGAACACGGCGTGGCGCTGCCCGAGCTGCGCAAGGCCATCGCCTACGCGCAGAAGAAGCTCGACATCGACCGCCTGCTGCTCAGCCAGGAGTTGCGCACGCACGCCGGCCAGGTTTTCCTCGACCGCTACCTCGAACTCATCAACCTCAGTGCTTCGGGCCAGCTGGCCATGCGCCGCCTGTTCGAAGATCACTTGAAGCGCGTCGAGTGGGACGAGTGGAAGTTCCCCGTCCGGCTGTACCCCTACGTCGACGGCACCCGCGGCGGCAGCGATCACCCCATCGCCATCGACCCGCAGGTGGCCTTCGGCCGCCCGGTCATCCAGCGCGTCGGCGTCTCCACAGCGGCCATTGCCGACCGCATCGATGCCGGCGAGAAAGTGGCCGACCTCGCCGCCGACTATGACCTCTCGCCCGAGGAGATCGAGCAAGCCGTGCTGTACTCGCGCGCGGCTTGAGGCGGGCAGGCCTTGAGCCTCGTCTTCTTCACCGACCGCGACCTGGGCAAGCAGTTTCCGGCGCTGCTGGCGGGGTCTGCCGACTTCAGCGTGTTCCGGCCGGCGCCCTGTCGAGCCCGGCCAGATCGCCGTCAAGTGACCACACCCGAACGCGGCTCATGGGGTACCGCGCGCACTGCGCTTCCCAGTCCTTGCGGATCGAAAGATCGCCCATGCCGAGGCCCCGCATCGCGGCATCCGGGAAGTGGTCGAGCCACGCCGCGAGCGTCTCCTGATCCGGAAAGCTCATCGGCCGCCATGGTGCGTCGCCTACCAGGGCCTTCCTGATCTGCACCGCGAAGACCTCCGCTGAACGGCGCCGCAGACGGCCGTCAGCCAGTTGCGCGATGTGGTTACCGGCCTCGAACACCGCCGCCATGGGCAGGAAGAGGTGGGCGTCGTACTCGACAAGCCGCTCGAACTCCGCGATCACCGTCTCCCGGCGCTGATTGAAGCCGGGCACGTCCAACACGTTCATGAGCACCGAGGTGTCGACGAGCACGATCTCGCTCATAGCTCGCCGTCGTCCGGCCGCGGCTCGGCTACTCTCAGGCCCTCGCTGCCCTCCCCGTCCGCCTTGCGCTGAAGGCTTTGCAGCCAAGCCTTCGCCTTGGCCTTGCGCGCATCCGGGCCCGGGTGGTGCTTCACGAACCGTTCCAGCGCGCCCGAGGTCATGAGGTGCCCGAGCGACCCCTGCACCAGCAGCTCGGGAACGTCCGGCACGTCGGCCAGGCGCACCAGCCGGCTGGCACCGCTCTGCGGGTCGCGGTAGCAGAACACTACGTCTTCCAACGCAGAGGGCGGCAGGGCATCCAGGAGCGCCGGGTTGTGGGTGGACAACAGCACGCGCAGTTGCCGTCGCTTCGCGATGCCCTCGATGCGCTCCAGCAGGTGCCGTGCGCGGCTGGGGTGCACACCGTTGTCGATCTCTTCGATCACCACGAGGCTGCCCTCGGCGGCCGAGAGCATGGCCGCCGCGATGGCGAGCACGCGCAGCGTGCCATCGGAGAGCAGCGGCGCGTCGTAGGCCTTGGGCGTACCACCGAAGGTCTCCACGAGCCGCACCATGACCTCGCCACGCGGGGCGCGGAGGAAGTCGAGCCTCGCGATGGCCTGCTCGGGCAGGCTCTGAATGAAGGCCAGGATGTCCTGGCGCTGCTGTGCGAAGGGCGGTTCGGCCTGCTTCTCGTCCGGCCCCCACAGCGCGTAGAGCACGCTAGAGAGGTTGGCGCCGTCGCCGTTCAGCCGCCGCTCGTTCTCGAAGCTGTAGTCGCGCATGCGCGCGGGCACGGGGTCGAGGAACAGGATGTTGGCCAGCAGTTGCTGATAGAGGCGCGAGACCTTGGGGATCTCCTCCCGCGCTTTCTTGTGCGCGACCTGGAAGCTCGCCGGGCTGTCGAGTTGACTGAACACCGCCATTTGGTCACTCACGGTGACGTGTGGCTTGTTGGGGCCAGTCGAGAAGTTGTTGTACGCCACGCCTGCGTCTGTACCCACGCCCTTGGACGGCTGGTCCAAGTCGTACAACGGCACCTTCTCCTGATCGGATCGCACGCGTTCCCCAGCGATGTGCAGCTCACCGTCGCGGCAGACGATGCGCATGAAGAGCTCCGACCACTTCGTCCCGGTCACCGTGCAGCCGAGCTTGAAGGCATCGTGCCCTTGGCGGCACAGGTCCTCGACCCGCCCGCGTACCACCTTGTCGGCTTCGTTGACGGCGAACTTGATCGCACCCAGCTTCTGCCCCTGCGCCAGCCAGGACAGCAGGCGCAACGCCTCGATGGCGTTGCTCTTGCCAGAGGCATTGGCCCCGATGAGCACGGTGAGCGCGCCCAGCGGCAGGCGCGCCTCGCCGTAGCTCTTGAAGTCCTGCAAGTCGAAAGTGGTGAGCATGACGGTGCCCCTCAGGCGGCGCGCTTCCCCCGCGCACCCCTGTTCGCCTTGCTGGCGGGGGCTTCGCGGGCGGAATCGCTGGCCGATGCGCCCGATTGTCGGATGCGCGCGAGCAGCGCGCTGGCCGGCTCGTCGTTCGGGTCCTGCGGCACCAGTTCGCCGCGGAAGGCCTTGCTCAGCAGCGCGGGGGTGAGGCGCTCGACCTGAGCGCGCGCCGTGGCGACGCGGGCTTCGAGAGTGTCGGCAAGGGCGAAAAGGGCCTCGACGCGGCGGACGATCTCCTCCTGCTCGGCGCGCGAGGGGATAGGAAGTTGGAGTGCGCGAACGTCACCGATATTGAGCCCTCGCACTGCAACGCCCTTCACCGCGCGCCGCATTCTCGACTGGGCCATTTCCGAACGCAGGAACCAGGGCACAAAGGACGCGCTGAGTAGGGGCTGCACGGAAATGCGAGCCGAGTCCTGCGTGATGTTGGCGTTCTCGAGTTCGGGAGGGATGACGATCAGCCGCCCCACTGTGCCTCTGATTGACAAGAGCAGGTCGCCGGCGCGAAGTCTCGATCGCTTGAACTCGGCGTCTATCGCGGCAGAGGTCTTCCGGACTCCCGTGAGATTGAGGCGATCGTTCGGAAAGTCAGCGACGCGAACGTAGGGCACGCCCTCGGCCAGTTCAGGCCCGGGTTTCAGGATGCCGTAGGTAATCGGTCTATCGGGGAGCACCGCCGATCGAAGCGTCGTCATGCCCCAGCCATCAGGGAACTCGTGCTCGTGAAGGTCATGCGCCCCTTCGGTGGGCGGTGATGCGTTGCCGGCCTTGTGACCCCCGGCCGACTCATGTGCCTCTTCGAGCAAGCACACTAGATCCCGGCCATTCAGGCTGGGTGCCTGGGCGCCGCGCCATTCAGATGTCAGATCACCACGTGCCGCAGAAGTCAGCACCGACTGCCGAAAGCGCTTGAGGATGGCGGGCACGCGGTCCAGGCGGTCGCGGCAGGCGTCCACGCGGGCGAGCAGGGCGTCGAGCTTGTCGGCGATGCGCTTCTGCTCGGCCATCGGCGGCAACGGGAGGCGCATCTCGCGCATGGCCGCCTGAGTGAGCTTCAGGCGAGTGGAGCCGGTTACGACCCCTGTGTAGTCGTACCCGTTGAGGCAGTAGGAGACATAGCGATGATCCGCGATCTGGGCAATCGCACGTAGAACATGAGCGTGGTTGTTCACCCAAGACCTGCCCTCGATCAGGTAGGCCTTGTTCCTTAGTGGATCAAGGAAGGGGACCCCGTCTTCGCCAAGCAGCACGAGGGGCTCGTCAAACAGGAAGTCGTCGATCGAGCCGACGCGGCCGGTCGCTCCGTAGTACGGATAGAGCTCGCCCGCTCGCTTGCCTGCGATCCGCGCATCGCGCTCAGCCGAATTGACCGGAATGCGCCGCGAATCGAGAACCTCCACCAACTCATCAAGTCGCGCATCGATCCAACCCGGCACCTTCGTCACGCCGACACCTCAGCTTCCTCCTCGCCCAGTTCCAGGAGTACTGCCCGCAGGTCGTCCAGCGCACTCTCGAGTTCGCTTGCTGCCTCCTGGGCTAGTGCAACTGGGTCGGCATCGCCATCGACATGATCCTCACCCTCATCCTTCAACCACGCAATATCGAGGTTATCCCCCCGCTCTGCAATCGCCTCCCTCGTGAACCGCCGCCACCGCCCCGCCTCGCCCTCGTCCTGGCGCTTCTTCAGGCTCGCCGGTGCGCCCAGCGGGTCGGTGCCGAAGGCTTTCTCGAACGCCGCGAAGTGCTCGCGCCCCAGCGTCGTGCGCTTGCCGAAGGCGGGCATCTGCGCGCGCAGGTCGTACACCCACACTTCCTTCGTGTTGCCCTTGTCCTTCTCACCGCGGGTGAAGAACAGCACGTTGGTCTTCACGCCCTGCGCGTAGAAGATGCCGGTGGGCAGCCGCAATATGGTGTGCAGATTGCACTTGTCCATCAGGTCGCGCCGGATGTCGGTGCCCACGTTGCTCTCGAAGAGCACGTTGTCGGGCAGCACCACGGCGGCGCGGCCGCCGGGCTTCAGCGCGCGGTAGATGTGCTGCAAGAAGCAGAACTGCTTGTTGCTGGTGGGGAAGGTGAAGTCGTCGCGCGTGGGCAGGCCGCCGCCCTTCTTGGTGCCGAAGGGCGGGTTGGTGAGGATCAGCGTCGCGCCCAGCCGGCCCAGCGCCTGGCCGTCGGGGCCGAGCGTGTCGCCGTAGCGGATGCCACCCGCCTCGGGATCGCTGTCGATCTGGTGCAGCATCAGGTTCATCAGCGCCAGGCGGTGCGTGTCCTGCACGTGCTCCATGCCGTAGAAGGTGCCGCGGCGGAGCTTGCGCTGCTGCTTCGCATCCAGCGCGTCGAGGTCGTGGTGCGCCTTCAGGTAGTGGCGCGCGGCGATGAGAAAGCCGCCGGTGCCGGCGGCCGGGTCTTGAATCACGTCGTCGAGCGTGGGGCGCATCACCGCCACCATGCTGTCGATGAGCGGGCGCGGGGTGAAGTACTGGCCGGCGCCGCTCTTCTTCTCGTTGGCGTTCTTCTCCAGCAGGCCCTCGTAGAGGTCGCCCAGGCCCTCCTGCCGGGCGCTGTACCAGTCGAGCTTGTGAATCTCGGTGACGAGCGTGGAGAGCGTGGCCGGCTTCTTGATGAAGCTGGAGGCGTTGGCGAAGATCTCCTGCACCAGCCGTGAGCCGTGGCTGCCCAGGTGGATGAGCGTGGTCTTGTAGAACTCCAGCCGCTCGGGCGCGGCCTTGGCCTTCAGGTCGGCCCAGCGGTGGCCGGCGGGCAGCTGCGCCTGCTGGTCCGTCTCCTCGGCCATCTTCAGGAACAGCAGGTAGGTCAGCTCGGTGACGTACTGGTGGTAGGTGACCCCGTCGTCCTTGAGCACGTTGCACAGGTTCCAGAGCTTACCGACGATGTCTTGGGTGGTCATGGGGCCGTGGGGCGACAGTCGTTCTTGCGGGTTGCGGACGTCGAGGCGCGCGCCCACGCCTTCGCCCGGGCCACGTCCAGCTCCGTGATGCCTCGGCTCGCCAGCTGAGTGCGGATGACCGAGGCGCAGACTCTACCGGCCCGCACGTGCGGATCCTGCTCAGGCCGCCGGCTGGCCCACGTTCCAGATCGCATCGTTGAACGCCTCCAGCGTGGGGTGGAGCCGGCCTTCGAAGATCTTGTCCAGCCGCGAGGTGCCGCCGCCTTGCAGCTTGAAGAGCTGGTCGGGGTCGTCCAGCGCTTCGCGGTCGACCACGGTGTTGGCCTTGGTCTGCGCGGCGATCTTGCGCAGCCACTCGCGCTGCGGGTTCGTCCACGGCTTGCCGGTGGGCGGGTGGGCCAGCAGGTGGGCAAGCGCACGGTCCACGCGCTCGGCGTAGGGCACCAGCGGGTCGCCCAGCGCCGCCTGCCGCACATGGCCCACGATGCGCGCGGCGATGTCGTGATTGGTGGCCTCGCGCCAGGCGGTGGAAAGCGCCGCCTCGGTGAAGCCGGCCCGGTCCAGCGCCAGCAGCAGCTCGCGCAGGTCCTTGCGCGTCAGCTCGCGCGGGCGCGTGAGCACGGTCACGAGCGCCGGCAGCGCATTGCCCTGGCTGCGGATGAAGGCCTGGAACGCGTTCAGGTAGTCCTCGGGCTTGCTCGCGTTGCCGTAGCCTCGGCTGACCTCCTTCAGTGCATCGGCATGCTCGGAGATGAGCACCGGCTCACGCGGGCCCCGCCGGTGCGGTCGAGGACTTCGCCCAGGCCCGGGTGCGCCGTGAACCATTGCGCCACCTCGGCCAGCGTGAGGCTGCGCAGGTGGCGGATGAAGGCCTCGGGCGGCATGCCGGCCAGCGCTTCGAAGTCGCGCTCGCCCGCTTCGCCGAGGTGCCGCTTCTTGCGATGCAGCTTGGCCAGGAACTGCTCGCGCGCCAGTTCGCGGATCTCGTCGCTGGTCTGACCTGGCACGGCGCCGCCCTGCTCCATCTCGCGCACGAGCTGCGCGAAGGCGATGTTCGGGTTGGCCACCACCGGCTGCATCGCGGTGATGGCCTGCAGCGCTTCGAAGATGCGCACGGCGTCGTAGACGCGGAAGGCCTCCTTGTCGCCGCCCTCGTCGATGCCCGGGCACAGGCGCGTGGCGCGGCCGAGCATCTGGTCGAAGAGGATGCGGCTGCCCACGCGGCGCAGGAAGACGAGGTTGCAGATCTCCGGCACGTCCACGCCGGTGGTGAGCAGGTCCACGGTGACGGCCACGCTGGGCAGCCGCTCGTTCTTGTAGCGGCGGATGAGGTTGAGCGGCTTGTCGGCCGCACCGGTGATCTTGATGACGGCGTCGTCCTCCACGCTGCCGTAGCGCGCCGCGAAGGCCTGCTTGAGCAGGTGCACGACGAGGTCGGCGTGCGCATCGTTGGCGCAGAAGACGAGCGTCTTGCGCCGGCCGGCGGGGTCGATCTCGCCGGCGAGGTACTCGCACACGGTGCGGTTGAACGGCTCGGTGATGACCTTGCGGTTGAAGTCCTCCACGTCGAGCTTGATTTCGTCGGGCGCCTTGAACAGCTCGATCTGGTTGCGCTGCGGGTGGTAGGCCTTGATCTCTTCACCCATGGCCCAGGTGATGCCGGCGGCCGAAAGCTCGGTCCGGATCTGGATGGGTGGCTCGTAGTCGACGAGCCAGCCGTCGATCACGGCTTCGCGGTAGCTGTAGGTGAACACCGGTGCACCGAAGATCTGCGTGGTGTGCAGCGCCGGCGTGGCGGTGAGGCCCACCTTCACGGCGTGGAAGTAGTCGAGCACGCGGCGGTAGCTGCTGATGTAGTCGTCGTGGCTGCGGAAGGCGAGCTCGGTGTCGGAAAGCTCGCGGTCGAGCAGGTAGCCGCGGTGGCATTCGTCCACGACGATGCAGTCGTACTGGTCGACGCTGGGCGTGGCCGCGTCGTCCGCGGGGTGAAGCACGCGCTGCACCATGCCCTGCACGGTGGCGATGTGCACCGCGGTGTCGCTGTCGGGCGCGGCGTCTTCCAGCTCCTTGATGCCGAAGGTGCTGGCAAAGGTCTGCAGGTTCTCCATCCGCGTGTCCTTGAACGCGTTGGCGGCCTGCTCGCCCAGGGCCGAGCGGTCGACGAGGAAGAGGATGCGGCGGAAGCGCCGCGCCTTGAGCAGCCGGTAGATCAGCGCGATGCAGGTCTTGGTCTTGCCGGTCCCGGTGGCCATGGCCAGCAGCAGCTCGCGCCGGCCTTCGCCGATGGCGGCTTCCACGGCCTGGATGGCGTCTCTCTGATAGGGGCGCAGTGGGAAGCCGTAGTTGAACGGCTCGTCCTTCAACCTCTGCTGAGCGGCGGCTTCGTCCTGCGCCAGAAGGCCGGCCAGGCCCTCTGGCGTGTACCAGCCGTCCAGCGGCTGGCCCAGGTTCTCGGGCCGGCGCAGGTCGCAGAACCACACGCCGCTCTTGGTGGCCAGCTGGCGCAGGAAGGGGCGGCCGTTGGAGGAGAAGGCGAAGGGCACGCGGTGCGCGCCGCCGGGGCCGAAGTTCGAGGCGTGCAGCTCGACGTGCGCATCGGCACTGAAATCGCGGCTGTAGCGCTTGGCCTGCTGCAGCGCGGCCGAGACGTCGATGTGCCGGCGCTTGGCCTCCACCACGGCCAGCGGCTTCAGGCCGGCGAAGAGCACGTAGTCGGCCGGGCCGCTCTCGGTGGGCCACTCGGCGATGGCGAGGTTGCGGCCTTTCTGCGGCCGGGCGCCCTTGCGGTGGTCGAGCACCACGCTGTCGGCCTCCCAGCCGGCGGCGACGAGCTGCGCGTCGATGAGGCGGCGGGTGTCGGCCTCGCTCATCTGCAGCACGGCGGCGGCCGAGGTGGCGGCCTGCACGAGTTGGTCGACCGCCTGCGCCGGCTGCTTGGCGGCCACTTCCTGGAGCGTCTTCAGCCGCTGCGCGAGTTCGTGCTTGGCCGCCTCGGCCTCTGCGGCCATGCCTTCCCAGAAGGCCTTCTCTTCCTCCGTCTTCTGTGCCTTGGCCAGCGTGGTTTCCAGCGCCCGGGCGGCGTCCTGGTGCGCCGAGCGGTGCCCGGCCAACTCGGCGCGCAGCGCTTCGAGTTCGGCCTGGAGCGCAGCCGTCTGGCCGGCGGGCGCCATGTCCGGTGCGGCAGGTGGCACGAACGGCCCGGACTTGAACCCCGGGTCCTTGAACGTGCGGTGGAACCACAGGCTCAGCTGCCAGGTCAGGCGCAGCGCGCCCAGCGCGACGCGGTGATCGCCCAGCGCCTTGTGGCTGGCGTCGTTGCCCGCGCGGCGCACCTCGTGGAAGAGCGTGCTCACCTCGCGCGGCAGGATGCCGCGGTCCTGCAGGCGGCGCAGCAGGTCGGCCTGCTTCTCCTCGGCGCCGGTGAACAGGCCCGCCTGGGAGGCGGCGAGCTGCGCCAGCGCCTCGGCGAGCTGGCGCAGCTTGAGCAAGCAGGTGTTGGGGTCGTCCGGGAAGTAGCGCTCGGCGAGCATGCCCAAGCGCACGAGCTGTTCGTCGTGTGCTTTCAGATGCCCGAAGTTGGTGGCGCTGGTCTGGACCATGTTCTGGGTTGTTGCCCCACGTCTCCCTGCCCCCCGGCGCCCGCGGCTGCGGCCCCGGAGGCTACCCAGGTGCAGCGGCGAAGTCGCCGAGCGGCACGGCCTGGACATTCTGGGCAAGCGGGTACCTTCGGTTGCCCGGGTAGACGACATACAGCGCGTCGAGCGTGAGGTCGTTCATGGCGATGCGCATGGAGGGTGTCAGCGTCGGCGCATCGCACAGTCTTGCCCATCTGGCGCGGGCCCACCAGCAGCACGCCGCGAGACTGCAGCAGCAGGCGGGCCACCTCGGCGCGCAGAACGGGTGCGGGCCAGGGTCGCCTTCATCTGAACACGACACCTCGAAAATCCCGCATCTCGTGCGGGATTTTCAAGGTCCAGGAGGCGGGCCGCCGCATGCCGCCGACGATCGAACCGATTCGCAGGCGCCAGGCGCAGTGGCTTCCAGAGCCCGCGGCCGGCGCCACACCAGCATCAGGTTGTTCGCCGGCATCGCCACGCGCCGCTCGAACACCAGCCCTGCGCGTGCGGCTTCGGCCTGCACCTCGCCCAGCTTGCGCAGGCCCCAGCGCGCATCGCGTGCGCGCAGGTCGGCGTCAAACGCGCCGTTGCTGGGGGCCAGCGGCTCGCCTTCCACCTCGAAGGGGCCGTAGACGACCAGCATGCCGGCTTCACGCAGCCGGGCCGCCGCCAGGCCCATCAGGGCCGCGCAGGTGGGCCACGGCGAAATGTGCAGCAGGTTGGAGACGAAGACGGCATCGAATGCCGCGCCAGGCAGCGCCGCGGTGGCGCCCGCCGGGCCGGGCGCCAGCAGGTCCAGATGCAGCGGCGCGTGCACGTTGGGCAGTTGCGCGCAACGCTGCGCGATGATGGGCAGCGCCTTGGCGTCGCCGTCGGTGGGCTGCCAGCACCAACGCCGGTGCAGGTGCGCGAAATGCGCGGCGTGCTGGCCGGTGCCGCTGGCCACTTCGAGCACGCGCGCCTCGGGCGGCAGCAGCGCTTGCAGCACCTCGAGGATCGGCTGCTTGTTGCGCTCGGCCGCCGCGCTGGTGGGCAGTGCCGCCGGTGGGCTGGGCAGGGCCGGGGTCGCGGGCGCTGTCGCCACGGTGGGTGGGGCGGTGGGCTGCATGGTCGCGGCGATGCTAGCGGCAGCTCGCGCGGCTGCCTGCGGCGGGCCCGTAGCATCCCGGCAGCGGCATCATCGAAACCCCATCGACGCCCGCGACCGGAGCCACGCCCCATGAACATTGCCAGTCGGCCGCTGCCCACCCTGTGCCGCGCGTGCACCGCGGCCTTCGTCATCGCGCTGACCTCGGGCAGCCCCGCCTCCGGCCAGACGCTGCACAAGTCCAGCGTGCGCCACGGCACGGTGGAAGTGCCGGTGGAGGTTGCGCGCCCCGCCGGCACCGGCCCCTGGCCGCCGGTGCTGTACATCCATGCCAAGCGCGGCTACGAGGACGTGGACCGCGAGCACATCCGCGCGCTGGCGCGCGACGGCTTCCTGGTGCTGGCGCCCGACTGGCTGGCGGCCAACATGATCGAGCGCTGGCCCGACCGCCACGTGCCCGAGAGCGAAGAC
>JAEUPD010000149.1 GCA_016788525.1 Rubrivivax sp.
GATGGCCGGCATGGTGGGCCTGCAGACGGCGCACCGCTACGGCAACGCCACGATGCTGGCTTCGGACTTCGTGCTGGGCATCGGCAACCGCTGGGCCAACCGCCACACCGGCAGCCCCGAGGTCTACTGCAAGGGCCGCAAGTTCATCCACGTGGACATCGAGCCCACGCAGATCGGCCGCGTGTTCGCGCCGGACTACGGCATCGTCAGCGACGCCAAGGCCGCATTGCACTTGTTCGTCGAGGTGGCCCGCGAGATGAAGGCCGCCGGCCGCCTGCGCGACCGCCGCGCCTGGGCCGACGAGTGCCGTGCGCGCAAGGGCGACAAGCAGTACCTGCGCAAGACGAACTTCGACACCGTGCCGATGAAGCCGCAGCGCGTGTACCAGTGCCTGAACCGCGCCTTCGATGACCAGGGCACCACCTACGTCACGACCATCGGCCTGAGCCAGATCGCCGCGGCGCAGTTCCTGCATGTCTACGGCCCGCGGCAATGGATCAACTGCGGCCAGGCCGGGCCGCTGGGCTGGACGGTGCCGGCCGCGCTGGGCGTGCGCGCGGCCGACCCCAGGCGGCGCATCGTGGCGCTTTCCGGCGACTACGACTTCCAGTTCATGCTCGAAGAGCTGGCGGTCGGCGCGCAGTTCAAGCTGCCCTACATCCACGTGGTGGTGAACAACAGCTACCTCGGCCTCATCCGCCAGAGCCAGCGTGGCTTCAACATGGACTACTGCGTGCAGCTGGGCTTCGACAACATCAACACGCCGGCCACCGACCCCTCGCGCAAGTACGGTGTCGACCACCTGAAGGTGGTCGAAGGCCTGGGCTGCAAGGCGATCCGCGTCGGCAGCCCCGACGCCTTCGCGCCCGCCGTGCGCCAGGCCGAAGCCTGGATGGCCGAGTTCCAGGTGCCGGTGGTCATCGAGGTGCTGCTGGAGACCGTGACCAACATCGCCATGGGCACCGAGATCGACAACGTGGTGGAATTCGAGGAACTCGCCAGCGGCAAGGCCGACGTGCCCACCGCGGTGGCGATGCTGGACTGAACCCGGAGACACAAGCACCATGCCCCGCTTTGCCGCCAACCTCTCGATGCTGTTCACCGAGGCGCCGTTCCTGGAGCGCTTCGACCGCGCCGCCGCCGCCGGCTTCAAGGCCGTGGAGGTGCAGTTCCCCTACGAAGCGCCGGCCGCGACGATCCGCGAACGCCTCGTCGCCAACGGACTGACCATGGCGCTGCACAACCTCCCGGCCGGCGACTGGGCCGCGGGCGACCGCGGCACCGCGTGCAACCCGGCACGCCAGGCCGAGTTCCGCGCCGGCGTGGGCAAGGCGATCGAATACGCCACCACCCTGGGCGTGCCGCAGCTCAACTGCCTGGCCGGCAAGCCGGGCCAGGGCGTGGACGAAGCGAGCACGCGCCGCACCTTCGTCGACAACGTGCGCTTCGCCGCGGCCGAGTGCAGGAAGGCCGGCCTGCGCCTGCTGATGGAGCCGATCAACAACTACGACGTGCCCGGCTTCTGGCTCAACAACACCGGCAAGGCGCTTTCCATCATCGACGAAGCCGGCGCCGACAACCTGCTCGTGCAGTACGACATCTACCACGCCCAGCGCTACGAAGGCGAGATCGCCGCGACGATGAAGCAGCACCTGGCGAAGATCGGCCACATCCAGTTCGCCGACAACCCGGGGCGCAACGAGCCCGGCACCGGCGAGCTGAACTTCGAGTTCCTGTTCGCGCACATCGACCGCATCGGCTACACGGGCTGGCTGGGCGCGGAGTACAAGCCCGCCTCCACCACCGAAGCGGGCCTCGGCTGGCTGAAGCGTTTCTCGGCGTGAGCGCGGCCGGTCCGTCGTCGCCCACGCCCCCTCATCGCCAAGAAAGAGACTGAGCCCCATGAAACTCGGATTCATCGGCCTGGGCATCATGGGCGCGCCCATGGCCGGCCACCTGCGTGCCGCCGGGCACGAGCTTTTCGTCCATACGCGCAGCAAGGTGCCGCAGGCGCTGCTCGACGCGGGCGCCCAGCCTTGCGCCAGCGGTGCCGAGGTGGCGCGCGCCGCCGACACCGTGTTCCTGATCGTGCCCGACACGCCCGACGTCGAGAAGGTGCTGTTCGGCACCAACGGCGTGGCCGCCGGCCTGAGTGCGGGCAAGACGGTGGTCGACATGAGCAGCATCTCGCCCATCGCCACCAAGGAGTTCGCCGGGCGCATCGCCGCGCTTGGCTGCGATTACCTGGACGCGCCGGTGTCCGGAGGGGAGGTGGGTGCCAAGGCCGCCTCGCTCACCATCATGGTCGGCGCCAAGGACGAGGCGACGTTCGAGCGCGTGAAGCCGCTCTTCGCACTGATGGGCAAGAACATCACGCACGTGGGTGGCGTGAGCGCCGGGCAGATCACCAAGGTCGCCAACCAGATCATCGTGGCGCTGAACATCGCCGCAGTCGGCGAGGCGTTGGTCTTCGCGAGCAAGGCGGGTGCCGACCCGGCCAAGGTGCGCCAGGCGCTGATGGGCGGGTTTGCTTCCAGCCGCATCCTCGAGGTGCATGGCGAGCGCATGATCAAGCGCACCTTCAACCCGGGCTTTCGCATCACGCTGCACCAGAAGGACCTGGCGCTGGCGCTGCAGGGCGCCAGGAGCCTTGGCGTGGCGCTGCCGCAGACGGCCAGTGCGGCGCAGCTGATGCAGGTGGCGCAGGCGCAGGGGTGGGATCAGCTGGATCACTCGGCGGTGGTGAAGGCGCTGGAGGTGATGGCGAATCACCAGGTCGCGCCGGATGCGGGCTGAGCTGGCGGGTCTGGCGGAGTGCTGCTCCGGAGCAGTCGGGTCCCGCCTGGACGGGGGTGCCTGCGTCAGCTCCTTTCCTACTTCGGCACAGCCGGGTCCCGCCCCGGCGGGCGGGTCACTTTCATTTGCTGGCCCAAATGAAAGTAACCAAAGCAAAGGGCCTGGCCGTCGAAGAGCTTGTGCCTGCGAGCTGCCAACCGTGTGCACATAGGGTGGCCGCCGTGGTCGTTCGCAGCTTGTCATGGTCGGTGTTCGAGGCGGATCACGATGTTCGAGCGTGCGGCCGGCAAGCTAGCCAGGCACCTGCGCGGCACTGGCGTGGCAGCTCGTGCTGTTCAACGGGGGGCGCTCCCTGCACCACCCATGACACGCTGCCGAGTCCCCACCTCGGCCATCATGTGTGCACACGGTTGGCCGTACGAAGGCACAACCTCTTCGACGGCCAGGCCCTTTGCTTTGGTTACTTTCATTTGGGCCAGCAAATGAAAGTGACCCGCCCGCCGGGGCGGGACCCGGCTGCGTCAAAGTGGGAAACGTCCACCCAGAAGCCCAAGCAGCGACCAGCACCCATGCAGACAGCCCATGACAACCTGACGAACAACCATCGAGCCCATCATTCGTGCACACGGTTGGCAGATCGCAGGCACAACCTCTTCGATGATCAGGCCCTTTGCTTTGGTTACTTTCATTTGGGCCAGCAAATGAAAGTGACCCGCCTGCCGGGGCGGGACCCGGCTGCGTCAAAGTAGGAAACGCCAATACAAGCAGCCCCTGCAGCGGCACGGATGCAGCCATGACCCCCCAACTCGACCCTCGCGTCGACCCGCGAGCCTTCCTCCGGTCTCTCTACGACCGCGCCGTACAGCGCGCCCTGCCCGCCCACACCCTGGGGCCCTGGCTGCCGGCCCCGCCGAGGAACGGCCGCACCCTGGTGCTGGGCGCCGGCAAGGCCGGCGGTGCGATGGCCGCTGCATTCGATGCGCTGTGGCCCGCCGAGGCTCCCCTCACCGGCCTGGTGATCACCCGCTACGAGCACGTCCCACCGGCCTACCGTGCCAAGCCCGGCCGAATCGAAGTGGTGGAAGCACGCCATCCCGTGCCCGACGCCGCCGGCCGCGCCGCCGCCGCCCGCATCGCCGCACTCGCACGCGGTCTGGGCGCAGAAGACCTGGTGATCGCGCTGGTCAGCGGCGGTGCTTCGGCGTTGCTGTCGCTGCCGGCCGAGGGCCTGACGCTGGAAGACAAGCAGGCGGTGAACAAGGCACTGCTGGCCAGCGGCGCCGCCATCGACGAGATGAACTGCGTGCGCAAGCACCTGTCGGCCATCAAGGGAGGGCGGCTGGCCGCGCTGTGCGCACCGGCGCGCGTGATCACGCTGCTGATCAGCGACGTCCCGGGCGACGACCCGGCCGTCATCGGCAGCGGGCCCACCGTGCCCGACCCCACCAGCTGCACCGACGCGCTGCGCATCTGCGCGCGCTACGGCATCGAGCTGCCCGCCGCCGCACGGCACGGGCTCGAAAGCGGCGCCTTCGAAACACCCAAGCCCGGGGACGCGGCATTCGCCGCCGGGCACGAGGTGCACCTCATCGCCACGCCCCAGCAGAGCCTGGAGGCAGCCGCAGCGCTGGCGCGCGAGCACGGCCTGGCCGCGCACATCCTCAGCGACGAGATCGAAGGCGAGAGCCGCGAAGTCGGCAAGGTGCACGCGGCGCTGGCGCGCGCGGTGGCGCGCCACGGCGCGCCCTTCGCGCCGCCCTGCGTCATCCTCTCCGGCGGCGAGACCACCGTCACCGTGCGCGGCAGCCAGCCCGGCCGCGGCGGGCGCGCCACCGAATTCCTGCTCGGCTGTGCCATCGCGCTGCAGGGCCAGAGTGGCGTGCACGTGCTGGCCGCCGACACCGACGGCATCGACGGCGTGGAAGACAACGCCGGCGCCATCGTCACGCCCGACACGCTGGCACGCGCCGCGGCGCTCGGGCTCAAGCCGGCGGAATACCTCGACCGCAACGACGCCTGTTCGTTCTTCGCAGCGCTGGGCGACCTGGTGGTGCCGGGGCCGACCTTCACCAACGTCAACGATTTCCGCGCGCTGCTGGTGTTCTGATCACCGCGGCGCGCGGCATCAGGGCATGACGCGAAGGTCGCGCACGAAGCGTGTCGTATACGTCTTGGCCAGGTCCACCTTCGCCGGATCGAGCAGCTTCTGGCCCACCAGCATGTCGTAGGTCTTCTTCATGCGCTCGTCGGTGACGATGCCGATGCCCTGCCGGGCCGCGTCGCCGCCGGTGACCATGCCGCTGGCTTTCAGCAGCCCGATGGCGTGCGCGATGCGGTCGTCGCTCATCTGCGGGTTGTCCTTCTTGATCAGCGCGTTGGCCGGCGCGATGGCTGCCGCGTCGCCCTGCAGGTAGCCTTTCCAGCCAAGCATGCTGGCGCGCACGAAGGCCGCCACCGCGCGCTCGCGTTCGCGCAGCGTGCGGGCCATGCAGACGATGGTGGTCGAGTACGGCGGCCAGCCGTGGTCGGCCAACAGGAACACCGCCGGCTTGAAGCCGCCTTCCTTCTCGATCGAGAACGGCTCGCTGGTCAGATAGCCCTGCTGCACCGCGTTCCGGTCGGCAAGAAATGCCTGGTTGTTGAAGACGTACGGCCGGGTCACCGCGTCGTCGAGCCTGTAGGTGCTCTTCAGCCATGGCCAGAAGGTGCTGTAGGCGGGCGTCGCCAGCAGCATCGTCTTGCCCTTCAGATCTTCCAGCCGCTTCACCACCCCGGGGTGGCCGACCATCACGATGGCGTCCTTCTGGAACGCTGCGGCGACGGTCACCGCCTCGACGCCCTGCTCCCAGGCCTTCAGCGTCTGCACGTCGAAACCCATGATGCAGTCGGCCTCGCCGGCCGCCATCAGCTGCAGGCTGTTGACCTGCGGGCCGCCCATGCGAATGGTCACCTCGAGCCCGGCCTGCCGGTACAGGCCCGTGGCCTGCGCCTGGTAGAAGCCACCGTGCTCGGCCTGGGCGAACCAGTTGGTGATGAAGGTGAACTTCTCGGCGGCGGGCTGGGCGCGCACCGGCGCAGGAAGGCACACGCAAGCGGCCGCCGTGGCAAGCGCACCCAGCGCGGCAGCACGTCGCCGGCGCGACAACAGACGCAGCCGCGTCGGCGCGGCGTTGAACAGAGCCATGATCGATTCCTTCGTCGGTCCGGGCGAAAGACAGTCGCCCGCAGTCGCATCCAAGAACGGGATGCGGCGCGCAGCATAACCAGCCGGTCGGCGCGCCCGCGGCTTCGCGAGGACTCGCTGAGCCGCCAGGACGCTCAGGAGTCCGGGCTCTCCTGGGACCGCGCGGGCCGGGCGCCCGCGGCGGGGTTGCCCGCGCTCAGTGCAGCACGAGCAGCGGCAGCCGGCTGCCCGCCAGCACCGCCTTGGTCTGCGAGCCGAACAGGAACTCGCCAAAGGCACCGCGGCCATGCGTGACCATGACGATCATGTCGCAGCCCTGCGATTCGGCCGCGGCGATGATGGCCTGGTCGACGCGGGGCACCTGCGCGTGGCGGCCGATGAAGGGCACGCCGGCCTGTTTGGCCTCGGCCTCGAAGCGGGCCAGCACCTCGCGGGCGTGGGCCACCGTCATCGCGTCGTGCTCCATCACCTCCTCGCGCAGCAGCGAGGGCGGCTGGCCCGGCGTGGGCAGCGGCGCCAGCGGTTCGGCCACGAAGCCGGTGATCGAGGCGCCCAGCTGCTGCGCCAGCTCGACGCTGGCCTTGATGGCGCGGTCGGTCAGCTCGCTGCCGTCCACGGGCACGAGGAGGTGTTTGTACATGCGCGGTCTCCGGTCGTCGGCGCGCACCACTTCGCCCGAAGCGCCCGGGTCGAGAAGGGCCGATCTGGCCGACGTGGCTTGCCGCATGGGGCGCAATCTAAGGACAGGCGATCGGCGCTGTCTTTGCGCTGACTCAAACGCCACTGCCGGCAGGATGTGCATCTGCCGCGTCAATGAGCGCATGCACGTCTGAAGCATGGCGCACCGTCGGTTGCTGCACCGCACGATGCGCGATGCGCCGGTCAGGCGATCCACACGTGCCTTGCGGGCTGCGTCTGCCGCCCAACACCCTGCGCGGGCGGCCGGCGACCAGCGCCCGCCCTGCCTTGACCATCGTCAAGCCGACCGGCGACCCATGTGCACGAAGATGCCGCTCTTCTGGGCGCGGCGGACGGGCCGGCGCCGACTGTTTCATTTCCGACGCGCCCTGCCGGCGCCGGGCAAGGAGGCAACCCATGAACATCCAACGCATCCACCATGTCGCCTATCGCTGCCGCGACGCCAAGGAGACCGTGAACTGGTATCGCGACCATCTGGGCATGGAGTTCGTGCTGGCCATCGCCGAGGACCGCGTGCCGAGCACCCACGAGGCCGACCCGTACATGCACGTGTTCCTCGACGCCGGCGGTGGCAACGTGCTGGCGTTCTTCGAACTGCCGAATTCGCCGGTGCAGGGCCGCGACCCGAACACGCCGGAGTGGGTGCAGCACATTGCCTTCAAGGTGGGCAGCGTGCAGGCGCTGGAAGAAACCAAGGCGCGGCTCGAGGCCAAGGGCATCCCGGTGGTCGGGATCACCGACCACACGATCTTCAAGTCGATCTACTTCTTCGACCCCAACGGCCACCGCGTCGAACTGGCGGCCGACACGGCCACCGCCGAGATGAGTGCCCGCCTCGACGCGGTGAAGTGGGACATGCTCGAGGAGTGGGCCCGCACCAAGCGGGCCCCGCGTCACGCCGCGTGGATGCACGAGAAGGAGTTCGCCGGCGCCTGAGCGCGCGCCGGCAGGTGCGCGGCGGCGAGGCCGGCGCGCGGCCGGCGAACTACCGCCGCGGCAGCTGCGCGGCCTGCTGGCCGGCGGGCTTCAGGCTCGCCAGCAACGATGCGGCCTGCACGCGCGAGGCCAGGCCAAGCTTGCGCAGGATGTGCTGCACGTGGATCTTCACGGTGGCCTCGGCGATGCCCAGCGCACGCGCGATCTCCTTGTTGCTGTCGCCGCGGGCGATGAGTTCCAGCGTCTGACGCTCGCGCGTCGAGAGGCTCTCGAGCGCAGCGTCGGCGGCGCTGGCGCCGGCTGCAGGGTCCGGGGTCGCCGTGCCCGCGGCCTTGGGCTGCTGTTCGGTCGTTTCCGCGAACCCCTCGCCGGCGCTGCGGAAAGCCGCCACGAGCTTGGTCGTCATCGGCTCGCTGACGCTCGACTGCCCGGCCAGCGCGCGCACGATGGCGGCGCCCAGTTCGTCGATGTCGGCACTCTTGAGCAGGTAACCCGAAGCCCCGCGCTTCAGCGCCGTGGCGAGGTCCTGCTCGTCCTCGCTCATCGTCAGCATCAGTACGCGCAGCCCGGGCAGCGCCGCCAGCAGCGAGGGCAGCGCATCCACGCCGCGGGCTCCCGGCAGGTGGTTGTCCAGCAGCATCACTTGCGGCCGGCAGGCTTGCACCACCTGCAGGGCCTGCGCTGCGTCGCCGGCCTCGCCCACGACCTCGAAGCGCTCGTCGGAGGCCAGTAGCGCCACCAGCCCGCGCCGAAACAGGGTGTGGTCGTCCACCACCATTAGCCGGATGGAGTGCGGCGTCTGATCGATGGGCGTCATCACGGGCAGCGCGGGCGAGAAACACAACCGGGTCGGGGCACAGGCTCACGCCGAAAGCGGCGCCGCGGAGGCGGATGCCGACAGGGACTCCACGGCTGCCGTAGTGGCCGCGGTCTGCGGCGCAGCTTGACCATCCGTGGTGCGTCGCGCGGCCGGGTCAGGCTGCTCCGCCGACGGCAGGCGGGCGGTCTCCTCGGGCGACCGATCCCGCGGCCCGGCCTCGGGCCACTGCAGCACGACACGCGTGCCATCGCCGCGCCGTGATTCCACCACCACGTCGGCCCCGATGCCCGCTGCGCGCTCGCGCATGATGCGCAGGCCCACATGGGTTTCGTCGGCGGCCCGCGCGGCGGCCGCGTCGAAGCCTGCGCCATCGTCGCGCACCTCGATGCGCCAGCGCGGGTGCTGCTGGACGGTGAGCCACACCTGGCTGGCGCCGGCGTGCTTGCGCACGTTGGACAGCGCCTCCTGCACCACATGCAGTACCTGCACCTGCACGTCTGGCGCGAGCGGCACGCCTTCGCCCTGGACATCGAGGTGGGTCTGCAGGCCCGCCTGATGGTGGAACTTCTGCAGTGTGGTCTTCAGCGCCGGCACGATGTCGTCGCCCTGCGCGCGGGTGCGGAAGTGCATCAACAGCTCGCGCACGTCGGCCATGCTCTCGCGCACGCCAGCATCCAGTTCACCCACCACCTCGTCGGTCTTGGCGCGGTCGCCCTTGCGCAGCGAGGTGCGCAACAGCTGGATCTGGATCTTCATGAAGGCCAGGGCCTGCGCGATGGAGTCGTGCAGCTCGCGGGCGATGAGGCTGCGCTCTTCGGACACCGCGGCCTCGCGTTCCAGGGCGGCCAGCCGCACGCCTTCCATGCCGCTGGCCAGGTGGCTGGCCAGGCTCTCCAGCAACGCGCCATCTTCCGGCGACAGCGGCTCGGGCCGCTCGCGGTAGAGCAGGTCGACCTCGCCGAGCCACTGGTCCTGCAGCCGCACCGGCAGTGTCATCACATGGGCAAACCCTGCCCGTTGACACGGCCGCGCGGCATGCCCGTGGTCGGCCGGGGCGATCTCGATCACGCGTGCGCCGCTGCCGGGCCGGGCGCCATCACCGGCCTGCCCGGCCGCAGCGGCAGACTGGCCGCAGTGGCACTGCCCGTGCTGCACGCATTGCTCGGCGGCCACCAGCTCGTCGGGCACGCCCCGGGTGGCCAGCAGCACGAGCTGCTTCTTGGCACCGTCGTTCCAGCGCAGCAGTGCCGCGTCGGCGTGCGCCACGCGGCGCACGCGCTCGGCAAAGCCGTCGGCCAGTTCGCGCAAGGTGGGGGTGCGAGCGACAAAGCGGCTGGCCTCGTAGAGCACGGCCAACCGCTCGCGCTCGGCGCGCAGGGTGTCGGTCTTCTCGGCCACCTTCTGCTCCAGGCCTCGGTACGACTCGGCCAGGCGCGCGGCCATGCGGTTGAAGCCCTGGCCCAGGCGGCCGAACTCGTCTTGCGTCGCGCGCTCGGGCACCTGCACGCGTGTGGCGAGGTCGCCGCGCTCCACCGCGCCCAGGCCCTGCTGCAGGGCGGCCAGCGGTCGAAAGACGAACAGGTGCGCCGAGTACAGCAGCGCCACGCCGGCGGCGATGGCCAGGCCCACCAACGTGAGCTGGAAGATCGTGAGCAGCGCCGTCCAGCGCGCCAGCCGCGACTCGATGTCGCCGACAAACTCGTCGATGTCCCGCACCAGCGCCTCGGCGTCGGCGGCAGCGCCCGCGGCGCCGGCGGCCAGCGACGGTTCATGGCCCGTTCGCGCCTGCGTGGTTCCCGGCAGCAGCCACAGCGCCCGGGCCCGCTGCCAGTCAGCTTGCACCTGGGCGAACGCCGCACGCGTGGCCGCGTCGCTGGGCACGAACAACGGCCGCGCCGGGTCGCCCGCACGCAGCAGCGCGAGGCTGGCGTCGAACTGCGCGGCCAGTTGCTGCACGCGTGCGCCGTCGCCCACGCTCACGGCCTGCGCCAGCCGCCAGGTCTGCATGCGCAGTCGGCCGGCCTCGTTCACCGCGGCGGCGCCGCCCTCGAGCTGCCAGGTCACCCACAGCGTCAGCGCGATCGATCCCAGCGCCACGCTCATCAGCAGCGCCCCGACCGTGCCGAGCTTGGCCGCCAGCGAGACGGCTTTCAGCGAACGAGGGCGGGGGCTGCTGGGCATGGGCGCGTATTCTCTCGGCCGGGGCAGGTGGCGGGGCGTCGAGCGTCCCGCCGCGGGGGCCCCGGCGCATCGGCGACGCGAGGGTAGCACCGGTTCGCGGCGCGCCTCGGACCATGCCGTCCCCGCCAGGCGCGACCGCCTCTGGCCCGGAGCCCGCACGGCCCCGCTGACCGCAGGGGCTGGTTTGGCCAGCATGGCGCCGCCGGCCGCCGGCCGCCGGCATTCAGGCGGCGTCTTCCACCTCTCATGCCGCACGGCCGGGCGCGCGGCACCGGCCCCGGCTACAGCTTCATCGTCAGCCCGACACCATAGCCCCAGCGCCGGTCGCGCGGCAGCGACGCATCCGCCCGCGGCCAGAAGTGGCCCACCAGCAGTTCGCCAACCAGCCACTCGCGCCACACACGCTGGGCCCATCTCACCCTGACGCCGGCGTCGGCCACGTCCACCGGCGCGCCGTGCACACCGCTGGCCAGGCCTTCCAGCGAGAGCAGCCGGCCGCCTTCGAAGGCGTGGTAGGCGCCGAGCAGGCTGAACCACTCGAACTCCTCGCGCCGCCTGGTGATCGTGGTGGAGTTCAGCCAGCGCACGGTGAGCGTGGGGGCCAGCTCGCGCTCCAGCGACAGCGCGGTCGTCGCGCCGAGCTGGTCCTGCACGGTCCAGAAGAACGAGTGGCTGAAGCCTGCGATGTTGCCCTGGCCCAGCGCGAAGGTGGTGCGGTAGCGGGCCTGCGCGTAGAGCTTGAGTCCTCCGCGAAGCCCCAGCCGCAGGTCGAACAGGTCCAGCAGCGTCACGCCGAGCCCGCCGAAGAAGCTTTGCTGCTGCGGCGTCTCGGCGATCAGGCGCTGGCGCTGACTCAGCGCGTCGGGCAGGTCCGTGACCGTCTCGCGTTCGTTGTCGCGCCCGAGGAAGAGGTAGGCGTTGCGCTCGACGTTGGGCAGGCGCAGGCTGGCGTCGAAGCGCACGCGGTGGTCCAGCGATTCGCCTTCGCGCCGCAGCAACGACAGCGCCAGGCGACCCTGGGTGACGCTGCCGCCGTCCTCGAAGCGCAGGTCGCCGAACCAGCTGTCGACGCTGCGCGCCAGCCAGGTGGCGCCGCTGCGCACGGCTTCGCGGGTGGCTTCGAGAACCGGTGCGGTCGGCGGGGCCGTGGCGGGTTCGGTGGGCGGCACGGTCGCGTCGCCGCGCGCCGGCGGGGGCTCCTCACCGGCCAGCGCAGGTGCCGCGAGCAAGCAGGCGACCATCAGCGTCGCCACCGAGTTGGACCGAGCCAGCCCGTACTTCAACATCCGGTCTCCTGGATTCAAGCGTGCCACAAGGCGGGCCGCAAGGCACCTCCATCGTTCACGCGTTGGCTGATGTGCGGCTGCGCGCGTGCGTGGCGCGGTCGGCGCCGGCCGCGGCGCGGCGCGGTGTAAGGTGGCCGCCCGTCGAGTCAGCGCGGGACCGCCTTGCCCGACGCGGCGTCGCCGTGCGCGTCGTCGAGCAGCCGCTCCCACATCACCTCCAACTCGTAGGCGGTCGAACGGGCCAGCCCTTCGAGGTCGGGGAACAGCGTCGCGTTGGTCACGTTCATGCGGTACAGCTGCTGCATCGCCTGCGCACGCATGGCCTGCGGCAGCACGTACTTGACGAGCAGCGCACCGCCGTTGTCGTAGCCCGACAGCGTTGCGTCCAGCGGCTCGTCGATGCGCCCGGGCACCACGAACAGGCCCGACTGCGCCACCAGCCGTCGGTCCATCACCGAAGGCTCGCCGAACCACACCACCGGCAGCTGGTTGCCGACGAAGTAGCGCTCGTAGTTGCCGCTGTCGCGCAAGTCGATGCGCTCGCGGGTCAGCGTGGCGTCGAAGCGCGGGGCCGCCGACCACAGCGCCGGTGTGTCCAGCGCGTAGACCGCCGCGTCACCGGTGGCGTCTTCCAGCGCGAAGAAGGCGGCCACGTAGGGCGACTTGGTGAAGTCCAGCAGGCGCGTGGGCGCACCGTGGTGCTGCATCAGCGCCAGGCAACGCAGGTCGTCGGCAATCACCGAGCTGTCGCCCAGGTAGATGTGGGCCTTGCGGCGGAACACGCGCAGCGCGCGCTGCTCGCGCACCGGCCACTGGCGCCGGTCGGGGCAGAAGGTCTGCAGCCGGCGTGCCAGCGAGGTCGTCAGCGGCCAGTCGGCCGAGATCTCGCCGCGAAACGCCCAGCCCGGCTGAGTGTGGGTATGGGCGACGAAGTCGTCCCAGCGCTCGAGTCGAACCACCTGCATGCGCGTTTGCTCCGCCCGTCATGTACATCAAGCATAGGCGCCGGCGCCTGCTTAGTGGAAACCCCGATTGCCGCACCCGAGGCATGCGCTCAAGATTCTCTTGTTCCATATATGAATCATTGTTTTCTATCTGGAACGAAGCCGCCGGAGCAATCATGATCGAGATCGAGTTCCGCAATGTCACGAAGAAGTTCGCGCAGCGCGGCGGCGGTGAGCCGCTCACAGCCGTGCGCGGGCTCAACTTCACGGTCAAGAGCGGTGAAGTGGTCTCGATCATCGGCCCCTCGGGCTGCGGCAAGAGCACCGTGCTGAACATGGGCTCGGGGCTGTACCTGCCCACCGAGGGCGAGGTCCGGGTCAGCGGCGAACGTGTCACGCGGCCGATGCGCAAGGTGGCCTTCATGCTGCAGAAGGACCTGCTGATGCCGTGGCGCACGATCCGCCAGAACGTCGAGCTCGGGCTCGAGATCGACGGCATCGCACCGGCCGAGCGCCGCCGCGTGGCCGAGCAGCTGCTCGAACGCTGCCACCTCAAGGGCTTCGGCGATCACTACCCCTACCAGCTCTCCGGCGGCATGCGCCAGCGCGGCGCGCTGGCGCGCACGCTGGCCATCGACCCGCAGGTGCTGCTGATGGACGAGCCATTCTCGGCGCTCGACGCGCAGACCAAGATGATCCTGCAGGAAGACCTCGCGCAGACGCTGTGGGAGCAGAAGAAGACCGCCGTCTTCATCACCCACGACCTGGCCGAGGGCGTGGTGCTGTCCGACCGCCTGCTGGTCATGAGCGCGCGACCCGGAACCATCATCGACGAGATCCCGATCGACCTGCCGCACCGCAACGACCCCTTCAAGCGTCGCTCGCTGCCCGAAATCGGCCCGCTGGTGGGCCGCCTGATGGAGCTGCTGAAGGTCGGCGAACAGCGCGAACACCTGCACTGAGCCCCACCCACCCGAGGAGACATGCCGTGAACCTGCCCCGTCTTGCCCGTGTCACGCTGGCCGTGCTGGCCCTCACCACCGCATCGGCCGCACGGGCCGCGCCCGAAGAGGTGACCTACCTGCTGCCCGCGCCGGCCACGCTGCCGGCCTTCGCGCCCTGGATGATCGCGCAGCAGCAGGGCTACTACGCCGACGAGAACATCAAGATCAGCTTCGTGGCCGGCAAGGGCGGCGTCGATGTCGCCAAGCAGCTGGGCGCCGGCAACGCGCTGGTGGGCGGCGCGATCGGCGACACGCCGATCATCGTGCGCGCCAACGGCGTGCCCGTGAAGGCCGTGGCCGTGCTGGGCGCGGGCTCGCTCACGCAGCTGGCCGTGCATGCCGGCGGCCCCATCAAGTCGGTGAAGGACATGAAGGGCCGCACCCTCACGGTGATGTCGTACACCGACACCACCTACTACGCGCTGCTCGGCTCGCTCAAGCTGGCCGGCCTGGGCAAGGCCGACGTCGCGGCCCAGGCCGCCGGCCCCACCGGCATCTGGCAGCTGTTCGCCGCCAACAAGAGCGAAGGCATGGCCGCCGTGCCCGAGTGGATCGTCAGCGCCGAGGACGCCGGCGCCAAGGTGCAGCTGCTGGGCGGCAGCCAGGCCTTCCCGAGCATGGCCCAGGCCATCCTCGCCTCGGACGAGGCGATCAAGACCAAACCCGACCTCGTCCGGCGCATCGTGCGCGCCACGCTGCGCGGCATGCAGGACATCATCAAGGACCCCAAGGCCGCCGCCGCCGTGTACGCCAAGGCGGTGCCCGCCTTCGCCGGCAAGGAGGCCACCGTCGAGCGCATCTTCGTGATGTACCGCGACCGCGTCTACGGCCAGCAGAAGACGCTGGGCGAGATGGATCCCAAGCGCCTCGAGGCGGTGCAGAAGTTCTACGTCGACGAGGGCATCGTTGCCAAGCCGACACCGCTGGCCGACCTGTACACCAACCAGTTCATCGGAGTCGCCCGATGAGCAGCCCGGCCGTCGCCACCCCGCTTGGCCCGGGCGTCTACGACACGCTGATGAAGCGGCTGGGCAACCCGGCGGTGCTGGGCTCGCTGGGCCTGCTGGTCGCCTTTCTCGCCGCATGGGAGTGGCTGCCCGGCCTGCTGGGCATGCCCGAGTTCGTGCTGCCGCGCTTCAGCCGCGTGATGCAGGAGGCGGTGGCGATGTGGAACGAGGGCGGACTCGTCAAGCACACGCTGGCCACGCTGGTGGCGGTGCTGGTGGGCTTTGCGCTGGGCTCGCTGCTGGGCATCGGGGTGGGCGTGGCGCTGGGCCTCTCCCCCGCGGCCGAGAAGATCCTCTCGCCCTACATCCTGGCGCTGCAGATCGCGCCCAAGGTGGCCTTCGCGCCGCTGTTCGTGATGTGGCTGGGCTACACCATCTACCCGAAGATCCTGGTGGCCATCCTGATCGTGTTCTTCCCGATCATGGTCAACGTGCTGTCGGCGATCCGCACCGTCGACCCCGACATGATCAACCTGGTGCGCACACTCAACGCCCGGCGTGTGCAGGTGTTCCGCCTGGTCGAGTTTCCATCCGCGCTGCCGGCGCTGTTCTCGGGCCTGCGCATCGGCGCCACGCTGGCAGTGATCGGCGTCACCGTGGGTGAGCTGGTCGGCGGCAACCTGGGCCTCGGGTTCCTGCTGGTCAGCGGCGAGGGCCAGGGCAACACCTCGGCGGTGTTCGTGGCCATCGCGCTGCTCACCGCCATCGGCATCGTCGCCTACGGCATCGTCGCCTGGGCCGAGGGCCGCGTGCTGCACTACCTGCCCAAGGCCCAGCACGCCACGGTCTGAGGCGGCGGCCCCTTCCTTCCCCACCTGAACAAACGAGAGACATCCATGACCACACATACCTTGCGCGCCGGTCCTCTGGCCGCCGCCATGGCCCTGGGTGCCGCCGGTGCCGCGGCCCAGGCGCCCGGCTCCGGCGTCACGATCTACGGCGTGTTCGACATCGGCGTCGAGCAGGTCAGCAACGTCGCCGCCGGCGGCTCGCTGACCCGCGTGCCGACCAACACCAACACCGCGCCGCCGCGCCTGGGCCTGCGCGGCACCGAAGACCTCGGCGGCGGCCTGTCGGCCATCTACACCATCGAGATGGGCATCGACCTGGGCGCGGGCACGCTCAACCAGGGCGGCCGCGCCTGGGGCCGGCAGTCGCTGGTCGGCCTGAGCGGTCCGTTCGGCACCATTTCGCTGGGCCGTCAGTACGCGATGACCTTCTGGGCCGGGCTGGACGCCGACATCCACGGCGGCGGCATCTACGGCACCGGCTCGCTGGACAGCTACCTGCCCAATGCGCGCACCGACAACTCGATCGTCTGGCGCGGCCGCTTCGACGGCCTGTCGCTGGGCGTGGCCTACAGCCTGGGCCGCGACGTCGTCAACGCCGGCCCCAGCCCCGCGGGCACCAACTGCCCGGGCGAGTCGGCCACCGACAGCCGGGCCTGCCGCGCCTGGTCGGCGATGGTCAAGTACGACACCCCGACCTGGGGCGCGGCGCTGGCCCACGACCGCCAGAACGGCCGCAACGTCGGCGCCGCACCCGATGCCATCTTCGGCGGCCTGAACACCAGCGACAAGAGCGACACCCGGCTCACGCTGAACGGCTGGGCCAAGCTCGGCGAGACGAAGGTCGGCGGCGGCGTCATCCGCCGCGCCAACGACGGCAACCCGGCCCGGCGCAACAGCGACCTGTGGCACATCGGCGCCTCGCACCCGGTGCTGCCGCTGCTCACGCTGTCGGCGCAGTACGTCACGCTGCGCTACCGCGATGCCGCCGATGCCGACAGCGGCCTGCTGTCGGTGCGCGCCACCTACAACCTGTCCAAGCGCACGGCGCTGTTCGCGCAGATCGGCCAGATCTCCAACGACGCCAACGTCGCCGTGTCGGTCAGCGGCGGTGCGCCGGGCAGCAACCCGGCGGCCGGCGGCTCGCAGACCGGCTTCAACGCCGGCATCCGCCACACCTTCTAGACCTGCGGCAAAAAAGGTCCGGCCCGATGAACGCTGCTGCGCCATCCACCGACTCGCTGCTCGCCGGCCGGCGCGTGCTGGTCACCGGCGCCGCGCGGGGTCTCGGCCGGGCCTTCGCCCACACCATCGGCAGCGCCGGCGGCCGCGTCGTGCTGGCCGACCTGCGCGCCGAAGGGGCCGAGGAGGCAGCGGCCGCGCTGCGTGCCGGCGGCATCGAGGCCCATGCGCTCGCGCTGGATCTCGCCGACCCCGAGTCGGTGACCCGTTGTGCCGGCGAGGCCATCGCACGCCTGGGCGGCCTGGACGGCCTGGTCAACAACGGTGCGGTCACCGACTCCGGAGGCCGCAGCGCCGACGAGATCGACCTGGCCACCTGGGACCGCGTGATGACCGTCAACGTGCGCGGCACCTGGTTGATGACGCGCGCCTGTCACGGCGCGTTGACCGCCAGCGGTCGCGGCGCGGTGGTCAACCTCGCTTCGGACACCGCCCTGTGGGGCGCGCCCCGCCTGCTGGCCTACGTGGCGAGCAAGGGGGCCGTGATCGCCATGACCCGCTCGCTGGCGCGCGAACTGGGTGAGCACACGATCACCGTCAACGCCATCGCGCCCGGTCTGGTCGAGGTGGAGGCCACGCAGTACGTGCCGGCGCATCGCCACGAGCTCTATCGCAGCCAGCGTGCGCTTCAGCGCGCCCAGGTGCCCGACGACGTGACCGGCGCCGCGGTGTACCTGCTGTCGGATCTCGCGCGCTTCGTCACAGGGCAGACGCTGGCCGTCAACGGCGGCTTCGTCACCCACTGAGCGCTTGTGATCATGGGCAGCACCGAGCGCTTCCCGCTGCAGTTCGCTTCGCTGCCCTGCCTGGGCGGTGGCCGCATCGGCTGGCGCGAGGCCGGCGCGGCACACCCGGGTGCGGTGGCGCTCGTGCTGCTGCACGGCATCGGCTCGGGCGCCGCCTCGTGGCAGGCGCAGTTCGAGGCCTTTGGCTCGCAGCGTCGCGTGCTGGCCTGGGACGCGCCGGGCTACGGCGAATCCGCCGCGCTGCCCGACGATGCGCCGCTGGGCGCCGACTACGCGCTGGCGCTCTCGCAGTGGCTGGCCGCCGCCGGCGTGCAGGACATGGTGTTGGTCGGCCACTCGCTGGGCGCCCTGATGGCCGCCGCGTGGGCCGCCGACTGGACCGCGCAGCCCGGCCCGCGCCCCCGAGCGCGCCTGCGTGCGCTGGTGCTCGCCTGCCCGGCGCGCGGCTACGGCCGCGCCGAACCCGCGGCGCGCGAGGCCAAGTGGCGCGAGCGCATCGAGGCCATCGAACGCCACGGCCCGGCGGGCCTGGCCGCGGCGCGCGCAGCCAACCTGTGCACGCCGGACGCACCGGCCGAGGTGGTGGAACATGTGCGCGCGAACATGGCGCGCATCACGCCACGCGGCTATGCCCAGGCCGCGCACCTGCTGGCGCACGACGACCTCGCCAGCCGGCTCGGGCGCATCGATCGCGCGGCCACGGCGCTGCACGTGATCGCCGGCGCGCTGGACCGCATCACCCCGCCCGAAGCCTGCGCCGAGCTCGCCCGCGAGGCGCACGCGCCGTTCACCCTGCTGCCAGGGGCCGCGCACGCCTGCTACGTGGAGCAGCCGGCGGCCTTCGACGACGCGCTGGCGCGCGTGCTGGCGACGGTCGCCACCCCCGCCTCCGCGGCCCTGTAGCTGCGCGCCCGAGCAAGCCATGACCCACCTCGACCCCGAACGCGACACCGAACGCGACAGCGACCGCTACACCGTGCCCGGCCTGGAGCGCGGCCTGCGCATCCTGCTGGAATTCAGTCGCGATGAGCCCACGCTCACCGCGCCCGAGCTGGCACGCCGCCTGGGCGTGCCGCGCTCGACGGTGTTCCGGCTGCTGGTGACGCTGGAGAACATGGGCTTTGTCGAACGCACGCCCGACGGCCGCTCGCACCGGCTCGGCCTGGCCGTGCTGCGCCTGGGTTTCGAGTACCTGGCGTCGCTGGGCATCGTCGAACTCGGCCGCCCGCTGCTGGAAGGCCTGCGCGATGCCAGCGGCTACTCGGCCAGCCTCGTCGTGCGCGACGCGCGCGAGGTGGTCTACCTGGTCCGCTCGGCGCCGCGCTCGCCGTTCGCCACCACGGTCTCGGTGGGCACGCGGCTGCCGGCGCACGCCACGGTGCTGGGCCATGTACTGCTGGGCGACCTGTCGCTGGCCGCGCTGCGCACGCTGTACCCCGAGAGCCGGCTCGAACACTTCACCGCGCACACGCCGCAGACGGTGCAGCAGCTGTTCGAGGTGGTGCAGCGCACGCGCGGGCAGGGCTGGGTGCTGGCCGAGGGTTACTTCGAACCGCAGATCTGCACCGTGGCCGCGCCGGTGCGCGAAGGCAGCGGCCACATCGTCGCGGCCATCGGCCTCACGGTGCCCGGCCCGGCCATCGCCGACGATCAGCGCGAACGGCTGGTGGCCCTGGTGCGCGGCGCCACCGCCGAGCTTTCGGCGCGGCTGAACTACCGCGACGACGCACCGGCCCCTGCCTCCCCGGCCACAGCTGTCAGCGCCGTGGCCAGGCCGGACCCCCGTGCCCGGCGCTGAAGGCAAGGAAGCCCACATGTTCGATCCCGCACTGCTGGCTCGCCGCACCGCCGTCGTCACCGGCGGCAGCTCGGGCATCGGCCTGGCCACCGCAGAACTGCTGCTGCGCGCCGGTGCATATGTGGCCATCTGCGGCCGCGACGCGCAGCGCCTGGCGGCGGCCGAAGCCCGGCTGCGCGAGGCAACTCCGGGTGCCGCACTGCTGGCCGTGCGCTGTGATGTGCTCGACGCCGCCGAGGTGCGCGCCTTCGCCGGGGCCGTGCGGGCGCGCTTCGGCGCCTGCGACATGCTGGTCAACAACGCCGGCCAGGGCCGCGTGTCGACCTTCGCCGACACCACCGACGAGGCCTGGCACGACGAGCTGCGACTGAAGTTCTTCTCGCAGATCCACACCATCCGCGCCTTCCTGCCGCTGCTGGAACGCAGCGACGCGGCAGCCATCGTCGTCGTCAATTCGCTACTCGCCTTGCAGCCCGAGCCGCACATGGTGGCCACCTCGGCAGCACGCGCCGGCGTGCAGAACCTCGTGCGCTCGCTGGCCACCGAGTTCGCGCCCCAGGGCATCCGCGTCAATTCCATCCTCATCGGCCTGGTGGAGTCGGGCCAGTGGCGGCGCCGCTTCGAGGCGCGCGAGGACAAGAGCCAGGACTGGGTGGCCTGGACCGCCGCACTGGCGAGCGCCAAGGGCATCCCGCTGGGCCGCCTGGGCCGGCCCGAGGAGGCCGCTCGCGCCATCGTCTTCCTGGCCAGCCCGCTGGCCTCCTACACCACCGGCGCCGCGCTGGACATCTCCGGCGGCCACAGCCGGCACCTCTGAAACCTACAGGCCTCACCACCATGACACGCACAGTCACCGTCGGCCACGCCATCGCCGCGTTCCTCGAACGCTGCGGCGTGAAGGCCGCGTTCGGCGTGATCTCGATCCACAACATGCCGATCCTCGACGCCATCGCCGCGCGCGGGGCGATCCGCTTCGTCTCGGCGCGCGGCGAGGCGGGCGCGGCGAGCATGGCCGATGCCTGCGCGCGCACGACGCATTCGCTGGGGGTGGTCATCACCAGCACCGGCACGGCCGCCGGCAACGCCGCCGGCGGCATGGTGGAAGCGCTGACCGCGGGCACGCCGCTGCTGCACATCACCGGCCAGATCGAGACACCGTACCTGGACCGCGACCTCGCCTACATCCACGAGGCGCCCGACCAGCTGACGATGCTCTCGGCGGTGAGCAAGCAGGCCTGGCGCGTGCGCTCGGCCGAGACCGCCATCGCCACCTTCCAGCAGGCGGTGCGCTGCGCGCTCTCGGCACCCACCGGGCCGGTCAGCGTGGAAGTGCCGATCGACATCCAGGCGGCGTTGATCGAACTGCCCGAGGAGCTGGAACCGCTGGTGCCGGTGGTCACGCCACCGGACGCACGCGCCATCGAGCGCCTGGCCGACGCGCTGGTCTCGGCCCGGCGGCCGCTGCTGTGGCTGGGCGGCGGCGCGCGCAGCGCCCAGGCAGCGGTGCAGCGGCTGCTCGGCATGGGCTTCTGCGTCGTCACCAGCACCCAGGGCCGCGGCATCGTGCCCGAGGACCATGCCGCCTCGCTCGGCGCGTACAACATGGCCCCGCCGGTGGAGGCCTTCTACGCCAGCTGCGACGCGATGCTCGTCGTCGGCTCGAGGCTGCGCAGCAACGAGACGCTGAAGTACCAGCTCAAGCTGCCGCAGCCGCTGTACCGCATCGATGCCGACCCGGCCGCCAACGGCCGTTGCTACGAGAGCCGCCAGTTCATCTGTGCCGACGCCGCGCTCGCGCTGGACGCGCTGGCCGACCGGCTCGAAGGCCGCATGCAGGTCGACGCCGCGTTCGGCGCGGACCTCCGGCGCGCGCACGCCGCGGCGGTGGCCACGCTGCGCGACGGCCTCGGCCCCTACGCCGCACTGGTCGACGCGGTGCAGGCTCAGGCCGGCCGGCGCTTCGCGTGGGTGCGCGACGTGACGGTGTCCAACAGCACCTGGGGCAACCGCGAACTGCGCATCTTCGACCCGCGCGCCGGCGTGCATGCGCTGGGCGGCGGCATCGGCCTGGGGCTGGCGATGGCCGTCGGCGCCGCCGTCGGCAGCGCCGCCTACGCCAGCGGGCGCCGCACGCTGCTGCTGGCCGGCGACGGCGGCTTCGTGCTCAACCTGGGCGAGCTGGCCTGCGCGGTGCAGGAGAAGGCCGACTTCACCGTCGTGCTGATGAACGACAAGGGCTACGGCGTCATCAAGAACATCCAGGACGCGCAGTACGGCGGACGCAAGGTCTACGCCGACCTGCACACGCCCGACTACGCGCTGCTGGCGCAGGCGCTGGGCTTCGCGCACCGGCGCATCACCAGCCTGGCCGACGCGCCCGCGGCCCTGGCGGCGCTCGGCCACGAGCCCGGGCCGAAGATGCTCGAAGTCGACATGCTCACCGTCGGCCGCTTCAAGACCGCGTTCGCGGGGCCGCCGGTGAAGGCGGTGGCCGCATGAACGCCGCGGCCATCGCAACCAAGCGCATCGCGCTCGTCGGCTGCGGCGCGATCGGGCACGCGGTGCTCGAGCTGCTGCGCGGCGACGCCGCGGCGCGCGTCGTGCGCGTCGTGATTCCCTCGCGCGACCACGCCGCGGCGCGCACTGCACTGCGCTCGCTCGCGCCCGAAGCCGAGGTAGCGGCCGGCATCGACCTCGGGGCGGGCGCACCGGACCTCGTGGTCGAATGCGCCGGCCACGCGGCGATCGTCGAGCATGTGCTGCCGGCGCTCGCCGCGGGCGTGCCGGCGGTCGTCGCTTCGATCGGCGCGCTGCACGACTCGACGCTGGCGACGCAGCTGGCCGATGCGGCGGTGGCCGGCGGCACGCAGGTGCAATTGGTCTCCGGCGCGATCGGCGCGGTCGATGCCCTGGCTGCCGCGGCGCTCGGCGGCCTCGAGCGCGTGCACTACATCGGCCGCAAGCCGCCGCAGGGCTGGCGCGGCACGCCGGCCGAGGCGTTGTGCGACCTCGGCACGCTTACCGAGGCGCGCACGCTGTTCGACGGCAGCGCGCGCGAGGCGGCGCGCCTGTACCCGAAGAACGCCAACGTCGCGGCCACGGTGTCGCTGGCCGGCATCGGCCTGGACGACACGCGCGCCACCCTGATCGCCGACCCCGGCGTGCGCCGCAACGTGCACCGCCTGGTCGCCGAAGGCGCGTTCGGCAAGCTCGACCTGACGATCGAGAACGAACCGCTGGCGGCCAACCCGAAGACCTCCGCGCTCACGGTCTACAGCATCGTGCGCGCGATCCACAACGCGACGCGGGTGATCGCGTTATGAGCACCACCACCGCATCACCGAGCGACCCATTGGCCGCCGAACTGCCGCGGCGCGACCTCGACATCTGCGTCGCCGGCCAGTGGCGCCGCGGCCGCGGCGACCGCTACGCGAGCATCTACCCGGCCGACGGCTCAATCAGCGCCGAGTTGAACGCCGCCAGCGCCGACGACACGGCCGAAGCCATCGAACGCGCCCACCAGGCTTTCCGCACCAGCGGCTGGGCAAGCGCCAAGCCGCACGAGCGCGCGCGCGTGTTGCACCGCGTGGCCGAGGGCATCCGCGCGCGGCGCGAGGTGCTCGCGCAATGGCAGCGGCGCGACAACGGCAAGCCGATCGCCGAGACGCGCGCGCTGGTGGACAGCGCCGCCGGCACCTTCCAGTTCATGGCCGCGGCCTGCGAGACGCTGGAGGACCAGCTCACGCCGCAGCGCGGCGCGCACCTGACGATGAGCGTGCACGAGCCGATGGGCGTGATCGGCGCCATCACGCCGTGGAACTCGCCCATCGCCAGCGAGGCGCAGAAGATGGCGCCGGCACTGGCCGCCGGCAACGCGGTGGTGGTCAAGCCCGCGGAGATCACACCGCTGATGGCGCTGGAACTGGCCCGCATCTGCGACGAGGCCGGCGTGCCCAAGGGCATGGTCAGCGTGCTGCCGGGCAAGGGCTCGGTGGTCGGCGACCTGCTGGTCAAGCACCCGCTGGTCAAGCGCATCTCGTTCACCGGCGGCACCACCACCGGGCGGCGCATCGCGCATGTGGCGGCCGACAAGATGATGTCCGTGGCGCTGGAGCTGGGCGGCAAGTCGCCGACGATGGTGCTCGACGACGCCGACCTCGACCACGCGGTGGCCGGCGTGCTGTACGGCATCTTCAGCAGCTCGGGCGAGTCGTGCATCGCCGGCTCGCGGCTGTTCGTGCACAAGAGGCTGTACGCCGAGTTCATGGACCGGCTGGTGGCCGGCGCCAAGGCATTGCGCGTGGGCGACCCCGTGAGCGAGCGCACGCAGATGGGGCCGCTGGTCAGCGTGGCGCACCGCGCCAGTGTCGAAGGCTACGTGACGCGCGGGCTGGCCGATGGCGGCCGGCTGCTGGCCGGGGGTTTTCGCCCCGAGGGCGAAGGCCGCGAACGCGGCTGCTACTACGCGCCGACCGTCATCGAGGGCCTGGCCAACCACCAGAGCATCTGCCAGGAAGAGATCTTCGGCCCGGTGCTGGTGGCCTTGCCCTTCGACGACGAGGATGACCTGCTCGCGCAAGCCAACCACAGCGTCTACGCGCTGGCCGCCGGCATCTGGACGCGCGACTACAAGCGCGCCTGGCGCATCGCGCGCGCGGTGCAGGCCGGCACGGTGTGGATCAACACCTACAAGCAGTTCTCCATCGCCACGCCGTTCGGCGGCTGGCGCGACTCGGGCCTGGGCCGCGAGAAGGGCCGCCTGGGCATCCTCGAGTACATGGAACAGAAGAGCCTCTACTGGGGGCTCAACGACACGCCGCTGCCGTGGGCGGCGGCTTGAACCACCCTTGGGCCCACACCGATCAGGAGCCACGACGATGAGCACCACCGCCTCTGAACCGAAGAAGTACAGCCCGCCGCCCGGCATGTCGCTGGCCGACTGGCTGAAGACCCGCGTCGCCACGCGCGCGACGCGCAAGTACGACTGGAACGCGCTGAAGTTCCAGGCCGACCACGATCCCAAGTACCGGCGCGCGCAGATGCGCTACGTCGGCACCGGCGCCACCGGCGTGGCCAGCGACAAGAACACCGTGCCGGCCGAGCACTTCACCTTCTCGACCATGATCCTGCCCGCCGGCGCCGAGGGCCCGCTGCACCTGCACGAGGACGCCGAGGTGGTGTTCTTCGTCGTGCGCGGCAAGGTGCGCCTGATCGCCGTGCTCAACGGCGATTCCTGGTCCATGGAAGCAAGCGACAGCGACCTGATCTCCTGGCCGGTGGGCGTGTACCGCGGCGTGCAGAACATCGGCGACGAGGAGGCGCTGATGTGCGTCATCGTCGGCAGCACGCAGCCCGAGACGCCGACCTACCCGCCCGAGCACCCGCTGTCCAAGATCA
>JAEUPD010000158.1 GCA_016788525.1 Rubrivivax sp.
CGCCCGAGGGCGATCGGCGCCCCGGAGCGAAGCGCAGGGGTCCCGGCTCGGCACGAGCCGGGTAGGCCGACGGTGGTTCCGTCGGCCGTCATCCGCGACAGGCGCAGCCTGGCGCGGACGCCGGGCCTCGCCCTCGGGCTCGGCAGGGCAGGCCACCCGGGTCTGTGCACGTCGCAGCGCGCTGGTGCAACCGAGATCAGGTCAGTGAGTGACAGTGACCTGAGCTGGTTGCCTGCACCCGGGGCTGGCCGCCGGCGCAGGCCCCCTACCCCGCGCGCGGCGTCGTGCTCGGCTGCACGCCTTCGGGCATGGGCCGGCCCGCCGGCGGCGCTGCCGCCAGCCGAGGGTTGGAGTACCGCGCGATGAAGGAGCGATCGATGTGGTTCTTCCACCACCACACCCAGCGCCCCTCGGCGCTCCACGCGCCCCACGACGCGATGGCCCGCCGCGCCCCGCACGAGACCAGGTTCAACGTGCGCGCCTGCGGCATGTGCCGCTGCAGGCGCGGCGCGGCGGCCTCGCCGGCCATGCACCAGGCCCGCAGGTTGGCCGCCAGCGGAGGGCCGGCGCGCACGGCGTAGACGCCACTCTTCGCATGCGGCGCGTCGATGCGCGAAGCCACGTCGCCGGCCGCGAAGACCTCGGGGTGCGATCCGCTTTGCAGCGTCGGTCCGGTGACGATGAAGCCGGCCCCGTCCAGCGCCAACCCGCTGCCCGCCACCCAGGCGGGCGCTTCGGCGCCAGTGACCACCACCGGCACGTCGCAGGCCACGCGCGCGCCGCTGCCCAGCACCACGGC
Source organism: Rubrivivax sp. (assembly GCA_016788525.1). GTDB lineage: Bacteria > Pseudomonadota > Gammaproteobacteria > Burkholderiales > Burkholderiaceae_C > Rubrivivax. The sequence continues at coordinate 800 of JAEUPD010000158.1, forward strand.
GTCGGCCCGGACCTCCGCCACGCCGTCGCGGAACAACGTGACGCGCGCGCGCTGCAGCGCCGCCTCGGCGCGCCGGATCACGGCCTCGGGGTACCCGGCCAGCGGACGCTGGCCGCCCAGCACCAGCGCGACGCGGCCCGCATCGCCGTCGTGACCGCCGAGCGCCGTGAGGCGGAACTGCAGCGCCAGCGCCAGCTCCACGCCCGCCGCGCCGCCGCCGATCACCACCACGTCCTGCGCGCGCTGCGCCGCGGCGTCCAGCAGGTCCTCGACGTCGGCCAGGAAGTGCTCGATCGGCCGCACGAACAGTGCATGGGCGCGTGCGCCGGGGATGCGGCCCCGGTCCATCACCGCGCCGGTGTCGACGGACAGCACGTCGTACCCGAGCATGCGCCCGTCGGCCAGGCGCACCAGGCGCCGCGCTGCGTCCAGGCTCACCGCCATGCCCTCGACCAGCTGCGCGCCGGCGGCCGCGGCCAGCGGCGCGAGCTGGATCGCCGCCTGCTCGGGCAGGTAGTGGCCGGCCACGACGCCGGGCACCATGCCCGAATACATCTGGCGCAGGAACGGCGTGACCAGCGTCACCTCGGTGGAGGCAAAGCGCTCGCGCGCCATCGCCGCCAGCACATGCACATGGGCGTGTCCGCCGCCCAGCATCAGGAGTCGTTTCACGGCGCGAAGCGTAACCCGGTCACGTGGGCCACCGAGTGGCCGCCGGTGTTGTCGGCATCGGCCCCGACGATGACCGCCAGCAGAGGCGGCACTTCGGCGCTCTCGTCTCCGAACGCGCGCCGCCAGTCGGCGGCGATGTCGCGCTCCTCGTCCCACCAACGGTTCAGCGCGTCGTCGCGGTTGCGCAGCACGATCACGCGCACGCGGCGCGAGTAAGGGTTGGCGATCAGCGCGTCGCGCGGCTCGGCGTGCCCCCACACCCAGCACAGCGTCGCCGCGGGCAGGTTCTCGCCGGTCTTGCTGCGGGCCAGGCGCAGCAGCTGGCGTTCCATGAACGGCACGCGCTGAAGCGGCAGGTCGAACGCCAGGCACACCTTGGCGGCCGCGTCGTCACCGGCCTTGCTGGCCAGATCGACAGCGCCATTGGCGCGCTCGAGCCGCCAGCTCCAGCGCAGGCCAGGTGCCACGCGCTGGCCCGGCAGGTCGAACACGAGGTGGCCGTAGGAGGCTTCGGCCTGCACCCGCACCGCGGCGCGGCCGTCAAAGGTGCCGGCGGTGAAGCGGGTCATCGGCGGGCGCTGCTGCGGCAGCCCCGCCTCGCGCCAGCCCGCGCCGAGCGCGCCATCGGCCGAGACCAGCGGCCCGGGCTGGGCCAGCGCGCCTGGCGCCGCCCCCGTCAGCAGCGCGACGAACGCGACCGCGAATGGCCCGCCGTGCGTTGTGCGCCGCACCTCGGGCGCCACGCGCGCCAGCGCCGCGAGCCCTGCAGCCGGCGGTGCAATCGACCGCGGCGCCCACCGCGCCATGTGCACCAACCGCGCCGAGGCCCTGCGGATCAACCGCGCCGCCAATCGTGGAACCGCTGCACCCAGCGCAAGAGTCCTTGCGGCGCATGTGCGCGCTTCCACTCGCCGGCGGCGTACTTGTTCGCCTCGGCCAGCGTCGGGTAGGTGTGGATGGTGCCGAGGATCTTGTTCAGCCCCAGACCATGCTTCATCGCCAGCACGTACTCGGCCAGCAGGTCGCCGGCATGCACGCCGACGATGGTGACGCCGAGGATGCTGTCCTTGCCCGGCACCGTGAGCACCTTCACCCAGCCGTGCGCGGCGCTGTCGGCGATGGCGCGGTCGAGGTCGTCGATGCCGTACTTCGTCACCTCATAGGCGATGCCCTTCTCTTTCGCTTCCTGTTCGTTCAGACCGACACGGGCCACCTCGGGGTCGATGAAGGTGGCCCAGGGGATCACCGAGTAGTCGGCCTTGAACTTCTTGAACGTGCCGAAGAGGCCGTTGACCGCCGCGTACCACGCCTGGTGCGCCGCGGTGTGGGTGAACTGGTAGGGGCCGGCCACGTCGCCGGCAGCCAGGATGTTGGGGTAGATCGTCTGCAGGTAGTCGTCGGTCACCACGGTGCGCTGGGTGGGAATGCCCAGTTCCTCGAGCCCGAAGCCCTGCAGGCGCGCCACCCGGCCCACCGCACACAACAACAGGTCGAAGCCGATGCGCCGGGTCTGCCCGCCGGCTTCCACCTCGATCCACTTGCTGCCGTCGGCCTCCTTGCCGCACCGCAGGGCCTTGTGGCCGGTGAGCACGGTCACGCCGTCGGCCTCGAGCGCCTGCCTGGCGTAGGCCGACACCTCCTCGTCCTCGCGGATCATGATGCGCGGCAGCATCTCCACCTGCGTGACCTGCGAGCCCAGCCGCGCGAAGCTCTGCGCCAGCTCGCAGCCGATGGGCCCGCCGCCCAGCACCACCAGCCGCCGGGGCTGCTCGCGCAGGTCCCACAGCGTGTCGCTGGTAAGGGTGCCCACCTCGTCGATGCCCGGCAGCGGCGGCACGAAGGGCCGCGCGCCGGTGGCGATGACGATGCTGCGCGTGGACAGCACGCTCGTGCTGCCATCGTCCTTGGTGATCTGCACGTGCCAGGGGTCGAGGATCTTCGCGGTGCCGATCTGCACATCGACGCCCAGGCCCGAGTAGCGCTCCACCGAGTCGTGCGGCTCGATCGCCTTCACCACACCGGCCACGCGCTCCATCACCTGCGCAAAGTCGAGTTCGTGGCTCGCACTCTTGATGCCGTATTCGCCGCTGTGGCGCATCTGCCGCAACAGCGTGGCGGTCTTGATCAACGCCTTGCTCGGCACGCAGCCGTAGTTCAGGCAGTCGCCGCCCATCTTGTGGCTCTCGACCAGCGTCACCTTGGCCTTCACCGCAGCGGCGATGTAGCTCGTCACCAGGCCCGCGGCGCCGGCGCCGATGACCACCATGTTGCGGTCGTAGCTCTTCGGCCTCTTGTGCGCCCACTTGGCGTACACGCGGCGGGCCTTCACCGCATCGACGATCTTCTTGGCGATCAGCGGGAACACGCCCAGCAGCACGAAGCTGGCCAGCAGCCCCGGCGAGACGATGCCGGCCAGCGAGTCGATCTTCGCCAGCTGCGTGCCCGCGTTCACGTACACCAGCGTGCCGGCCAGCATGCCCAGCTGGCTCACCCAGTAGAAGGCGGCCGCCTTCATCTTCGTCAGACCCATCAGCAGGTTGATGACGAAGAACGGGAAGATCGGCACCAGTCGCAGCGTGAACAGGTAGAACGCGCCTTCGCGCTCGATGCCCTTGTCGATGTCGGCCAGCCGCGCGCCGAACTTCGCCTTCACGCCGTCTCGCAGCACGTAGCGCGAGACCAGCATCGCCAGCGTGGCGCCCACGCTGCTGGCGAAGCTCACCACCACGGTGCCCACGAGCAGCCCGAACACCGCGCCGGCCAGCAGCGTCATGATCGCCGCGCCCGGCAGGCTAAGCGCCGTGACCGCCACGTAGGCAAGGAAGAACAAGCCCGCCACCAGGAATGGCTTGGCGGCATACAGCGCCGCGAAGTCGGTCTGCGCGCCCTTGATGTAGGCCAGGCTCAGGAAGCGCCCGAGATCGAAGGCGAAGAACGCGACGACCAGCGCCACGATGAGGGCCACCAGGCCCAGCTTCTTGGAATTCATTGTTGCTCCTCGCAGCCCGGCTACCCGCCGGCCGCCCGCTCTGGCGGGTCAGTCGTTTTTCCCCGTACGCAGGTTACAGGGTTCGGGATGTCATCGCGACCCGAAGGTCACCCAGCCCACGGCCAGCCGCGTGACGATGGTCAGCGCGCACAGCGCCGCGAAACCGTAGGCCCACCACGGGAAGTGCTGCGGAAACAGGCACATCAGCGCGAAGCACGCGATGGTCTCGCTGCCCTCGGTGAGCCCGCCGAGATAGAAGAAGCCCTTCACCGAGTGGGCCGTGCTCTTCAGCCCGCGCCGCTCGGCCAGCACAGCAAAGGCCAGGAAGGTGGAGCCGGTGCCGATGAAGGCCGCCAGCAAGACCGCCGCCGGCAGCGCGTTGGCAGCCGGGTCGGCCATGGCGAAGGCCAACGGCACGCTGGCGTAGAAGAGAAAGTCGAAGGCGCAGTCGATGAAGGCACCGCGGTCGGTGGGCTGCGTCATGCGCGCCAGCGTGCCGTCCAGCCCGTCGGCCACGCGGGAACAGAGGATAAGGGCCAGGCCCACGAGGGGCTGGCCGCAGGCAATGGCCGCCGCCCCCGCCAGCCCGAGCGCGAGCCCGGCCACGCTCACCGCATCGGCGCCCACGCCCAGCGCGGCCAGCCGCGCGGCGCCCCATGCCAGCGGCACGCGCACGCTGGCCAGCACCGCACGGTCCAGCATCGGCCGCGGGCTTTCTCAGGCCACTCGGGAAGGCGCCGGGGTCGCCACCGCGGCGCGCTCGTCGCCGGCCGAGGCTGGCGGCGCCGCCGCATGCCGTGCGGCCAGCGGCAGCAGGGCCGGACCCTGCCGCGCCCCCTCGGGCAGCGTCCGCGGCGGCCCCAGCCACAACCGCACCCCGAAGCCGCGGGCCACCTCCAGCAGTTCGAGGCGCCCCCCATGCGCACGTGCCACACGGTCGGCGAGCGCCAGGCCCAGGCCGGCCTGCGCGCCATCGCCCGGCGCCAATGAGGCTGCCGCGCCAGCATCGCCAGCCTCGCCGCCAATGGCCTGGCGCAACTGGGTCAGCCGTTCGGCACTCACCCCGGGGCCGTCGTCCATCAGCGTGACCGCGGCGTCCTGCACCTGCACGCGCACCGCACGCGCACCGTGGCGAACGCAGTTGTCCAGCAGGTTGATCAGGGCCGCCGCGAGCAGGTCCTCGTCGGCCGACGGGCACACGGCAGGCGACACGACCTCCACCGACAGGTCTTCCAGCGGCACGCGCGCCACGAGCGCCGCCACGTCCACCGGCGCGCGCACCAGCTTGCCGCTGCTGCGGAACAGCGCCAGCAGCGCCCCCACCACGTGCGACAGCCGGCCGGTGGCGCTGCGCAGCCGCGCCAGGCGGGGCTGCAGTTCTGCCGGGGCCTCGCGCTGCGCCACCGCCAACTGAGCCTGCAGCCCGGCCAGCGGCGTGCGCAGTGCGTGCGCGGCGTGGGCACTGAAGTCGCGCTCGGCTGCGGCATGCTGCGCCAGCCGCCGGCCGAGATCCTGCACCGCCGCATGCACCGGCTGCAGTTCATCCAGCGCGGGTGGCGGCAGGGTCGCGTCCGGGCGCAGCGGGTCGTACCGCGCCAGCACCTGCGCCAGATCGGCCAGCGGGCGCGTCTCCTGCTCCAGCCGCAGGCGCAGCCAACCCAGCCCCGCCAGGCTGACCAGCAGCGCCGCCCCCGTGGTGCCGGCCGCCAGCTCCAGCGACGCCTCCAGGCGCTCGCGCGATTCCTGACCCACCAGGAGCCAGCGGTCGGGTCCCAGCGGTCGGGCGCGCACGCGCCAGCCCCGGGCTCCCTCGACGAAACCCGCCGCGGCCCGGTCGGGCACCTTGGCCATCGGTTCCGTCGGCGCGTTCGGCGAGCGGTCCACGAGCCGGCCCTGCCGGTCCAGCACCTGCCAGGCAAACGGCGGCTGTTCCGTGGGCGCGGCGGCACCCTGGCTCATCGGGGTGCCATGCCCCGCGGTGGCCGCGCCCGGCAGCATGGCAGCCGAGCCGGGCACCATGACCAGCGCTTCCGTGGTAGCGACGAGGCCGTCGTCGAGCAGTTCCTCGACCTCGTCGCGCAACCACAGCGTGAGCACGGCGCTGGCCGTCACCACCCACGCCAGTGCCAGCATCACGACGAAGCGGGACAGCCGCCGTCGCAACGACGGCAGGGGGGCCGCGCCCGCCACCGGCGCCCCGTTCACTGCGACCCCTCGACGCGGTAGCCCAGGCCGCGCACGGTCTCGATGAGGTCCCGGCCGAGCTTGCGGCGCAGCGCCGAGATGTGCACCTCCAGCGCGTTGCTCGTCACCTGGGCATCGTTGCCGAGCACGAGGCGATCGAGCTCGGACTTGGTGACCACGCGCCCGGCGCGACGCGCCAGTGCCTCCAGCACAGCCCACTCGCGCGCGGTAATCTCCACGCGCTGCAGACCTTGCCCTTCTCCCGCATCGCGCCAGGCGTTGCGCCCTTCGAGGTCGACCTGCACGCCGCCGGTGAGGTTCAGCCGCGCACCACCCGGCAGGGCCTGGCTGCGCCGCAGCACGGCGCGCAGCCGCGCCAGCATCTCCTCGGGCGCGAAGGGCTTGACCAGGTAGTCGTCGGCACCGCTGTCCAGGCCCCGTATGCGGTCGGCGACGCGGTCGCGCGCCGTCAGCATCAGCACGGGCCGCGTGTCGCCATGTGCCCGGCGGGCGCGCACCCAGTCGACACCGGAGCCATCGGGCAGCTGCCAGTCCACCAGCAGTACGTCGAAGGGTTCATCTTCGAACATGTGCGCCGCCATCAGGTTCGCACACCACTCGACCACATGGCCCTCGGCACGCAGGTAGTCGCGCAGGCCTTCGCCCAACAGCGTGTCGTCTTCCAGCAGAAGCACTCGCATGGACGGCATTGTGGTCCGTATCGCCGCGGCCCTCGCGAGCGCTTCAGACCCGCTTCAGCTCCCATCAGGCTTGCTTCATTCCAGACGGTCAGACTGTGCGGATGTTCGATCGCCCGACCGCCTCCATGGCGTTCACCGGCACCGCGGCGCGCGGTGTGCGCCGCCCGGAGGCCCTGCTCGCACTGGCCAGCGTGGTCATGCTGCTGGTGGGCAACCGGCACTTCCTCGAGCTGGCGGTGTCCGGCCGCGCACCAGGCGAAGCCGCCACGTGGCTGTTCGGTGCTGCGCTCGGCGCGGGGTTGCTGGCCATCAACTTCCTGCTGCTGGCGCTGCTGGCGTGGGGGCGGCTGTTCAAGCCCGTTGTGGCATTGGGTCTGATCGCCACCGCGGCCATTGCGCACTTCATCGACAGCTTCGGCACCTACATCGACCCGGCCATGCTTCGCAACGCGCTGCACACCGATTGGGGCGAGGCGCGCGAGCTGCTCGGCGTTCGCCTCGCGCTGTGGCTCGCCGTGGGCGGTGTGCTGCCGGCCTGGTGGCTGCTGCGCCACCCGGTGGCGCGGCGCCCGTGGCCACGCGCACTGGCTCGTCGCGGTGCGGCCATCGCGCTGGCGCTGCTGGTGCTGGTGCTGGTGCTGTGGTCAGTGTTTCAGCCATTGGCCTCGCTGATGCGCAACCAGCGCGAGCTGCGCTACCTGGTCACGCCGGGCAACCTGGTGGTCTCTGCGCTGAGCCTGGCGCGCCGGGCACGCCAGGAACCAAAAGGCCCGCGGCTGGCCGTGGGCACCGATGCACGCCCCGGGCCGAGCTGGGCCTTCGATCGCCCGCCGCCTCGCACGGCCGATGCCGCACGGGCCTCGCTCGGCCCGGGCCTGCAAGGCGCACCGGCCCGCCAGCGTGCCAAGGGCCTTGCCGACGGCGGGCGTGCCACCGCTGCCCGGGGTGCCCCACCCACGACCCGCCCGAGGGTCGTCGTGCTGGTGGTCGGCGAGACAGCCCGCTCGGCCAATTGGGGGCTGAGCGGCTATGCGCGCCCCACCACCCCCGAGCTGGCCGCGCTGCCGGTGATCAACTTCACCGGCGTCACGAGCTGCGGCACCGACACCGAGTCGTCGCTGCCGTGCATGTTCGCCGCCGTCGGCCGGCGCCAATACGACGAGCGCCGCATCCGCCGCAGCGACAACCTGCTGCACGTGGCCGCACGGGCCGGCGTCGGCGTGCACTGGCGCGACAACCAGTCCGGCTGCAAGGGGGTGTGCGACGGCTTTGCGCAGGACACGGTGGCTGCGCTCGCTCCGACCCTGTGCACCGATGGCCACTGCCTCGACGAGGGCTTGCTGCACGACCTGCCTTCGCTCCTGCACGGGCCCGGCGTGGCGCTTGCGCAGGCGCCGGCACCGGGCGCACCCGCACCCGCCGCCACTCCAGTGCGCCTGGTGGTGCTGCACCAGGTCGGCAACCATGGCCCGGCCTACCACCGGCGCGTGCCGCCGGGTGCTCGCCATTTCCAGCCGGCCTGCGAAAGCGACGACCTGCGCCAGTGCAGCACCGAGAGCATCGTCAACGCCTACGACAACGCGCTGCGCTACACCGACCACGTGCTGGCCACGCTGATCCGCCGCCTGCAGGCCGAGGAGGTCGACAGCGCCGTGGTCTATGTCTCCGACCACGGCGAGTCGCTCGGCGAGCATGGCCTGTTCCTGCACGGCATGCCTTACGCCATCGCCCCGGCCGTGCAGCGCCAGGTGCCGATGGTGATGTGGGTCTCGCCCGGCTTCGCCGCCGCGCGCGGCCTCGACACGGCTTGCCTGGCCGCACGCGCCCACCGCAACGGCCTGTCGCACGACCACCTCTTCCACACCGCGCTCGGGCTGCTGGACGTGCAGACTTCGGCGCGCGAGGCGCCGTTGGACCTGACCCACGGCTGCACTCGCGCCGCGGCTTCGACACCGGGGTTGCATGCGGGTTGACCGGCGCGCCGCCGCGCTCGCGCTGCTGGCGTTGCTGCCGCTGGCCCTGTGGGAGCTGCTGGGCACCGACCTTGCAGCGGCGCGCCTGTTCGGCACCGCAGCGGGCTTCGCGCTGCGCAGCGACTGGTGGCTGAGCGCCGTGCTGCACGACGGCGTGCGCGACGCGGCGTGGGCGCTCGCGCTGCTGCTGGGGCTGAACATCCTTGTCCCGCTCACGCCGGCACTCGCGCGAAGCGAGCGCATCTGGTGGTTCGCCGCCACCCTGGCCGGCGCGGCGATGGTGCCGCTGGTCAAGCAGCAAAGTCTCACCAGCTGCCCGTGGGACCTGGCGGAGTTCGGCGGCCTGGCGCAGCACCTGCCGCACTGGCTGCAGTTCCGTCCCTTCGGCCTGGCCGATGGCGGCGGCGGGCACTGCTTTCCGTCGGGCCACGCCACCTCGGCGTTCTGCTTCTTCAGCGGCAGCTTTGCGCTGGCCCGCGCCCACCCAAGGGCGGCGCGCCGCTGGACCTGGGGCGTGCTGGCCGCCGGCCTGCTGCTGGGCCTGGTGCAGCTGGCGCGTGGTGCGCACTTCCCGAGCCACACGCTGTGGAGCGGCTGGCTGTGCTTCAGCCTGAACCTGGTGCTGGCGCGCTGGCTGCCGCAGCCAGCCGCGCCGACACCCGCTGCAGGGCACGCACAGCGGTTGGCGCTGGGCGCAAACGTCTTCGCGTCGGACCACCCGCAGCGCCCAACCGCCTGAGCGCGACGAACGCCGCGCCTGGGCTCTCAAGTTGATCCGGCTGGGCCGGGCAACTTGAGAGCTGGCCGCCCGGGCACCGATGCCCGATCGCACGAGAATGAGCCCGCCGCCCCCCATGCATTCCTCGGAGCCCCGGACCCATGCCCGCGCTGCCCGCCGCCCACAAGGCCTGGCACGCGCAGCCGGTCGAAGCGGCCTTCGCCGCGCTTGACGCCACCGCGCAGGGGCTGACTTCGGCGCAGGCCAGGCAGCGCCTGGCTCAGCATGGGCCCAACGCCTTGCCCGAGGGCCGGCGGCGATCGCCGCTGCGCATGCTCGTCGATCAGTTCGCCGACTTCATGATCGTGGTGCTGCTGGCCGCCGCGGTCCTCTCGGGCATCGTCGGCGAGCCCGCCGACACGGCGGCCATCATCGTCATCGTGCTGCTCAACGCCGCCATCGGCTTCGTGCAGGAGTGGCGCGCCGAGCGGGCGATGGCGGCGCTGCGCAGCATGGCCGCAGCCACGGCGCGCGTGCGGCGCGACGCCGCGGTGGCCACGCTGCCAGCGCACGAGCTGGTGCCGGGCGACGTCGTGCTGCTGGAGGCCGGCAACGTGGTGCCGGCCGATCTGCGCATCGTCGAGGCGGCGCAGCTGCGCTGCGCCGAGGCGGCGCTGACCGGCGAATCGCATCCCGTGGAGAAACGCACCGAGCCCCTGCCCGGTGCGACGCTGGCCCTCGGCGACCGCGCCAGCATGGCCTGGAAGGGCACGCTGGTGGCCCACGGCCGCGGCGTCGGCCTGGTCGTGGCCACGGGGCTGGCCACCGAACTGGGCCGCATTGCCGGCCTGCTGGAAAGCGCCGAGGAAGTGAAGACCCCGCTGCAGAAGCGGCTGGCCCGCTTCGGCGCGCGGCTGGCCTGGGCGGTGCTGGGCATCTGCGCGGTCATCCTCGTGGCCGGGCTCGTGCGCGGCGAGCCGCCGGCGCTGATGCTGCTCACCGCGGTCAGCCTGGCCGTGGCCGCCATTCCCGAGGCGCTGCCGGCGGTGGTGGCCATCTCGCTGGCGCTCGGTGCGGCCAAGATGGTCAGGCACCACGTGCTGATCCGCCGGCTGCCCGCGGTGGAGACGCTCGGCTCGATCACCTTCATCTGCTCGGACAAGACCGGCACGCTGACGCGCAACCGCATGCGCGCCGAGGTCTTCCGGACCGGCGCCGCCGACGGTCAGGACAACGAGCCCGGGCCCGACCTGCTGCGCGCGCTGGTCCTGGTCAACGATGCCGCGCCCGGTGCCGACGGGCAGCTGGTGGGTGACCCCACGGAAGTGGCGCTGCTGGAGGCCGCCTGCCTGCGTGGCGCCGACCTCCAGGCGCTGCGGCAGCGGTGGCCGCGGCACGCCGAGTTCCCGTTCGACTCCGAGCGCAAGCGCATGGCCACGGTGCATGCGCTGGACGATGGCTGGCAGGTCTGCGTCAAGGGCGCGCCCGAGGCGGTGCTGCCGCGGTGCACGTGGCGGCTTGCGGCGCAAGCGCCAGCCCCCTTCGATGTGGCCGAGGCCCTGGCGCAGGCCGACGACCTGGCGGCGCAGGGCCTGCGCGTGCTGGCCTTAGCCCAGCGGCGCCTGGACCAGCCGCCAGCGGGCATCGAGGAGGCGGAGAGCGGGCTCACGTTCCTCGGCCTCGTCGGCCTGATGGACCCGCCACGCGCGGAGGCGGCCGCGGCGGTGGCCGAATGCCTGGCCGCCGGCATCCGGCCGGTGATGATCACCGGCGACCACCCGGCCACGGCGCGCGCCATTGCCGCCCAGCTGGGCATGCTCGGGCCGCGCAGCCGCACCCTCACCGGGGTCGAGCTCGCCGCGCTGTCGGAAGAAGCGCTGGCTGCGCAGGTGCACGAGATCGGCGTCTACGCCCGTGTCGACCCCGAGCAGAAGATCCGCATCGTTCGCGCGCTGCAGGCGGCGGGCGAGTTCGCCGCGATGACCGGCGACGGCGTCAACGACGCGCCGGCGCTGAAAGCCGCCGACATCGGCGTGGCGATGGGCCAAGGCGGCACCGACGTCGCGCGAGAGGCTTCGCACATGGTGCTGCTGGACGACAACTTCGCCAGCATCGTGCACGCCGTGCGCGAGGGCCGGCGCATCTTCGACAACATCCGCAAGTTCATCAAGTACACGATGACCAGCAACTCGGGCGAGATCTGGGTGATCTTCCTCGCCCCCCTCCTCGGCCTGCCGATCCCGCTGCTGCCGATCCACATCCTGTGGATCAACCTCGTCACCGACGGGCTGCCCGGCCTGGCGCTGGCCGCCGAGCGTGGCGAGCGCAACCTGATGAGCCGCCCGCCACGGCGCCCGAACGAGAGCATCTTCGCCGGCGGCCTGTGGCAGCACATCGTCTGGGTGGGCATGACGATGGCTGCGGTGTGCCTGGTGCTGCAGGCCTGGTCGATCGGCCACGCCACGGCGCACTGGCAGACGATGGTCTTCACCGTGCTGTGCCTGTCGCAGCTGGGGCACGCGCTGGCGATCCGCTCGGAGCGCGACTCCACGTTCGGGCTTGGCTTGGGGTCCAACCCGGTGCTGATGGGGGCGGTGCTGCTCACCCTCGGCCTGCAGCTGGCGACGATCTACGTGCCGGCGCTGAACCCGGTGTTCAAGACCGAACCGCTGGAACTGCGCGAACTGCTGCTGTGCCTGGCCGCGTCGACCGTCGTGTTCTTCGCCGTCGAAGTGGAGAAGTGGTGCGTGCGGCGCGGCTGGATCTACCGTGAGGCTGCGGCGGCCTGACCGAACTTCACCCGCTGCGCTGGCCTCAGCCCCCGCGCATGCGCAGCCTCAGCCCGCTCGCATGCGCGCGGTGGCGGCAATCCAGCGCTCGAACGCCGACATCTGGTCGCCGACGAACCTCTTCGTCGGCTCGTCGGTGCAGCGGCCTTCGGCGTCGAACTTGCTGCCGGCCACGCCGATGAAGACCTCGGGCTTGACCAGCACGCTGGCGTTGAGGAACAGCATCACCTTGCGCAGGTCGTACTGCACGCGCGCGCCGCCCACCGGGCCGGGCGAGGCCGAGAACAGCGCCACCGGCTTGAAGGCCCAGGGCTGGTCGTCGCCGCGGCTGGTCCAGTCGAGCACGTTCTTCAGGCCGCCGGGGATCGAGAAGTTGTATTCGGGCGTCGCGATGAGCACGCCGTCGGCGCGGCGGATGCGCTCGCGCAGCGCCGCCACCGGCGCGGGCACGCCGGCGGCCAGCACATCGGCATCGAACACCGGCACGTCGCGCCACTCGGCGATGTCGAGCTTCATCGCCGCGGGCATGAGTTCGCCGGCCAGGCGCAGCGCGTGCCGGTTGATCGAAGCCTGGCGCAGGCTGCCGCACAGGCCGACGATGTCGAGGGGGGTCATGGTCGAAGGGCTCCGTCAGATTGAGCAGGACAAGTCGCGCCGCACGGTCTCATGCAGCGCTGTTCAAGAAGCGAGGCCGGCGCGTTCCAGCATCACCTGCAGCAGCACGTCGCAGCCGGCGGCCAGGTGCTCGGGCCGCGCGTCTTCGATCTCGTTGTGGCTGATGCCGTCCTTGCACGGCACGAAGATCATGCCGGTGGGGGCCAGCCGCGCCAGGTAGACGGCGTCGTGCCCGGCGCCCGAGACGATGCGCCGGCATGAATGGGAGAGCCGTGCCGCGGCGCGCTCCACCGCGGCAATGCAGTCGGAATCGAAGGGCTGCGCCGGGTAGGTCGATACCGGCTGCAGTTCGACGGCCAGGCCGCTGTCGCCGGCCAGCCGTGCCGCCTGGGCGCGCAGGTCGGCATCCATGGCCTCGCACAGCGTGTCGCTGGCGTTGCGCAGGTCGATGGAGAAGCGCACGCGGCCGGGGATGACGTTGCGGCTGTTGGGGTGCACCAGCACCTGGCCCACCGTGCCACGGCCCTGCCCTCCCTGACCGCCCTGCCCGTCTCGATCGGCGCCGTGGCGGTGCGCGATCGCCACCACCTCCTGCATCAGCCGCGTGGCAACCTGCAAAGCGTCGCGGCGCAGCGCCATCGGCGTCGGCCCCGCGTGCGCTTCCATGCCGGTGACGGTGCAGTCGTACCAGCGGATGCCGAGCACACCGGTGACCGCGCCGATCGTGACACCGGCATCCTCGAGCACCGGGCCTTGCTCGATGTGGGCCTCGAAGTAGGCGCCCACCGGGTGGTGGCCAGGCACCTCGGCGCCGAGGTAGCCGATGCGTTCGAGCTCGGCGCGCACCGCGCGGCCTTCGAGGTCGGCCGCGGCATAGGCGTGGGCCAGCGGCACCGCCCCAGCGAAGACGCCGCTGCCCATCATCACCGGCACGAAGCGGCTGCCTTCCTCGTTGGTCCAGAACACCGCTTCCAGCGGCGCCTCGGTTTCGATGCGGTGGTCGTCCAGCGTGCGCAGCACCTCCAGCGCGGCCAGCACGCCGTAGTTGCCGTCGAACTTGCCGCCGGTGGGTTGGGTGTCGATGTGGCTGCCGGCCATCACCGGCGGCAGCGCCGGGTTGCGGCCGGTGCGGCGCATGAACACGTTGCCGATGGCGTCGACCGTGACCGCAAGGCCCATCTCGCGCGCCCAGCCGGTGACGAGGTCGCGGCCGGCACGGTCGGCGTCGGTCAGCGCCAGGCGGCACACGCCGCCCTTGGGCGTGGCGCCGATGCACGCCAGCGCCATCAGCGAGGCCCACAGCCGGGCGCCGTCGATGCGCAGGCCGTGGGCGCGCCGCGCGGGCTCGTGGAGGGTTTCAACCATGGCTTCAGCATAACTGCCGCTGGCACACTGGCCGGCCCCTTTGCCTCACCGCGCCGCGCCGCGCCGCGTGGCCCCCATCGCCATGCCCCTGCCTGCACCTGGCCGCCCGAGCCACGCCGCACACACCTTCGCGATGACCCTTGGCCGCACGCTGGCGGCCTGCGGCGCGCTGCTGCTGGCCGCCGCGCTGCCCGCGCAGGCGGCCACGCTGCGCATCGGCAGTGCCTTCGACCCGCAGACGATGGACCCGCACGCGCTGGCGCTGCTGTACCACTCGCGCGTGGCGTTCCAGGTCTACGAGAGCCTGGTCAACCGCGACGAGAAGTTCAAGCTCGAGCCGGGGCTGGCGTCTTCGTGGCAGATGACCAGCCCCACCAGCTGGCGCTTCAAGCTGCGCCCTGGCGTCAAGTTCCACGACGGCACCGCGTTCACCGCCGACGACGCGGTGTTCTCGCTCGAACGCACGATGGCGCCGCCGTCGCAGCGGGCATTCCAGTTGAAGGGCGTGAAGGCGGCCCGGAAGATCGACGAGCTGACCATCGAGCTGCAGCTCGAAGCCCCAGACGCCGTGCTGCCCGAGAAGCTGCAGTTCATCGGCATGATGAGCCGCGCCTGGGCCGAGCGGCACGGCGCCGCGAAGGCACAAGACTTCAACGGCAAGCAGGAGATGCACACCGTGCGCAACGCGATGGGCACGGGGCCGTTCCGCCTGGAGAGCTTCCAGCCCGACGTTCGCGTGGTGCTCAAGCGCCACGACGCCTGGTGGGGCTGGGCGGAGAAGGGCGAAGGCGGCAAGGTGCGCCACGGCAACCTTGCCGAGGTGCAGTTCCTGCCGATCAAGAGCGACGCGACAAGGCTGGCCGCGCTCGCCTCGGGCGAGGTGGACCTCGTGCTCGACCCGCCGCACCAGGACATCGCACGGCTGAAGGCCGACGCGCGCATCACGCTCGCGCAGACGCCCGACATCGGCCAGCAGTACCTCACCTTCGACCAGGCGCGCGACGAGCTCGAGTTCAGCGACGTGAAGGGAAAGAACCCTTCAAGGACCTGCGCGTGCGCCGCGCCGTCTACCACGCCATCAACGTGCAGCTGATCATCGACAAGGTGCTCAGGGGCCAGGGCGTGCCCACCGGCGCGTTCTTGAGCCCGATGGTCGACGGCAGCCCGGCCGAGCTGGACAAGCGGGCACCCTACGACCCGGCCCGGGCCAAGGCGCTGCTGGCCGAGGCCGGCTACCCGAACGGCTTTGCGGTGACGCTGGATTGCGTCAACGTCGCCTGGCGCGAGAACTCGTGTCAGGCGATGGCCGCCATGCTCACGCAGGTGGGCATCCGCACCACGCTGCGCAGCTCGGGCACGGGCCAGTTCTTCCCCAAGCTCAGCCAGGGCACCGCCAGCTTCATCGAGTACGGCTGGACCGCCAGCCCCGACGCCTGGAATTCCCTGAACGGCCTCTTTCGCACCTTCGACAAGGGTGGCCTGGGCACCTTCAACGCCGGGCGCTACAGCAACCCGGCGCTGGACCGGCTGATCGACCAGATCCGCGTCGAACCCGACCTCACCCGCCGCCGCGCCATGGTCACCACCGTGCTGCGCCTGGTGGCCGACGACCTGCCCTTCATCCCGCTGTACCGGCGCACGCTGACCTGGGCCATGCACAAGCGCGTGAGCGCGGTGCAGTGGCCCAACGACACCCTCGAGCTGCGCTGGGTGCGGGTGAAGGCGGCGCCGTGAGAGAGCCGCGACGCGCCCTTTGCGGCGCCGGGCCGGCCGCCTGCGGCACGGCGCCGGGTGCCGCCGTGGAGGCTGCTACTTGCAGGGCCCGTGGGTCTTGCGGAAGTCCTTGGGCATCACGGGCTGGCCGGTGGCGTGCAGCCCCCGGCGCAGCGCCAGCGCCATGCGCTCCTCCTTCATCAGCGGCCCGCGGTCGTACTTGAAACGCGTGCTCCACGCGTGGCCCTCGGCCACCATCCACTTCGACGCCGACACGCCGTCGATCGTCACGGCACCCACCGTGCGACCATGCGCGTCCTTGCCGCTGGACACCAGCTGCGCCGTCTTGCCCAGCGCGAACTGCTCCAGCGCCTTCTTCGCGTCGGGGCCGTAGTCCTGGCAGATCTCGGGCGCGTCGATGTCGCGCAGCCGCACCTCGATGGGCGCGCGGCCGGTCGGCTGCAGCCACAGGCTGTCGCCGTCAGTGACGCGGCTGACCACGCCCGCGATCGCGCCTTGCGGCGCGCGCTGGGCCGGCTTGGCCGAGGCAGCGGCGGTGGCCGCGGCGGGTTGCTGCGCGAAGGCGCCAGCCGCCGCAAGTACTGCGGCGCTGCCCAAGGCGGCGACGACAAGCACGCGCGCGGCAAGCGGCCGGCGGCTCAGGTCATGGGGCGGGTGGTTCATCGGCACGGTCCTCGTTGGTGCGTGATGATGCCGCAGTGCCAGCACCCCCACGGCGGCGCGGGCGCGTTGCCGCGCGGCCGCCGTCGGCACCTTCGGCAGCCGCCGCCTCGGCCTCGGCCAGCAGGCGCTCGAGGCGGTCCTTCAGCCGCTCGGTGGTCAGCTGCTCGCGCAGCCGCTCCACCATCAGCGGCAGCGCAAACGGGCTGGCGCTCCTGAGCTGCACCCGCGCGAGCGGCAGCGCGGCCATGCGCTTCAACGTGGCGCGCAGGCGGCCGAGTTCCAGCTCTTGCGCCAGCACTTCGGCCTCGGCCTGGCCAAGCAGCCGGTTGCCGCGGTCGTACTTGCGGAACACCTCGAAGAACAGCGACGAGCTGGCCTGCAGCTGGCGCGCGCTCTTGGGCGCACCGGGGTAGCCGCTGAACACCAGCCCGGCGACCCGCGCGATCTCGCGGAAGCGCCGCTGCGCGAGTTCGCCCGAGTTGAGGCTGGCCAGCACGTCGCTGTCGAGGTCGCGGGGTTCGAAGAGGGCCGCCAGCGCCGCATCGTCCAGTTCCACCGGCTTGGCCGCAAGCACCTCCAGCCCGTAGTCGTTGATGGCCAGCGAGAAGGTGTTGGGCACCCGGCGCGAGAGCCGCCAGGCCAGCAGTTGCGCCAGCCCCAGGTGCACGTTGCGCCCCGCGAAGGGGTAGAAGAAGAAGTGCGAGCCTTCGCGCGACGCGAGGCTCTCGACGAGCAGCTGGCCGCGGCCTGGCAGGCGCGAGACGCGCCGCTGCGCTTCGAGCATCGCGCGCGCGGCCTGCAGCTCGGGGTCGAACAGGTCGCCTTGCTCCACGCCATCCAGCACCGCCAGCACCGCATCGGCCAGCTCGCTGGAAAACGGCATGCGGCTGCCGGCCCACGCCGGCACGATGCCGCGCGCCTTGCCGGTGGGCCGCCGCACGTAGGCCACGAGGTCGCGCACGCGCACGAACTCGAGCACGCGGCCACCGAAGACGAAGTGGTCGCCGGCCTTCAGCCGCGCGATGAAGCCCTCTTCGATGGTGCCCAGCGTCGCGCCGCCGCCAGCGCCGGCGCTGGCCCACTTCACCAGCATGCTGGCCTCGCCGACGATGGTGCCCACCTGCAGGCGGTGGCGCAGCGCGATACCGCGGTCGGGCACGCGATAGACGCCGTCGACGAGCTTGACGCGTTGGTATTCGGGGTAGGCGCCCAGGCTCTCGCCACCACACTCGACGAAGGCCAGCGCCCAGTTGAACTCCTCGCGCGTCAGCGTGGCATAGGCGGGCGCGGTGCGCACTTCGTCGAACAGCTCGTCGGAAGTGAAGCCCCCGCCCGCACTCGCATCGGCGGTGAAACCACCACCGGCTTTCGCGTCGGCGGTGAAACCACCGCCGACTTTCGCATCGGCGGTGAAACCACCGCCGACTTTCGCATCGGCGGTGAAACCACCGCCGAGGGCCACCGTCACCAGGTGCTGCACGAGCACGTCCAGCGGCTTGTCGGGGCTGGTCCGCGACTCCACCTGCCCGGCCAGCGCCGCGCGGCGCGCCGCCACCGCTTCCACCAGCTCCAGCGTGTTGGTCGGCACCAGCGTGATGCGGCTTGGCCGCCCCGGCGCGTGGCCGCTGCGGCCGGCGCGCTGCAGCAGGCGTGCCACGCCCTTCGTGCTGCCGATCTGCAGCACGCGCGCCACCGGCAGGAAGTCGACACCGAGGTCCAGCGACGAGGTGGCCACCACCGCCTTCAGCGTGCCGGCCTTCAGGCCTGCTTCGACCCACTCGCGCACGCTCCTGTCCAGCGAGCCGTGGTGCAGCGCCACGAGGCCCGCCCAGTCGGGCCGCGCGGCCAGGATCAGCTGGTACCAGATCTCGGCCTGCGAACGCACGTTGGTGAAGACCAGCGCCGTGCCTTCACCCTCGGCCAGCGCCTGCACCACCGCCGGTAGCATCTGCGCGCCGAGGTGGCCGCCCCAGCTGAAGCGGCCGGGCTCATGCGGCAGCAGGGTGTCGACGACCAGCGTCTTGTCCAGGCGGCCGCGCACCAGGCGCGGCGCCGCGGTGGCTGGCGGCTGCGCTGGCGCTGGCGTGCGCCCTGGCTCCGCGGCACCTTCGTCGCGCCGCGCACTGCCGGTGCCCACGAGCGTGGCCATCGCCTCTTCGAGGTTGCCCAGCGTGGCCGACAGGCCCCACACCACGAGCTGCGGATGCCAGCGCCTCAGCCGCGCCAGGGCCAGCTGCACCTGCACGCCGCGCTTGTTGCCGATGAGCTCGTGCCATTCGTCGACGATGACGGTGTGCACGCCCTGCAGGTCGGCACGGGCGTTTTCGCGCGTGAGCATCAGGGTCAGCGACTCGGGCGTGGTCACCAGCGCCGTGGGCGGGCGTCGGTCCTGCCGCGCGCGCTCGGCCGTGGGTGTGTCGCCGGTGCGCTGCGCGACCGTGAACGACGCGGGCAGCGTCGGCTGCAGCGCCGCCAGGGGTTCCGCCAGCGCCCGCGTGGTGTCGGCGGCCAGCGCGCGCATCGGCGTCAGCCACAACACTTGCAGGCCCGGGCCTGGCCGCGGGGCTGGGCGATGGCCGTGCACCTCAGGCGCGGCCGCGGCCTGGTCCGCACCATGATCCGGCAGACGGAGGAGCGAGCCGCAGCGTGCCAGCGCGCCCAGCCACACCGCCAGCGTCTTGCCGCTGCCGGTGGTGGCGTGCAGCAGGCCGCTTTCGCCGGCGCGCATGGCCGCCCACACCTCGCGCTGGAAGTCGTGCGGCCGCTGGCCGCGCGCGGCGAACCAGCGCTCGATGGCGGCATCGAGCCCCGGTGCGACGCCCGCGTCACCCTGGGCCGCCACGTCTTCGCGGTCAGCGCTGCGCATGGGGCCCGACGATCCAGCCTTCCACCGCGTCGATGCGTGCGGGCAGGCCGCGGCGCGGCCGGCCCGCCGCCCAGGCCGCCTGCACCAGGCACAGCACGGCATCCAGCGCATCGCCGCTGGCGTCGGCCAGCAGCACCTCGCGCCAGGCGCGCGGCACGGCCAGCCGCAGCCCGAAGCCGCCTTCGCCGCGCTCCAGCCCGCGCACGATGGCCGCGCGTGCCTGCCGGCGGTCGGCGGCAGCGCTGTTCTTGTACGAGCGCGGGCCCACCAGCGCGTATGCCGCACGTGCCGGGTAGGCCTCCAGTGCCACGCGGCGCGGGTCGCCGTGCACCAGGCCGGGCACCTGCGCGCCGCTCGCGACGATGCGCGAGAAACCCTCGAAGTACATGAACCCCACCGGCACGTAGCGCGTCTGCAAGGGGCTCGAGGACATGGGCGTGCCCGCCCGGTCGGCCATGCGGTGCACGAGCCGCTGGCCGGCCGGGCGGCTGTTGCCCCAGGCGTCGACGAGCGCGCGGAAGACCATGCGCCGGCCCTCGCAACGCCGGTGCAGCTCGCGCACCACGGCTGCGGTATCGGCGCCGAGTGTGTGCGCCTCGACGAAGGCGCGCGGCAGGCCGAACGGCAGATCGAAGCCGCCCAGCCACGGGCCGGCTTCGGCCAGCAGGCCCTCGAACCCGGCCAGCGCATCCAGCGGCTGCAGGCCCAGCAGGTGCAGCACGGTGCCCTCGCGCCGGCCCCGGGCCACCACGATGGGCTTGCGCCGCGTGGGCGCGCAGGTGAAGTCGACGCCGAGCAGCAGAAGGTCGGCACGCAGGCCGGGCATGGCGGCATTGTGGTCGCGGGCGCGCTGCCGCCGGCCGCCGCAAGGGCCGCGGGCGTGCGGCAGCAGGCCGCCGCAAGGTCGCGACCGGCGCCCCGGGGACATCAGGGCACCAGCCCGTTACGGCCGTCGCGGCCGTCAAGGCCGTCAAGGCCAACAGGGCGATCGGGGCTGCCAGAGCATCCGGCGCGCTACATTCGCCGCCGATGACCTCCAACCCCGTTCTGGTCGAAGCGCTGCGCGGCGGCATCGTGGAATCGCAGCATCGCGGCGCCGTGGCGGTGGTCGATGCCGGCGGGCGCGTGCACACGGCGCTTGGCGACATTCACCGGCCCGTCTTCCCGCGCTCGGCCGTCAAGGTGCTGCAGGCGCTGCCGCTGGTGGCCAGCGGCGCCGCCGAGCGCTTCGGCCTCGGCGATGCCGAGCTGGCGCTGGCCTGCGCCTCGCACGGTGGCGAGCCGCGCCACGCCGAGACGGCGCTGGGCATGCTGCGCAAGGCCGGGCTCGATGAGGCCGCGCTAGAGTGCGGCGCGCACTGGCCGATGCACGACGCCAGCGCCCGCGCGCTGGCCGCAGCCGGCGGCACACCTCAGCCGCGGCACAACAACTGCTCGGGCAAGCACGCCGGCTTCGTGTGCCTGGGCTGCGCGCTGGCCGGCAGAGCGGGCGCGGCCGACTTCGTGCGTGGCTACGTGCGCGCCACCCACCCGGTGATGCGCGAGGTGACCGCGGCCGTGCAGCGCACCACCGGCTTCGACCTCGGCAGCGCCGCCCAAGGCATCGACGGCTGCTCGATCCCGACCTTCGCCATTCCGCTGCGCCATCTGGCGCATGCCTTCGCGCGGGTCGCCACCGGGCAGGGCCTGGCCCCCGACGACGCCCGCGCGGCGCGCCGCCTGCGCGAGGCCGTGGCGCACCACCCGGGCATGGTGGCCGGCGAGGGCCGCTTCGACACCGCGGTGATGGCGCGCTTTGGCGAACGCGTGTTCTGCAAGACCGGCGCCGAGGCCGTCTACTGCGCCGCGCTGCCCGGCGTGGGCCTGGGCGTGGCGATCAAGGTCGACGACGGCGCCACCGCCCGCGCCGCCGAGGTGGTGCTGGCCGCCGTGCTGGAGCGGTTGGTGCCGCTGCGTGACGAGGACGAGGCCACGTTCCTGCGCGCGCGCAGCGACGCAGCGCTGCGCAACTGGAACGGCCTGGAGGTGGGCCGGCTGCGCGCCGCGTCGCTGCTGCGCGGCGCCTGAGCGGCGCCTGAGCCGCGCCATGCTGCGGCCCGGGCCTGGCGGCAGCGTGGCCGGGGGCGGGCCGCCGCCGCCGCGCGACGGGCTCGGCGCGCCGCACCGTCGTCGTCAGATCGGCATCAGCCGCACCTCGACCCGGCGCGCCTCGCGGTTGGTGCCGTCGCCGGTGGTCGACTCGGGCTTGCGCAGCGCGATGCGGTCGGCGGCCACGCCGGCGGCCTTCAGCGCCTCGCGCACGGCCTTGGCG
>JAEUPD010000161.1 GCA_016788525.1 Rubrivivax sp.
CGCTGGCCTGGGCGGCCAGCCCGGGCTGCGCGACGCGCCTTGCCTGCGCTCGAATTCAGGTCCAACGCGGGCCTCGATTTCTGCCGCGCAGACTCCTAGGCGTCCAGGCCCCGAGCCCCGGGGCCGAGGTCGCACTCCTGCGGGCGGTGGCGGAATCGGGCCGACAGGGTGCCCAGCGTCGCTCAGGTCCTTTTCTGAGTGCCCGGCTTCGCAGGGCACTCAGATGCATCCTCTACTTCGCTGTGCAGGGCACCCCATCGGCCCGATCCGGCTTCCATCTCTTCCAACGCCAACCCGTTTCAGCGGCGGCTGAAGAGCGCACTCATCCTCGCGGCGAGTGCGAAGTCCAGTTCGGTGACGCCGCCTGCATCGTGCGTGACGAGGTCGACCTCGACCTGGTTGTAGACGTTCGCCCACTCTGGGTGGTGCTTCATGCGCTCGGCCACCAGGGCCACCGATGCCATGAAGCCGAAAGCCGCCGCGAAGTCGTCGAACACGAACCGGCGGTGCAGCTTGCCCGCGCGCAGCGCCCAGCCGGGCAGGCCTGCCAGCCGCGCCGCCACGGCGGCGTTGTCCAGTGTGCGGGCGGCCCCGGTCACCGTGCCCGCGCCTTGGAAGCCTTGGAAGCGCGGGCGAACGCCGCGCGCTGCGGCGCCGTGCGCTCGAAGCGCCGCGCCAGGTTGCCGCACACCAGGTTGCACAGGTCGTACACGGCCGGGTCGGCAATCGAGTAGTAGACGCTCGTGCCGCGCGTCTGGCGCGCCAGCAGCCCGTGCTGCGCCAGCAGCGCCAGGTGCCGCGAGACGTTGGCCGCACTGTAGCCGGTGGCCTCGGCCAGCTCGCCGACGCTGCGCTCCTGCGCACGCAGCAGGTTGAGCAGGCGCAATCGGGCCGGCTCGGCCAGCGCCGAAAAATATGCCGCGACCTGGTTCAGAGCTTCAGGCGAGAGGTTTTCCATGCGCGGGCAGCTCGCAGCTGCATGGGCGGCGACGGTCGGCATCATGCCTCAAGCCCCGAGGGTCCATCCGTTCGTGCTTGGGTGTGCACTTGCATTATTGCGTGATTGCGCAAATAATATCAGCCACCCGACGGCCTGTCCAGGCCGCACGGGCCCCCGGCCGCGGTGGCCGCGGCGAGCGCAGGGCAGCGAGGAAGCGACGATGGCAAAGCGCAGGTGGAGTGGGGCGGCACGGCCGGCCACTGCAATGGCGGCGACGGTAGCGGCCGCGCTGGCGGCCGTGGCCACGGCGCTGCTGCTGGCTCCGCGCACCGCGCCGGCCGCCGGCCCGGCGCCGGGTGTCGCGGCGCCGCCGGCCCTGGCGTCGGTGCCTGCGCAGTCCGCCCGCTCCACCGGCCGGGCGGCCTACGACGGCGTGGTGGAAGCCCTGCGTCAGACGGTCATCGCCGCACAGGTCAGCGGTGCCGTCGTCCAGCTTGACGTCAAGGCCGGCGACCGCGTGAAAGCCGGCCAGGTGCTGCTGCGCCTGGACGCACGCGCCGCCGACCAGAGTGCGGTGGCCAGCGAAGCCCAGGTGCGCGCCGCGCGCGCCGCGCAGGAGGTGGCCGAGAAGGAAGTGGCGCGCCAGCGCCAGCTCGCGGCCGACCGGTTCATCAGCACCGCGGCCCTGGATCGCGCCGAGGCCGAGTACAAGGCCGCCGCCGCGCAGGCCGCCGCGCTGCTGGCGCAGGCCGGCGCCGCGCGCACGCAGACCGGCTTCTACGTCGTGCGCGCGCCGTACGCGGGCGTGGTGTCGGAGGTGCCGGTGACGCTGGGCGAGATGGCGCTGCCCGGCCGCCCGCTGGTGACGCTGTACGACCCCGCGGCGCTGCGCGTCAGCGCGGCCGTGCCCCAGTCGGCCGCGGCGGCGCTGGGCGACGGCCGCGGCGTGCGCGTCGAGCTGCCAGCGGTGGACGGCGCGGGCGCCGGCCCGCAGCGCCTGCACACGCCCGTGCGTGTGCTTCAACTGCCCGCTGCCGACGCGGCCACGCACACGGTGACGCTGCGGGCCGATCTCGCGCCGGGAGCCCCGCTGGCTGGCCTCGCGCCAGGCCAGTTCGCGCGCCTGTGGCTGCCGGCGGCGGCCGCGCCGGCCGGCGGCGCGGCGCCGAGTCCGTGGGTGCCCGCGCAGGCCGTGGTGCGCCGCGCAGAGATGACCGGCCTCTATGTGCTTGACGCGGCTGGCAGGCCGCTGCTGCGCCAGGTGCGCCTGGGCCGCAGCGATGGCCAGCAGGTCGAAGTGCTGGCCGGCCTGGGTAGCGGCGAACGCGTGGCCACCGACCCCCAGGCCGCCGCGCGCCTGGCCGTGGCGCAGAAGTGAGCCCGAGCCCGCTGCGCCCGGCTTCGCCCCGCCACAACGAAAGGCCCCGATGAGCGCCCCGTCCCCCCACGCGCCCGCCACGGGCCTTGGCATCTCCGGCCGCATCGCCGCGTACTTTCAGGGTGCGCAGATCACGCCGCTCGTGGCCCTGGTGGGCCTGCTGCTGGGTCTGTTCGCCGTGTTCGTGACGCCGCGCGAGGAAGAGCCGCAGATCAACGTGACGATGGCCAACGTGCTGATCCCCTTCCCCGGCGCCAGCGCCAAGGACGTGGAGCAGATGGTCGCCGGCCCGGCCGAGCAGGTGCTGGCGCAGATCTCGGGCACCGAGCACGTGATGTCGGTGTCGCGGCCGGGTCTGGCAGTCATCACCGTGCAGTTCAAGGTCGGCGTGCCGCGCACCGAGGCGCTGGTGCGGCTGTACGACACGGTGAACGCCAACGCCGACTGGCTGCCGCAGGGGCTGGGCGTGGGCGCGCCGATCATCAAGCCCAAGGGCATCGACGACGTGCCGATCGTCACGCTCACGCTGCACGGCCAGCCCGGCAGCGCCGCCGCCCCGGGCGCCTTCGACCTGGAGCGCGTGGCGCACAGCGTCGAGGCCGACCTGAAGCGCGTGCCCGGCACGCGCGAGGTGACGACCATCGGCGGCCCAGGCCGCGGCGTGCGCGTGGAGATCGACCCGGCGCGGCTGGCCGGCAGCGGCGTCACGGTGGTGGACCTGCGCCAGGCGCTGCTGTCGGCCAACCTCGGCGCCCCGGTGGGCGACCTGCTCTCCGGCGACCGCGCGGTGGCGCTCGAATCGGGCCCGTTCATGCGCAGCGCGCGCGAGGTGGGCGAGCTCGTGGTGGGCACAACCCATGGCAAGCCGGTGTTCCTGTCGGACGTGGCCGAGGTCGTCGACGGCCCGCTGGTGGCCAGCCGCTACGTCTGGCACGGCAGCGCGGCACGCGCCGGGCAGGAGGCTGCCGAGGTTCCGGCCGTGACCCTCGTCGTGACCAAGAAGCCGGGCGAAAACGCGATCGAGGTGGCCGACGCCGTGATGCGGCGCATGGCCACGCTGCGCAACACCGTGATCCCGGCCGACGTGCAGGTGACCGAGACGCGCAACTACGGCGCCACCGCCAACGACAAGGCCAACGCGCTGATCGGCAAGCTGCTGTTCGCCACCGCCTCGGTGGTGGCGCTGGTCTTCTTCGCGCTCGGCCGGCGCGAGGCGGCCATCGTCGGCGCCGCGGTCATCCTGACGCTCACGGTGACGCTGTTCGCCTCGTGGGCCTGGGGCTTCACCCTCAACCGCGTGTCGCTGTTCGCGCTGATCTTCTCCATCGGCATCCTGGTCGACGACGCCATCGTCGTGGTCGAGAACATCCACCGCCACATGGCGTTCGAGCCTGGCAAGCCGCTCGCGCAGATCATCCCCGCCGCGGTGGACGAGGTCGGCGGGCCGACGATCCTGGCCACGCTGACGGTGATCGCCGCGCTGCTGCCGATGGCCTTCGTCAGCGGGCTGATGGGTCCGTACATGAGCCCGATCCCCATCAACGCGAGCCTGGGCATGCTGCTGTCGCTGGCCATTGCCTTCGTCGTCACGCCGTGGCTGGCGCGGCTGTGGCTGAAGGTGATCCCGGCGCCCAAGGCAAGCCAGGGCAACGACCCCGAAGCCAGCCAGGCCGGTCATGCCGCGCCGGAGGGTGCCTCGCCGGAGGGTGCCTCGCAGCCGCACGGCCCGGCCGCGCGCATCGCCCCGTGGTTCCAGCGCATCTTCGCGCCGCTGCTGCACCCGCAGCGCGGGGCGCGCAACCGCCGCTGGCTGGGCCTGGCCGTGGCTGCGGCGATCGCCGTCTCGGTGGCGCTGCCGGGCGTGGGCCTGGTGCTGCTGAAGATGCTGCCGTTCGACAACAAGAGCGAGTTCCAGGTGGTGGTGGACATGCCCGCCGGCACGCCGGTGGAGCGCACCGCGGCCGTGCTGCACGAGCTTGGCGCGCACCTGGCCACGCTGCCCGAGGTCACGCACTACCAGGCCTACGCGGGCACCGCCGCGCCGATCAACTTCAACGGCCTCGTGCGCCAGTACTACCTGCGCGCCGGCGGTGAGGTGGGCGACCTGCAGGTCAACCTGGTGCCCAAGGGCGAGCGCAAGGACAAGAGCCACGCGCTTGCCACGCGCGTGCGACCCGCGTTGCAGCAGATCGGGCAACGCCATGGCGCCAACGTGAAGGTCGTGGAAGTGCCGCCCGGCCCACCGGTGCTGAGCCCCATCGTCGCCGAGATCTACGGCCCAGAGGCCGAGGGCCGCCAGCAGGTGGCGCGCGCGGTGCGCAAGGTGTTCGAGGCGACACCCGGCGTGGTGGACATCGACGACTCGTCCATCGCCACGGCGCCCCGCACGCTGCTCGTTGTCGACCGCCGCAAGGCGGCGATGCTGGGCGTGCCGCAGCAGGCCATCGTCACCACGCTGCGCGCGGGACTGGCCGGCGAGGCCACCGCGTACCTGCACGACCACAGCAAGTACCCGGCCGCGGCGACGCTGCAGCTGCCCGCCGAGCGCCACGGCGACCTCGACGCGCTGCTGGCGCTGACGGTGCGCTCGGCCGCCGGCAAGCTGGTGCCGATCCGCGAACTGGTGAGGCTCAGCGACACCGTGCGTGAGCAGCCGATCCACCACAAGGACCTGCTGCCGGTGAACTACGTCGTCGCCGACATGGCCGCCACGGCCACCAGTTCGCTGGACAGCCCGCTGTACGGCATGTTCAAGATGCGCGGCGAGATCGCCCGGCTGCCGATGCCTGGCGGCGGCACGCTTGGCGAACACTTCATCTCGCAGCCCGACGACCCCTACCGCGGCTACGCGCTGAAGTGGGACGGCGAGTGGCAGGTCACCTACGAGACCTTCCGCGACATGGGCGCGGCCTATGCGGTGGGCCTGGTGCTGATCTACCTGCTGGTGGTGGCGCAGTTCGGCAGCTACCTGACGCCGCTGATCATCATGGCGCCGATTCCGCTCACCATCATCGGCGTGATGCCCGGCCACGCGCTGCTGGGCGCGCAGTTCACCGCCACCAGCATGATCGGGATGATCGCGCTGGCCGGGATCATCGTGCGCAACTCGATCCTGCTGGTGGACTTCATCAACCTCCAAGTCCGGCGC
>JAEUPD010000051.1 GCA_016788525.1 Rubrivivax sp.
CTTCGCGGTGGTGCACCGCATGATCGGCGGCATCGACAGCTTTCCGCTGCTGGCGGTGCCTTTCTTCATCCTGGCCGGCAACCTGATGAACAACGCCGGCATCACCAACCGCATCTACAACTTCGCGCTGGCGCTGGTGGGCTGGCTCAAGGGCGGCCTCGGGCACGTCAACGTGGTGGGCTCGGTCATCTTCGCCGGCATGAGCGGCACGGCCATCGCCGACGCCGCGGGCCTGGGCACGGTGGAGATCAAGGCCATGAAGGACCATGGCTATGCGCCCGAGTTCGCCGTCGGCGTCACCGCCGCTTCGGCCACGCTGGGGCCCATCATCCCGCCCAGCCTGCCCTTCGTCATCTACGCGATGATGGCCAACGTCTCGGTGGGCGCGCTGTTCCTTGCCGGGCTGCTGCCGGGCATCCTGATGGCGGTGATGATGATGGTCACCGTCGCGTACTTCGCGCACAAGAACAACTGGGGCGGCGACGTCAAGTTCAGCGCCACTCGCTTCGGCCGCGCGATGATCGAGCTGGCCATCGTGGCTGCCGCGCCGGTGCTCACCTACTACGCCACGCAGGCCGCCACGGCCGCTGGGCTGCCGGGGCAGCCGGTGGTCATCGGCGCCATCGTGCTGCTGTTCCTGGCCGACTGGAAATTCAGGTTCCAGGCCGTGCTGCCCATCATGACGCCGGTGCTGCTGATCGGCGGCATGACCACGGGCCTGTTCACGCCCACCGAAGGCGCCATCGCCGCCAGCGCCTGGGCGCTGTTCCTGGGCATCGTGTGGTACCGCACGATGAGCTGGAAGCTGTTCGTCAAGATCAGCCTCGACTCGGTGGAGACCACGGCCACCGTGATGTTCATCGTCGCCGCGGCGTCGATCTTCGGCTGGATGCTCACCGCCACCGGCGTGACCGCCGCCATCGCGCAGGGCGTGCTGGCCATCACCAAGGACCCGTGGATGTTCCTGTTGATGGCCAACCTGCTGATGTTGTTCGTCGGCTGCTTCCTCGAACCCACGGCGGCCATCACCATCCTCGTGCCCATCCTGCTGCCGATCGCGCGGCAGCTGGGTGTGGACCCGGTGCACTTCGGGCTCATCATGGTGCTCAACCTGATGATCGGCCTGTTGCACCCGCCGATGGGCATGGTGCTGTTCGTGCTGGCGCGCGTAGCCAAGCTGAGCGTCGAGCGCACGACGATGGCCATCCTGCCGTGGCTGGTGCCGCTGCTCATCGCGCTGGTGGTGCTGACCTACGTGCCCTCGATCTCGCTGTTCCTGCCCCGGCTGGCCGGGCTCTGAGGCGCCGATGCCGAAGATCACGCAGGTTGAACTGCTGCAGGTGGACCTGCCTCCGCCGGTGCCGCGCAGCGACGCCATCCAGAGCTTCGTGGTTCAGGAAACGCCCATCGTGCGCCTGCGCTGCGACGACGGCAGCGAGGGCAGCGGCTACAGCTACACCATCGGCACCGGCGGCTCTTCGGTCTTCGCGCTGCTGAAGGACCACCTGGCCCCCCGGCTGATCGGCCGCGAGGCCGGCGAAGTGGAGGCGATCTGGCGCGACCTGCTGTTTGCCACCCACGCCACGAGCGTGGGCGCCGTCACGAGCCTGGCGCTGGCGGCCATCGACACCGCGCTGTGGGACCGCCGCTGCCGTGCCGCGAAGCTGCCCCTGTGGCAGGCTGCCGGCGGGGCGCAGCAGCGCATTCCCGTCTACACCACCGAAGGCGGCTGGCTGCACCTGCCGCCCGACGCGCTGGTGAGCGAGACGCTGGCCGCCCAGGCCGCCGGCTTCAGGGGCGCCAAGATCAAGGTCGGCAAGCCGCACCTCAGCGAAGACATCTCGCGCCTGTCCGCCGTGCGCCGGGCGGTCGGCGACGCGTTCGAGATCATGGTCGACGCCAACCAGTGCTTCACGCTCGGCGAGGCGCTGCGCCGTGCGCCGGCCTACGCCGACCTGGGCATCGCGTGGTTCGAGGAGCCAATGCCCGCCGACGACCTGACCGGCCACGCCAGGCTGGCCGCGGCAAGCCGCGTGCCCATCGCGGTGGGCGAGAGCCTGTACTCGCCCGGCCAGTTCGCCGACTACATGCGCGCCGGTGCGGCCCACATCATCCAGGTCGATGTCGCGCGCGTGGGCGGCATCACGCCGTGGCTGAAGGTGGCGCACATGGCCGAGGCCTGCAACCTGGCGGTGGCGCCGCACTTCCTGATGGAACTGCAGGTCTCGCTGGTGGGCGCCACGCCGGCCGGGCGCTGGGTGGAGTACATCCCGCAACTCGATGCCGTGGCCAGCAGCCGGCTCGCCATCGAGGACGGCCACGCGCTGGTGCCGCAGTCCCCAGGGCTGGGGATCGACTGGCGCTGGGACGAGATTCAACGCCGCACCGTGGCGCGCCACGTCCGCGGCGCGTGATTCACTGAACCCTTCCTTCTGGGACTTCCTGATGAGCAACCGCCTGCAAGGCAAGACCGCCTTTGTCACCGCCGCCGGCCAGGGCATCGGCCGCGCCACCGCCGAGGCCTTCGCGCGTGAAGGCGCCAAGGTCATCGCCACCGACCTGAGCACCGAACTGCTCGAGGGGCTGCAGGGCCAGGCCAGCGTCGTCGTCGAGAAGCTGGACGCGCTGGACGCCACGGCCATTGCCGACGCAGCCAGGCGGCACGCCAACGTCGACATCCTGTTCAACGCCGCCGGTTTCGTGCACCACGGCAGCGTGCTCGACTGCACCGAGGACGAATGGCAGTTCGCCTTCGACCTGAACGTGCGCAGCATGTACCGCACGACCAAGGCCTTCCTGCCCGGCATGCTGGCGCGGGGCAACGGGTCGATCGTCAACGTCGCCTCCGGTGCCAGCAGCGTGAAGGCGGCGGCCAACCGATTCGTCTACGCCGCCACCAAGGCCGCGGTGATCGGCCTGACCAAGAGCGTGGCCATCGACTTCATCACCAAGGGCGTGCGCTGCAACGCCATCTGCCCGGGCACGGTGGAGTCGCCCTCGCTGCGCGAGCGCATGACGGCACTGGCGAAGAAATCCGGCCAGTCCTACGAGCAGGTCGAGGCCATGTTCGTCGGCCGCCAGCCGATGGGGCGCCTGGGCACCGCCGACGAGATTGCCGCGATGGCGGTGTACCTGGCCAGCGACGAATCGCGCTTCACCACCGGCACGACGATGCTCGTGGACGGCGGCTGGAGCCTATGACCCCCCCCGAAGCAATCTTGAACTCGAAGGACAACTCGGTATGAAACTCCTGCGCCACGGCCCCAAGGGCCATGAAAAGCCCGCCGCCCTCGACGCCCAGGGCCGCGTGCGCGATCTTTCCGGCCTCATCGGCGACATCACGCCGCGCCACCTTTCGCCCGAAGGACTGACCGCGCTGCGCGCCGTGAACCTCGAAGCGCTGCCCATCGTGCCGCAGGGCCGGCTGGCCGTGCCGTGGACCGACATGCGCAAGTTCATCGCCATCGGCTTGAACTACGCCGACCACGCCGCCGAATCGAACCTGCCGATCCCGAAGGAGCCCATCGTCTTCACCAAGACCGTCACTTGCGCGGTGGGCGCCAACCACCCGGTGGTGCTGCCCAAGGGCAGCGTGAAGGCCGACTGGGAGGTGGAGCTCGGTGTCGTCATCGGCAGCCGCGCGCGTTATGTCTCGGAAGCTGATGCGCTGACGCATGTGGCCGGCTACTGCGTGATCAACGACGTCAGCGAGCGCGAATTCCAGATCGAGCGCGGCAGCCAGTGGGACAAGGGCAAGGGCTGCGACACCTTCGGCCCCATCGGCCCGTGGCTCGTCACCGCCGACGAGGTGGGCGACCCGCAAAGCCTCGGCATGTGGCTCGACGTGAACGGCAAGCGCATGCAGACCGGCAACACCAAGACGATGATCTTCGGCGTGGCCAGGCTGGTGAGCTACGTCAGCGAGTTCATGACGCTGGAGCCCGGCGACTGCATCACCACCGGCACGCCGCCCGGCGTGGGCATGGGCATGAAGCCGAACCCGGTGTTCCTGAAGGCCGGGGACCTGATGGAACTCGGCATCGAGAAACTGGGTGAGCAGCAGCAGACGGTTCACGCATGGAACCCCGAGCTGATCGACGGTTGATCCAGCAAGGACCTTCCCGATGACCGGCCCACTTCTTCCCCTGCTCGCCTTCGCGGGCGTGTTCTCGTTCGCCGCCTCCACCGCGTGGGCACAGCCGCTGCCCGTGGCCACACCCGACAGCGTGGGCGTCTCGGCCGAACGGCTGAATCGCATCGAATCGTTCTTCGCCGACGAGATGGGGCGCAAGCGAGTCCCCGGTGCGGTGGTGGCCATCGCTCGCCAGGGCAAGCTCGTCTACTTCAAGGCGTTCGGCCAGGCCGACCCGGTGAAGGGCGTGCCCATGAGTACCGACACCATCTTCCAGCTCGCGTCGATGACGAAGATTATGGCTGCCGCGGGTGCGCTGACTCTCACCGAGCGCGGGCAGTTGCCCTTGCACGGGCGCGTTGCCGATCACCTGCCGGCCATCGGCACCATGCAGGTCGGCGTGCCCACGCCCGACGGAAAGTTCCGGCTAGAGCCGCAGAAGCGGCCGGTGCTCGTGCATGACCTCTTCAGGCACACCGCCGGCATGACCTACGGCGGGCGGCCGGACACCACGAGCCCCATCGCCGCGCTGTGGCCCAGCGGCGGCGCAGCGCAGGAGATGGGTACGTCGACGCAGTTTGTCGAGAACCTGGCCAAGCTGCCGCTGGTTTACCAGCCAGGCACCGTGTACGAGTACAGCCTGTCGTTCGACGTACTGGGCGCGGTAGTCGAGAAGGTCAGCGGCAAGCCGCTGGGCGGCTTCCTTGCCGAAGTGCTTTGGCGGCCGCTGAAGATGAGCGACACCACCTTCCGGCCCACTGAGGCCCAGATGGCCCGCGTGGCGCGCCCGTTCCCGAACAACCCGCTGAACGGCAAGCCGCAGTCGATTCGCGCGCTGCAGAAGCTGTCGACCTTCGACTGCGCCGGCGCGTGCGCCTTCGGCACGATGGGTGACTACCTGCGCTTCGGCCAGATGCTCATCGCCGGCGGGACCCTCGATGGGGTGCAGGTGCTCAGCCCCGCGACCGTTCGCCTGATGACGAGCGACCACCTCGGCACGGCCATCCAGAACAACGTCGCGGGCGTCGAACCTCATCGTGCAGGCTACGGCTTCGGCCTGGGCGTCGCGGTACGCCTGCAGCCCGGCCTGGCGGCCATACCCGGCAGCCCCGGCGAGTTCAGCTGGAACGGCGCCAACGGCACTGGCTTCTTCGCCGACCCGAAGGAGCAACTGGTGGTGGCCTTCGGCACCGCAGCACCGGGCGAACTGCGCAAGTACTACCGCGAGCAGCTGCAGAACCTCGTGTACGGCGCGCTTTCGCGCTGAGTCGCCAAGGCCAACCCATGTCCGCCGGCAGCCCAACCATCCGCATCCACCCGCGCGACAACGTCGTCATCGCGCGGCGGCAGCTGCTCGGCGGCACCGCGCTCGCCGAGGAGGGTGGCGTCACGGTGGCCGGCCTCGTGCCGCCGGGTCACAAGGTGGCCACGCGGGCCATCGCCGCGGGCGAACCAGTGTGGCGCTACGGTCAGATCATCGGCACCGCCACGCAGGCCATTGCGCCCGGCCAGCACGTACACACACACAACCTCGCCTTCAGCGACTTCCAGCGCGCGCACGAGCCCGGCGCCGGTGCCGCGCCCACCGCCTATGTCCAAGCGCCGGCCACCTTCGACGGCATCGTGCGGCCCGATGGCCGCGTGGCCACGCGCAACTACATCGGCGTGCTGACAAGCGTGAACTGCTCGGCCACCGCCGCGCGGGCGATTGCCGATCACTTCCGGCGCGACATCCATGCCGAGGCCCTGGCGGCCTTCCCCAACGTGGACGGCGTGGTCGCGCTCACGCACGGCATGGGTTGCGCCACCGCCAGTGACGGCGAAGAACTGCTCGTGCTGCGCCGCACGCTCGGCGGCTACGCGCGGCACGCCAACTTCGCCGGCGTGCTGATCGTGGGCCTGGGCTGCGAGACCAATCAGATCCAGGGCCTGGTCGCGCAGGAGGGCCTGAGCGAAGGCGCATGGCTTTCCACCTTCAACATCCAGGACACCGGCGGCACCGCCAAGACGGTGGCGCGTGGCGTGGCGATGGTGCGGGAGATGCTCGTCGAGGCCAACCGCGTGAAGCGCCAGCCGGTGCCGGCCAGCCACATCACGGTGGGCCTGCAATGCGGCGGCAGCGACGGCTACTCGGGCATCAGTGCCAATCCGGCGTTAGGCGCCGCGGTCGACCGCCTGGTGCGCCACGGCGGCACCGCCATCCTTTCGGAAACGCCCGAGATCTACGGCGGCGAGCACCTTCTGACGCGCCGCGCAGCGAGCCCGGCGGTGGCCGACAAGCTGCTCGCCCGCATCGCGTGGTGGGAACAGTACACCGCGCGCAACCAGATGAAGATGGACAACAACCCCTCGGCCGGAAACAAGGCGGGCGGGCTTACCACCATCCTCGAGAAGAGCCTGGGCGCCATCGCCAAAGGCGGCACCACGAACCTGGTCGATGTCTACGAGTTCGCCGAGCGCGTGGTGGCCCGCGGCTTCGTCTACATGGACACACCGGGCTACGACCCGGTGTCGGCCACCGGCCAGGTGGCCGGCGGCGCCAACCTCATCTGCTTCACCACCGGGCGCGGCTCGGCGTACGGCTGCGCACCCTCGCCTTCGCTCAAGCTCAGCACGAACACGGCGCTGTTCAGGAAGCAGGAAGAAGACATCGACATCGATTGCGGCGGCATCGTCGAAGGCTCCGACACGGTGGACGCCGCGGGCGAACGCATCTTCCGGCTCATGCTGGACACGGCTTCGGGCCGCGCCACCAAGAGCGAGCAGCACGGCTACGGGCAGAACGAATTCGTGCCCTGGCAGCTCGGCGCGGTGATGTAGTCGGCGTTCCCCCAAGGCCGCGTGCCCGGGGGCGGCGCGGCAAGCCGCACGCCGCGGCCTCAGGTGGAGCTCAGCCGCGCGCCGGTGGAGCGCGCTGAAAGCACTTGCGGCAATGCCCAGCCGAACCACCGGCGCAGGAACGCCGCGGCACCGGCCCTCGCGGGCTCGCCGCCGATCAGGCTGATCGGCAGGCGCACGCCGCCGGCTGCACCAGGCAACGGGCGGTCGGCAAGCCCTGAGGCGCCGCGCCGGTCCACGGCAGCGTTCGTGGCTGCGGCCGGCGCGCCGGCGCCTGGCGCGGCGGAGAACCGCGCCCGCGCCCGTGCCGAGGCCGGCTGCGGCACCGCCTGCACCGCCAGGGTCAGCCACTCCAGCAGCGACTCCCACTCGCCCAGCTCACGTTCCACCGCTTCGCGCGGCAGGTCGAACACGGTCAGCCCGCGCTCGGCGACGCTGACGTAGATGCGCGAGTCGGACAGCGCCCCCACCATCGCCGCATCGTGCCCGGCGGCCCAGGCATGCAGCGCCGGGTCGGCCGCCGCACCCAGGCGCATGCCGACCAGGCCCACCTGCACGCGCCCCGAGGTCACGCGCGGATGTGCGCGCACCTCGCGCAGGCAGGCGGCGGCCGACTCACGGTCGAACAGCGAGTCGGCCAGCGGCAGGAGCACGACGTCGGCATAGGTCAGCACGCGCCCGAGGTCGAAGCCGTGCAGGCCACCGGGTGTGTCGAGCACCACGTGGCGCACGCCGGCCGGCGGCCTGAGCACGTTGCGCGGGTCGGCCACCCAGCCGTGCAGCGGCTCGCCGGCCAGTTGCCGCCCGGCACGCAGCCTGAGCCAGGGCACGGTGGAACGCTGACGGTCCACGTCGCCCAGCATCACCTTGTCGCCCCGCAGCGCGAGCCACGCCGCCAGGTGCGTGGCCAGCGTGCTCTTGCCGCTGCCGCCTTTGCGGTTGACGACGGCGATCACCGGCACGGCATGTTCCCCGAGAGACCCATGCGTCAATTCTGTGCGCCGCGCCTGCAACGGATCGCCACGCCCCCGCAACCGGGGTGTGACAAGTACGCGCGTGATGTAGCGGTGTTCCCCTCCAGAAGGTCGACGGGCCCGGACCGCATCGAACCGCAGGCCCTGCGACGGGCCCGACGGCGGCCGACCCCAGGGCGACCGGCGGCGCGGGCGCAGGCCGATCGCCAGCCAGGCCTGCGCCGCGCCCGGCGCGGCCATGTCCTGGGGCACGCCTTGCGGTCAGGCTTGGCCGAGAAAGCGCAGCAGCGCGCGCTGGTAGCCGTACACGTCGCGCGCCTTCAGCGCCACCAGCCGCGGCAGCAGCCGCAAGCGCGGCGCATCATCCACGCCCAGGGCGTGCGCCATCAGCGCCATCTCGGCGGCCACGCGCTCCCCGCCCGGCACCTTGGGCGCGCGCAGGGGCGCACCCAGCCGTGCCATGCGCTCCAGCGCAGCGGCCTCGGCGCGCTGGCGCTCGCCGCCGAAGCGCCGCGCAACGTGCGACGTGATGCGGTCGGTCCAGGTCGCCAGGGCCACGGGCGGCCGGGCGCGCCAGTCGGCCGAGAAGTCCAGCGCCACCGAGCTGGCGGTGAAGGCCACCAGCGTCTTCTCGCTCGAGCGGGCCCCCGGCGTGGCCGCCAGCCGCTGCGCCTCACGCTCGGCCCGCCGCGCGAGGGCCGGGTCCACCGGCCTGAAGCCGTGTCGGTGGTAGAACCAGAACGCGCCCGAGGCGATGCCGTCGGGGTTGTCCAGGCCGAACTGGTGCGCGTCTACCTCGAAACAGCGCACACCGAAGGCCTGCCGATAGACCCGCAGCACCTGGCACATCATGAAGCCCGACTCGCCGCCGCGGTAGGGCTCGAAGATATTCATGCCGAAGTCGGCGCGCGCGCCGAACACCCAGCTGCCGCCATAGGCCGCAGGCATGCAGTTCTTGAACAGCATGAAGCCGACATAGCTCTCGTAGGGCAGCTGCCGCTCGGGCAGCATGCCGTACAGCGCCACGCTGATGCCGCGCTCGAGGTCGTACAGGCGCAACGAACGCGGCTCGAGGTAGGTGCCCGGATCGGTCTCGCGCGCCGTCAGCGTGAGCGTATCGCGCAGGGTGCGCATCACCACGTCGGCCGACGACGCGCCTTGCAGCGGCCGCGGCCGCGGCAGGCGGCGGTTCATCAGCGCCACGGTGTCGAAGCGCCTGGCGCGGTCTTGCTGCCAGAACACCGCGGGCATCGGCAGGCGGTTGAAGGCCTTGGAGAACGACGCCCGCAGCCCGCTCACGCGCACGAACAGGTCCAGCGCGTCGAACAGGTCGTCCTTGACGAAGGGCTGGCCGTCCAGCCGGGCCAGTTCGTTCACGACAAAGCGCAGCCGGTCGGTTGGGCGCACGCGCAGTTCGGCCAGCAGCTCGTCGTCGGCCAGGCCCTTGGCGGTGTGGGCCCACTCGGGCGCCGGCAGCGTCAGCCGCAGCACGGTGTTCAGGTCCTGCTGCGGCTGGCCGACGTGGCTGAAGCGCACGCGCAGCTCGCTGCGCGACAGGAGCTGCCGCAGCTGGTCGTGCGAGAAGCGCGTGACGGTGTCGCCGAACGGCAGGCCCTCGTTGGCCAGCGCCTCGCGTCGCGCGGCGGGCCAGGTGCGCACCGCACGCGCCAGGCGCCGGAACTCACCTTCCACGCGCGAGAGCAGCCTGGCGTCGCCCGGATGGGCGCGCAGGAACAGCAGCAGCGCGTGGTACTGCGCCAGCGCCGGACCCGCGGGCAGCGGGCGCGTCGCCAGCCCGGCCAGCGCCGCCGCGGTGTCGTTCCGGCCAGCTTCGTCGAACTGCGCCGCGCACTCGCGCAGGCGGCGCAGGGCTGCGGCAGGGGAGGAAGGCATGGGATGCGACTCTAGATCAGCGCAGCACGCCGGCCAGGGCCCCGCACCGCCCCTGCGCGGATCACCTGGGCATCAGTCTGGGGGCCAGTTCCAGCAGCGCGGCCTCGCCGGCGGCGATCAGGGCGTCGATGTCCAGCCGCTTGTGCATCAGGTGGTGCACGTCCAGCTTGATCACGTGTTCGGCCTGCCGCGTCTGCTCGCGCGCCAGCGCGTTGCCGATGATGTGCATGGCCTGGTAGGCGTAGTCCGAGGCGGAGGTCGGCGCCTCCTCGTAGGGCCGGTAGGCCACGTCCACGGCCACCACGCGCGCGGCGCCCAGGCGGCGCGCCGCGGCCACCGGCACGGGCGCCGTGAGGCTGCCGTCCAGCAGCAGGCGGTTGCCGACGGGCACCGGCTCGTTCAGCGCCGCCACGGCGCAGGAAGCCTCCACCGCCAGCCCCACCGAGCCGGCATCGACCACCACGCTGTCGCCGGTGAGCGCGTCGCTGGCCACGGCCGCAAAGCGCACCGGCAACTGCTGGATCTGCCGTCCGCCGACCGCGCGCTCGACTTCCTCGCGCAGCGCATGGTTGCGCCGGCGCGCTCCCAGCAGCGCCGTCAGGCCAGCGGCGGTGCTCGGCCACTCGAGCCGCCGCGCGATGCGCGATATCTCCTCGGCCGGCAGCCCGGCGGCCCACAGCGCGCCCA
Source organism: Rubrivivax sp. (assembly GCA_016788525.1). Lineage (GTDB taxonomy): Bacteria > Pseudomonadota > Gammaproteobacteria > Burkholderiales > Burkholderiaceae_C > Rubrivivax. The sequence goes on from JAEUPD010000051.1 coordinate 10,525, forward strand.
CCACCGCGCCGACGCTGCTGCCCGCAATCGCCCGCGGCTTCAGGCCAGCGCGCGCGCAGCCGCGCACGATGCCCACGTGCGCCCAACCGTGCAGTGCCCCGCTGCCCAGCGCGAAGGCCAGGGCTGGCCCGCGGCCCGGCGCCACCGGCTCGGCCGCAGGACCAGACCCAGACGCAGACGCAGCTCCCGCGGCCGCGGCCCACTCAGGCCCCGCGGTCACACCCGCCATCGCCCCGAGAAGGTCCCGCCGTCGCATGGGCCCCGAGCTTAGCGGCCGGCCGCCGGCAGGCAAGCGGGCCGCTTGCGGTGGCGCCGGCACCGGCGCTCAGGCGCGCAGCAGCCGCCGCACCCCGAAGGTCTCGCTGCCGACATCGAACACCAGGTCCTTGGGGCTCGGCGAGGCGGCGCGCTCGGCCGGCGGCAGCGCGAGGTCAAAGACCTGCAGCGTGACCCGCAGGACCTCGCCGCGCGCCTCGATCGTCATCAGGTTCGGGTCGCCCAGGCTGTCCCAGATTCGCGTCACCAGCCCGAGCACCTCGGTGAAGGTGGCGCTGCCCAGGTCCACCAGCGCGGCCACGGCCGCGGGCGGATGCTCGCGGTTGGTGAGTGCCGAACTGGTGAACTGGTACAGCGCCTTGAAGAACCCCGGCGGCTGGAACGAGAAGGCGTTGGCGACGTGGATGTCGCCGCTGACGTTGACGATGTCGATGTGCGGCCGGCGCCGGTGCAGCCGGCGCAGGATGCCGATGAGCCGCTTCAGGCCCTCGCGGTTGCCCGGCGCGTGCCAGCTGTCGCGGATGTCGTCACGGATGCCGGCCATCAGGTCGGTGAGCGCCTTGGGTGCCTTGGCGCCCAGCTCCTCGACGAAGTCCTTGAGGTTGATGAACGGCACGGCGCAGCCCATGACGAGAAAGCGCACGTCACGCGCGGCGGCCACCTGGTCGCAGAAGGCCTCGAAGTCGGCGAACTGCTGCTCGGAGAGGATGCGGCCGCCCGGGTCGGCGTAGCGGCGGCTGGTGCGGCCGTCGAACACGAAGGCCGCCACGCTGCCGGCGATGTAGGCCTGGTGGGCGTCCGGGCGCTCGCGCGGCGGCTGCCCGCTGCGCGTGGGGCGCAGGCGCGGGCCGTTGCTCAGCACGTACTCGTCGGCCACCTCGCGCGCCACCTCGTAGATGAGCGGGTTGCCGCCGGCGAAGTCTTCGTCCTCGCTGCCCCAGCCGTCGCGGATCTCGTGGTCGTCCCACACGCACAGGTGCGGCACACTGCACATCACGCGCTGCAGCGGCTCGAAGCTCCAGTGCGCGCGCATCATGCGACGGTAGGCACGGCGCAGCTCGGCGCGTTGGCCCGGGCGGCCTTTCAGGTCGACCTCGCCATAGGCCTGGTCGACGAAGTTGGTGGCCGGGGTGCCGTCGGCGTAGGCGGTATCGCCCAGGCCCCACACGACATGCGGCGCGAAGGCCTCGACACGCGCGCGCACCCACTCCAGCAGGCCGGGGAAGTCGGCGTGCAGCACGGCGCGGCCACCCTCGTCGGTGGCGTAGGGCTGGTGGCACGACCACATGACCACGCGGTGCGGCTCGTCGCCGTGGTCGTCGGCGGTGGAGAAGGTGCCATGGATGACGGGCTGCTCCTCGAAGAGCAGTGCGCTGCTGGGCGGCGCGGGCTCGAGCGGCAGGCCGCGCGCGGCGTCGGGGCGGGCCTCGCCGTCGTCACCGGCCTGCGCAGCCGCACCCGGCGCGGGCCGTGGCGGATGCCAGGCGCTCGGCCAGCGTACCAGCCGCCAGCTCCAGCGGCGAAACGGCCGCAGCGGCCGCGGGACCTGCAGCTCCACCGCCTGCGGCGGACCGGCGCCATCGCGGAACACGAGGTCGTGCCGCTGCAACGCACGCAGCTCTAGCAGTTCACTCGGCCAGGCCAGCAGCGAGTAGCGGCCGGCGCGCAGCGGCCGCAGCAGGAAGCGGCGCCGCCACGCACCGGGCTTGCCCAGCAGCGCGATGTCGCGCAGTTCGTTGGGGTAGTCGATCGGGGTCATGCTCGGGGCCGCGCGCCGGGCATCGCGTGCCCGGTCCGTGTCGGTTCATGGCCCGCCGTCATCTGCACCCATCTCGTCCGGCATGCGGCCTGCAGCGCCCGCTGCGCCGCTCTCAATTCGGCTCGGCGAACGGGTGCTCGCTGAGCACCGCCTCGAGGTGGCGGCCGAGCACCAGTTCGCTCGAGTAGGCGTCGAGCACGAGCTTGGCGGGCTCGTCGCGCTTGGCCTCTTCGACGATCTCGCGGTAGCCGCCGACGAACTCGCGCACCTTGGTCGCGGCCTGCTGGAAGTAGGTGCCGGCGCCGCCTTGCAGCGCGTCGAAGAAGGCGCCCTCGGCCGAGCGATGCACCGGCAGGATGAAGCGGATGCCCTGCGCGTTCATGAAGTGCGACGGCGGCAGGTGCGTGTAGGCCATGGCCCGCATGTCGGCCGGCTCGAAGCGCATGCCGGCCGACGACCAGTCGATGCACGAGCGCAGGATCTCGCGCCAGTAGCTCACGTGCGCCGCACCGCCGCCGGTGAACACCGTGCGCGTCAGCACCGAGAACGCCTCCTCCTGCAGTTCGATCGACCCTTCGTACTGCTCGATCAGCTCGTCGCGGCGCAGCCGTGCGTACTGATTGGCGCGTACTTCCACCGCCTGGCGCTGGGCGGCCGCCTCCTGCCGTTCCGCCTCGTAGTTGGCAATGGCGGCGCGCGCCGCCTCGGTGAGCCGCTCCATCGCCACGGTGATGACGATGAAGCCGCGGTTGAGCAGCTCGGGGTCGGTGGTCTCGAACACCACCGACCCGGTGACGTTGAAGGCACCGCGCTGGATCGATCGGAAGAACACGTGCCAGTTCTCCAGGTCGTCCAGGTTCCACTGCTCGTCCCAGTTGTAGTCGGCCGAGGTGCCGTTGCGGAAGTCCACCGTGCAGGCTGCGGCGTCGAAGTCCCAGTCGCGGTACTGCGCCGGGATCTCGATGTCGAAGGACACCACCTGCGTGCGCGTGTTGCCGCGCACGCTGACTTCCTTCTTGAACGTGGCGCCCTCGAAGTCACCGGGCGGCCGGACCGGATCGGTGACCTGGTTCTGGCGCAGGTAGTCGGTGCGCGCCTCGCGCTCGTGCTCGGTGACCAGCCGGTGCAGGGCGATGAAGGGCGATGGCAGCCGCGGGCACCACACCAGCCCCACGTCCTCCAGCCGCACCTCCACCTCCACCGGCGCGGCGACCTGGAACGACACCTCGGTGGTGGCGTGCACCACGTCCTTGCCGCGCGTGGTGTAGCTGCGCGCCTGGCTCGTGACACTGCGGCTAACGCTGCCGCTGCGCTGCTCGTTGCTGCGCGAGACCTGCGTCAAGGTGCGGTCGATGGCCTCGCGCCGGCGCTCGCGCAGGGTGTCGAACAGCGTGGTCTGCTGGCTGAACGCACCCTCGCTGTTGATGCCCTCCTCGGCCATGTGGGCCAGCGCCTGCCTGAACGTGCTGCTGGTGAAGCTGGCCGCCTCGCTGCGTGTGCTGCGGCTGGTGGCCGAGCCCTGCTCGCGAAAGCTCACCACCTCCTGCAGGCTGGACTCGCTTTGCACCAGTTCGCTGGCCGGCGCCACCGCCTCGGCGGCGAAGGGGCCGCGCAGCGTGGGCGTGCCCACCGCCACGCTCAGGCGCTCGGTGCGGCGGAAGGCCCATTCGCGGCTGCCGACGATCACCGTGTCGTCAGGCAGCGGCGTGAGCCCGGGGTCGATGCCGCCCAGCCGGTCGACCCGACCGATGACGTAGCCGAACAGCCGGTCACGCAGCGCCTTCGCCTGCGGCTGCAGCAGCCGCTGCAGGAAGGCATTGCCCTGGGGCCCCAGCGCCTGCAGCAGCTGCGCCAGCGCCTGCTGCACCAGCGGGCCGATGGCGTCGCGCCGGGCCGGCGGGACCGTGCCGCGCTCGGTGAGGATGTCGGCCACGGCGCTGGGCACGTCATTGGTCAGCCCGAGCGTCTTGCCCAGCCACGGGCCGCTGGCCGCCAGGGCACCGGCGGCCAGCAAGTCCTCGATCACCGCGTTGGGCTGCGCCAACCCGTGCAGGATCTGCGCCAGCTCGTACCCGCGCGTGCTCTCGTCGACTTCGTTGCGCACGGTGTCGGCCGGCACGGGCTTCGCGCCGGTCTTGGCCCACTGGCGGACGGTCTCGCGCATCTGCACGTTTGCCAGGTAGGTGCGCGGGCCGAGCGGCTGCACGATCAGGCGCCCGTCGGGTGCCACCTCGAGCTGCGGGTGGTCGCGCAATTGTTTGCTCACCGCGGTTGGCCACAGGCCGGTGGCGGTGAACTGCACCTTGCCCAGGTCGTTGGACTCGGGCGGCAAAGGGTTGACGTTCGCCCCAGGCACCGTCACCGCCGCCTTGGCTGCGCCACCCTTCTTCGCCGCGGCGGCCGAGGTCTTCGCGCCGCCGCGGGGTGGGGCCCCGGCGGGCGCCGGCGACGCCTCGCGCAGGTTCGCTGTCAAGAGCGACTTGGACACGCCGCGCATCAGCACCTCGGGCCGCGCGCCGGCGAAAGCCGCGAGCCCGGCGAGATAGTAGGTCTGGTAGGCGCTGCCGGGCAGCAGCGGGTGCTTGAAACGCAGGTCCTTGCGCTGCGCGGGCGGGGGTGGCGCGGGAATCGCCACCGGTTGCTTGTACTTGGCTTGATAGGCCTTTGCCGCCTGCACCAGCTCCACGGCCACCGCCAGGTCCTTGAGCAGGCGCGCGAACTGGCGCGCGTAGCGCTGCGTGGCGATCGGCCCGAGCTTGGGGATCAGCACATGCGTGGAGTAGATCGTCGTCAGCCGGTTGTCCACCGCCATGCGGGTGGGCAGATGCTTCACGGGGACCTGGGCCTTCAAGGCGTTCTCCTGGCGGAAGTAGGATGGGAGGCGCGCTGCGTGCGCACTCGGCCTCAGTTGATGGGTGCCGGCCCCACCGGCGGGCGTGGTTCGACCGGCGGTCGCGGTGGCTGCGTGGGCGCCGGCGGTCCCGGCGGCGCAGGCGGCGAGGCGCCGCAAGCCGCCAGCGCACTGTAGAAGGCGATGGCGGAGATGATCAGCGCCGCCTGCACCAGCATCGAACCAATGATCACCCACTGCGCCGGGTTGGCCGCACCCGGTATCCAGGCATAGGCCGCCACGGTGAGGCAGGCGGTGGCCTGGATGCCCAGCACCGTCATCGCCGCGCGCAGCACGTTGCGCAGGTTGTCGCAGGCCCCGGCGCAGCGCGGGCCGACGCAGGCACAGTAGGTGTCCAGCGCCGACAGCGCCTGGCTGCAGAACACCATCGCCAAACTCGTGGCGCCGGCCGCGGCGAGCATGCCGATGGGCGACAGGTAGGTGTACCACCACGAGCCGTTGGCGATGGCCGCGCCGACGACGATGGCCGCCGCGGCGATGATGGCCACGGCGCAGGCGATCATCCAGTTGCGGATGGGGGTCGGGTCGCACATGGTGAGCTCCTTGCCGGTGCCGGTCACTCAGGAGGCGTTGCGGCGCAGCGCCCTCCTGCCACTGCCCGGCGCATTGGACACTCGCGAAGCTCAGATGTGCAAACCCCAGGGGTTGGGGGAAGGTCGGTGCCGCATCCACCATCGGCATGAACGCCGCCCGCCGCCAGCGCCCGCGGCGCGGCCTCACCCCTTGCCCAGACCGCGCCGCGCCTCCTCGGCCGTCTCGAACAGGTGCGGCGCCACGCCGCGCGCGGCCAGCGCGCTGCCGAGCTTGGCACGCAGGAAGCCGCTGGTGGTGTAGCGCGTCACGTCGAGGTAGTGGCGGTCCATCAACTCGCGCACCATCGCCGCCCAGTCGTCTTCGACCTGCGTGTCCAGCGCAAAGTGGTCGTAGTTGACCACCGCATACACCTTGTGGCCGAGCGGCGCGACATGGCGCTCGACCTCGGCGCGCACGGCTTCCACGTCGTCGGCGGTGTGGATGGTCAAACGCTCGAAGTTGATGTACAGCGTGCGCGCCGCCGGGTCGTAGGTGAAGCGGTCGGGCAGCGGCATCAGCAGCAGGCGGGCGCGCAGGCCCATCGGCCCTTCTGCGAAGATGGCCGCCTCCATGCGGCGCGGTTCGCGCTCGATGACCGGGCGGAACTGCATGCGCGCCAGCACGTCGCGCTCGAGGTCCAGGCCGGGTGCCACCTCCAGCAGCTCGATGCCGCGCTCGTGCAGGCCGAACACTGCCGCGTCGGTGACATACAGCACCTGCTGGCCGCGCCGCCAGGCCTCGCGGCCGCTGAAGGTGCGGTGTTCGACTTCGCGCACCAGCTTGGACTGGCCGTCGGCCTCGAAGCTGCCGACGAACACCACCCGTTGCGCGTTCTGGCTGATGTTGATGAAGCCGCCGGCGCCCGCCAGCCGCGGGCCGAACTTGCTGACGTTGACGTTGCCCTCGGCGTCGGCCTGCGCCAGGCCGAGGAAGGCGATGTCCAGGCCGCCGCCATCGTAGAAGTCGAACTGGTAGGGCTGGTCGATCACCGCCTGCGTGTTGACCGCCGCACCGAAGTTCAGCCCGCCGGCCGGGATGCCGCCCACCACACCCGGCTCGGCGGTGAGCGTGATGAGGTCGATCACGCGCTCCTCGGCGGCCACCGCGGCCACGCCTTCGGGCATGCCGATGCCCAGGTTCACCACGGCGTTCGGGCGCAGTTCCAGCGCCGCGCGCCGGGCGATGGCCTTGCGCTTGCCGGCATGCATCGGCGGCACATGCGCGGCGGGCACGCGAACTTCACCGCTGAAGGCGGCGCTGTAGGGCTCGGCGAAGGTCTGCCAGTGGTACTCGGGCTTCTCGGCCACCACCACGCAGTCGACCAGCACGCCGGGCACCTTCACGTGCCGCGGCGACAGCGAATGCGCCTCGGCCACGCGCTCGACCTGCGCGATGACGATGCCGCCGGAGTTGCGCGCCGCCATCGCGATGGCCAGCGACTCGAGCGTGAGCGCCTCGCGCTCCATCGTCAGGTTGCCGTCGGGGTCGGCGGTGGTGGCGCGGATGAACGCAGCGTGGATCGGAAAGGCCTTGTAGAAGAGGAACTCCTCGCCGTCGATGGGCATCAGCCGCACCGGCTGCGCCGAAGCGGGAAGCGCCCGCGTGCGCGCATTGACGCAGCCGCCGCCGTGGCGCGGGTCGACGAAGGTCCCCAGGCCCACGCGCGAGAGGTGCCCGGGCTTGCCGGCGGCGATGTCGCGAAACAGGTGCGAGATCACGCCTTGCGGCAGGTTCCAGGCTTCGATCCTGTCTTCCACCGCCAGCCGGCCGAGCGTGGGCACCAGCCCCCAGTGGCCGCCGATGACGCGCGCCACCAGCCCGTCGTGGCCGAGGTGGTTCAGGCCGCGCGTCTTGCCGTCGCCCTGGCCCGCGGCGTACACGAGGGTCAACCCGCGCGGCGCACCCTGCTCGACGAAGCGCTGCTCCAGCGCCACCGCCAGGTTCTCGGCAAAGCCGATGCCCACGAAGCCGCTGGTGGCCAGCGTGTCGCCGTCGCGCAGCAACTGCACGGCCTGGGCGGCGCCGACGACCTTGCCCTTGCCGCCGGCGCGCAGGCCGGCCAGGCGCGCCAGGTGGGCAGCAGATTCGCTCATCGCGGCGCGCCCGGCATCGTCTGCACGGCCCGGCCCCTCAACGCGCGCCGAAGGTGTCGCAGGCCTTCACGCTGCCGGTGTCCAGCCCGCGCTTGAACCACGTCATGCGCTGCTGCGAGGTGCCGTGCGTGAAGCTCTCGGGCACCACGCGGCCCTGGCTCTGCCTTTGCAGCGTGTCGTCGCCGATCTGCGCCGCGGCGTTCATCGCCTCCTGCAGGTCGCCGGCCTCCAGCCAGCCCTTGCCTTTCTGGCTGTGGTGCGCCCACACGCCGGCCAGGCAGTCGGCCTGCAGTTCCACGCGCACCGACAGCGCGTTCATCTCCTGCTGCGAGATGCGGCCGCGCAGGCCGTCGACCTTGGCGGTGATGCCCATCAGGTTCTGCACATGGTGGCCCACCTCGTGCGCCACCACATAGGCCTGGGCAAAGTCGCCCGGCGCGCCCATGCGCTGCGAGAGGGTGCGAAAGAAGGTGAGGTCGAGGTACACCTTCTGGTCGCCGGGGCAATAGAAAGGGCCCATCGCCTCCTGGCCCACACCGCAGGCACTGCGCGTGGCGCCGCTGAAGAGCACCAGCCTGGGCTCCTGGTAGGCCTGGCCGCCGCCCTGGAACATGCGGCCCCACACCTGCTCGGTGTCGCGCAGCACGGTGGAGACGAACTGCGCCTGCGGGTCCTGCGGGGCCGCGCCGGGGGCGCGCTGCTGCGACGGCGATGGCGCCACTTCGACCGGCGCGCCGCCGCCACCGAGCAGGCCCAGCACGGTGAGCGGGTTGATGCCGAAGATCCAGCCGGCCACCACGGCGATCAGGATGGTGCCCACACCGATGCCGCGCCCGCCGATGCGCGGCACGCCGAGGCCACCTCCTCCACCCCCGCCGCCCATGCCGCGGCGGTCTTCGATGTTGCGGCTTTGTTCGTGGCCTTCCCACTTCATCGGTTCGATCTCCAGGCGGCGCGTTCGCGGAGGGCCCCGGCACGCTGCGGCCGATTCTCGCTGCGCGCCGGCCTCGTCACCAGACCGGCAGGCCGTGGTGCACCAGGCCTTTCGGGTGGGCACCCAGGGCATGCCGCGTGAACACACTGTTGCCGGCGGCCCTCCTGGAGGGGCCTTGCGCGCCACTAGACTCGTGGTTAACCCTGAGAGGCCGCACACCCTCAGGGGACGAATCAACGTGCCAGCAGAGGAGTTTCAAGGATGAAGTCGAAGACCATCGCATCGATGGTGGCGACGGCCGCCGCGCTCACCGCATCCGGTGTCGCATCGGCCCAGGCCACCGTGAAGGAAGACGGCCAGTGGCGCGCCGCGCTCAGCGCCTCGTACACCGCCAGCGGCGGCAACACGCGCTCCACCACGCTGGCGGGCAGCGCCGATGCGGTGCGCGCCACCCGCGGCGACAAGACCTCGCTGTACGCCAACGCGCTTTACGGCTCGAGCCGGGGCACCAAGACGGCCGACCTGTGGCGCCTGGGGGCCAAGCACGACTGGAACCTGTCGGCGCAGCTGTACACCTTTGCGCTGGGCGAGGGCGAGCGCGACGACATCGCCGGCTTGCAGTCACGCCTCACGCTGGGCGGTGGCGTGGGCTGGAAGTTCGTCAACACCGAGGCGCTGAAGTTCGAGGTCTTCGGCGGCGCGGCCTACGTGGCCGAGGATTTCGACGCGCCGCGGCTCATCGACGGCGCGGTGCGCCGCAGCTACAACCACGCCACGCTGCTGGCGGGCGAGGAGTCGGTGCACAAGTGGGGCCAGAGCACCACCGCACGCCAGCGCCTGGTGCTGTTCCCCGACCTGAGCAACCGCGGCGAGTACCGCGCCCAGTGGGACGCCGGCATCGCGGTGCCCGCCTCGCAGTCGCTGAACCTCACCGCGGGCGTGAGCCTGCGATTCAACAGCGACCCCGGCGCCGGCGTGAAGCGCGCCGACACGCTGGTGACGGCCGGGATTCAGGTCAAGTTCGATTGACGTGACCACCGCGCTTCGAACGCGCCGCGGGTCGCCCAGCAGCCGCCGCGGAACCGGCCTTGCCGGGCCGCTGGCGGCGCCCCGGGGCCACGCAGTGGCCCCTGCGGGTCCACGGGGAGGCGCCGAAGGCGCCTCCGAGGGGACCCATCACGCCCGGGGCAGCGTGACGCCGCGTTGCCCCTGGTACTTGCCGCCGCGGTCCTTGTAGCTCGTCTCGCACACCTCGTCGCTCTCGAAGAACAGCACCTGCGCGCAGCCTTCGCCAGCGTAGATCTTGGCCGGCAGCGGCGTGGTGTTGCTGAACTCCAGCGTCACGTAGCCCTCCCACTCGGGCTCGAACGGCGTGACGTTGACGATGATCCCGCAGCGCGCATAGGTGCTCTTGCCGAGGCAAATGGTGAGCACGTTGCGCGGGATGCGGAAGTACTCCACCGTGCGCGCCAGCGC
>JAEUPD010000233.1 GCA_016788525.1 Rubrivivax sp.
TGGTGGTGCCGTACAACTCGGGCTCGCGCTTGCCCAGCATGTTGAGGTTGGAACCATTCAGGACAAACAGCGGGTGCGCCATGCAGCGGGCTTTCGGTGTGGGTGAGGGCCGGGCAGGGGCCCCGGCTCATCGGCGTCGCAGGCCATTGGCGTCGCCGGCGGCCCTGGCATCCGGTGATTGCTGCCGCATGGGGTAGAGGATAGGCTTGGCGCGGGAGGGTGGCACTTCTCGAGGGATTTTTCTCAGGCATCGTGCCCGGCGTTCCTGATCGGAATTTGCTTTCGCGATATGAGAGGTTGTTGCTGATGTCCGTCGCACTGGACCGCGGACTGGCGTTGATGGAGCGCCTGGCCGGGCAGCCCGATGGCATGGCGCTGGGTGCGCTGGCCGATGAGCTGCTGATCCCGCACAGCGCTTGCCACCGGTTGCTGTCGCAACTGGCGCAACTGGGTTATGTGCGCCAGGCGCGCGCTCAGGGTCCCTACCTGCTGACGACCAAGATCGCCTCGATGGGGCTGGCCTTCCTGAGCAGTGCCGGCGTGGTGGATATCGCCGAGCCGCTGCTCGAGCGGCTGGCCAACGAGTCGGGCGAGCTGGTGCGGCTGGCGATCATCGACGACGACCGCCTCACCTGGGTGGCCAAGGCCCAGGGCGCACGAAAGGGCGTGCGCTACGACCCCGACATGGGCATGGACGCGCGCCTGTCGTGCACGGCTTCGGGCCACGCCTGGCTGCTGACGCTGAGCGACGAGCGCGCGCTGGAGCTGGTCAGCCGCCAGGGCTTCGGCGAACCCAAGGACTATGGCCCCCAGGCGCCGACCACCGTGAAGGCGCTGCTGGGCTTCCTGCATGCCGCGCGCACACGCGGCTACGCGATGATCGACGAAGTCTTCGCGCCCGGCATGACGGCGATGGCCGCACCCGTCCTGCGCCAGGGCGTGGCCAGCGGTGTGGTCAGCATCGCCGGGCCGCGCACACGCCTGAGCACGGCGCGCATGCACGCGCTGGCGCCGGCGCTGCTGGCCGTGACGACCGAGCTGGGCGCCATCACCCGGCGCACGGCGATGTGGGGGCGCGCCCCGCTGGGCAAAGCCTGATCGGCGGCGACCCAGCCTCTGCCTCAGGCCCGATACCAGTCCTGGATTCCGCTGGATTCCGTGGCCCAGCCGCTGATGGGCGCGTGCAGGTGGTTGACCAGCGCGCTGGGCTTGGGCCGCATCACGATGGGCACCACGGTGTGGTCGTTGCAGACCAGGTCGTTCAGGCGGATCAGCAGCGCGGCGCGTTTCACCGGGTCCACCTCCACCTCGGCGGCGCGGAAGGTGCGGTCGAACTCTTCGTTGCTCCAGCGCGTGACATTGCGGCCATTCCAATTGTTGGCCTTGGAGGCCGCCAGCCACGAGCAGAACAGCTCCATGAAGCGGCCCGGGTCCGGCCCGCCGCGGGTGACGGTGTACATCTGCAGATTGATACAGCCGTCTGACGGCTTGGCCGTCCTCCTGCATGGGCGTCGATCCAGCACCGCGTGCGGCCAAGTGACAACGTGCGTTTGGCCTCACCTATGGAAGGTGGAGGTCTTCCATGGGGCCTGCCTGCTGGCCAGCACCGGACCGGGTGACCAGGCAGCAGACGGTCGCGAGTGGCTCTTGATGGCCGAATGCGGACCAATGCTCCAGCCCGGTCAGCCCACCCGCATCACCTTCAGCGCCGCCGCCAGCGACTGCTTCGCCTCGAAGAACCCCACCCACGGATCGGCCTGCTCGAACGACAGGTGCTCGCGCGCCGTGGCGATGTTCCACTGCGCGCCGCCTTTCAGCGCGCCGAGGTCGTCCCACGCCACCGGCATCGACACGCCCAGCCCCGGCCGCGCGCGCGCCGAAAAGGCTGCGGCCGTGGTGGCGCCCTGGCCGTTGCGCAGGTAGTCGACGAACACCTTGCCCACGCGGTTGGCCGCGCCCGTCTTGGCCACGAAGCGCGAGGGGATCGTGCGCGCCAGGTGTTCCACCGCGGCCTGCGAGAAGCCTTTCACCACGTCGTAAGGCCAGCGCGGCGCGATCGGCACCACCACGTGCAGGCCCTTGCCGCCGCTGGTCTTGAGCCAGCTCTCGAGGCCGAGTTCGTCGAGCAGCGTGCGCACCAGCAACGCCGCCTCCTTCACGCGCTCCCAGGGCAGGCCCTCGCCGGGGTCGAGGTCGAAGACGATGCGGTCGGGCTGGTTGATCTTCTTCGCCGTGGAGTTCCAGGGGTGGAACTCGATGACGTTCATCTGCGCGGCCGACAGCAGCGCTTGGGCATCGGGCACGGTGATGAGCGGCGCGTGGCCCGGGAAGAGCCTGGCATCGAGCGCCTTCAGCCCGGGGATGCTGCCGGCCTCGTCCTGCTTCTGGAAGAACAGCGTGCCGGCCACGCTTTCGGGCCCCCGCACCAGCGCCAGCGGCCGGCCGGCCAGGTGCGGCAGCATGCGCTCGGCCACGCTGTCGTAGTAGCGGATGAGGTCGAGCTTGGTCAGGCCGGTGGCGGCATCGATGACCCGATCGCCATGCGTCACCTTCAACTTCGCCAGCCGCGCGCCGGGCAGCGCGGCGAGCGCCGCCTGCGTGACCACGCGCTCGCGCGTGACGCTGCGAGCCGGCTTGTCGCTGCGCAGCGCGACGAAGACGGCGTGGCGCACGTGGCCGCCCTGCGTCCAGCCGGCGAAGCGCACTTCGGCCACGAGTTCGGGCCGCACCCAGCGCTCGCTGCCCGCGGCGCGGCGGCTCCAGCGGCCGGGGTCGGGGCTGCCGGCGGTGAAGGGCGGTGCGGGCTGTTCCAGCGGCGCCAGTTGCGTGCGCAGCGCGGCGGCGGCGGCGGCGTTCCAGCCGGTGCCCACGCTGCCGGCGTGAACGAACGCGCCGCCGGCGTCGTACACGCCGAGGATCAGGCTGCCCACCTCGCGCGGCGCGCCCTGGCGCTCGGTGAAGCCGCCGATCACCAGTTCCTGCCGCGCCGCGAGCTTGAGCTTGAGCCAGCTGTCGCTGCGCTGCGAGACATAGGGCGCGTCGGCGCGCTTGGCGATCAGGCCCTCGAGGCCGAGGGCGCGGGCGCTCTCGAGCAAGCTGGCCGCATCGGCGGCGAAGTCGGCGCTGAGCTGCACGGCCTCGGTGGTGCGGCCAACCTCGGCACCGTCACCACCTGTGGCCGCCAGGCGGGCTTCGAGCAGCCGCTTCAGCCACGCGCGGCGCAGGGCCAACGGCACCGCCCGCAGGTCGTGCCCATCGTGGAACGGGATGTCGAACACGAAGTAGCGGATCGCCTCACCGCCGCGTGCGGAGTCGATGGCGTTTTGCAGCGCGTTGAAGTCGGGCGTGCCGCGCGGGCCCATCACGACGATCTCGCCGTCGAGCCAGGTCGAGGCCAGGCCCAGGGCGTGCAGCGCGGCGGCCAGCGGCTTGAGCCGCGAGGTCCAGTCGTGGCCGTTGCGCGTGTGCAGCGTCACCGCCCCTTTCGCATCGAAGCGCGCCAGCAGCCGGTAGCCGTCGAACTTCAGCTCATAGAGCCAGTGGCCGCGCGTGGGCGGCGCATCGGCGGCGCTGGCCAGTTGAGGCGCGAGCTTTGCCGGCAGTGGCTCGGCGCGCTGCGCGCCGGGCAGCGCGGCGGCCGAGTCGGGCAGCGCCGCCTGGGCCACCGCGCCTGCTCCGCCGCCAGCGGCCACCGCGGCAGCGCCGGCCGCGGTGGCGCGCGGCTCGCGCTCTTCGACCAGCCCCAGCGGCTTGTCGACCACGCTGTCGGGCAGCGCGCTGACGACGTCGTACTCGAGCAGCGGCCGTGCCCACGCATCGCGCTTCTTGAACAGCATCCAGGGCTCTTGCTTGTCACCGGGTTTGCTGATGCGCACCAGCTCCCACAGGCCGGCGAGCTTTTCGCCGTGCAACTGGAAGACGAGCTTGCCTTCGGCCATCCCGCGGCGCGGGTCGCCCACCGGTTCCCACCGGCCGCGGTCCCACACGATGACGCGGCCGGCGCCGTACTGGCCCTTCGGAATCGTGCCTTCGAACCCGGCGTAGGCCACTGGGTGATCCTCCACGTGCACGGCCATGCGTTTCTCGGCCGGGTCGTAGCTGGGGCCCTTGGGGCACGCCCAGCTGAGCAGCACACCGTCGAGCTCCAGCCGGAAGTCGTAGTGCAGGCGCGAGGCCCAGTGTTTCTGCACGACGAACGACAGCGGCCCGTTGCTCACTGCCACGTCGGCCGGAGGTTCGGGCGTGAGGCGGAAGTCGCGCTTGGCGGTGTACTGCTTCAGCGGCCGGCCGGTGGCCGGGCGGGGCGGGCGCGGGGGCTGCGCAGCTGGCGCGGATTCCGCCTGCCCCGCGGCGGCGCCCGAGGCCGCACCAGCACTCACGCCGCAGGCCCCGGCGCGGCCGCGGTGCAGCGCAGGATCCACTGCGCCGCCGCGTCCAGCAGTGCGGCCAGCACTTCGTCGTCGTTGCGCGCGCCGTGCCGCTTCACGTCACCGGCGCGCACATGAAAGGCGTGGTCGGCGTGCTCGAACCACTCGACCGTGGCACGCCCGCCCAGCCGGGCGAGCACCTGCCGCACCAGCGCCGGCTCGGCCAGCTCGTCGCGCGTGCCTTGCAGGAAAAGCATCGGGCGGGCCACGCCGGCGAGGTGGTCGGCGCGCTGCGTGCCGGGTGCGCCCGCCGGGTGCAGCGGAAAGCCGACGAACACGAGGCCGGCGATGCCTGGCAGCGGCGCGGCCGCCAGCGCCTGCGAGGTCATGCGCGCGCCGAACGACTTGCCGCCGGCGAAGCGCGGCAGCTGCGGCCAGCGCCGCTCGGCCTCGGCCACCGCGGCGCGCACCGTGGCGTGTGCCACCGGCGGCGGATCGGGGCGCTTGCTGCCGCGCTCCATGTAGGGGAACTGGTAGCGCAGCGTGGCCACGCCCCGCGCCGCCAGGCCTGCGGCCAGCTGCTGCATGAAGGCGTGGGTCATGCCGGCGCCTGCGCCGTGGGCCAGCACGAAGGTCGCGCGCGCGCCGGCCGGCTCGACGGCCAGCGCCGAGACGCTGCCCGCGCCCTCGACGGGCAGCGACAGGGACAATGCGGCAGGCGCGGCCATGGCGCGCTAGCGTAACCTCGGCCGCCGCGGCGCGGAACTCGGCACTCGCACCGACACCGCATCGCGGCTGAGCACCCCGCCGCCCGGGCGGCCTTCGTGGAGGAGACGAACCTTGAGCACCCCGCGCATCCGCGTCGGCGTCGGCGGCTGGACCTTCGAGCCGTGGCGCAACAACTTCTACCCGGCCGGCTGGCCCAAGGACCGCGAACTCGAATACGCCAGCCGCCAGCTGACGCTGATCGAGATCAACGGCACCTACTACGCCACGCAGAAGCCGGCCACCTTCGCCAAGTGGCGCAGCGAGACACCCGAGGACTTCGTGTTCTCGGTGAAGGCGCATCGCCTTTCCACCAACCGGCGCGTGCTGGCCGAAGCCGGCGAGTCGGTGAACTTCTTCTGCGGCAGCGGCATCGCCGAACTCGGACCCAAGCTCGGGCCGATCGTCTGGCAGTTTGCGCCGACCAAGCGCTTCGATGCGGCCGACTTCGAGGCCTTCCTCGAGCTGCTGCCCAAGGAAGCCGGCGGCGTGCCGCTGAAGCACGCGCTCGATGTGCGGCACGAGAGCTTCCGCTGCCCCGAGTACCTGGCGCTGGTGCGTCGCCACGGCGCGGTGAACGTGTTCACCGAGTCCGACGAGTACCCGGCCTTCGCCGACCTGACCGGCCCATTCGTCTATGCGCGCGTGATGCGTGCCGAGGCGGGTGAGCCTGAGGGCTTGTCACCGGCCGCGGCGGCGCAGGTCGCGGCCTGCGCACGCGCGTGGCGTGATGGCGGCGAGCCCGCCGACCTGCCGCGCGTGGAGCCTGCGCCGGCCATGGCCGGCGCGCCGCGCGATGTCTACCTGCTGTTCATCGCCGCCGCCAAGGAGAAGAACCCGGCGGCGGCGATGGCGTTGCAGCGGCTGCTGTAGCGGCAGCGGCCGACCGGCCCGCAGGTCTGGCGGCGTCAGGCAGCGGCCAGCGTCGCGCCGCGCCGCGCGTCGATGCTGAGAGGGCCGGCGCCGAACGCAAACACCATCAGCAGGCCGCCGGTGACCGAGAGGTTCTTCATGAACATCAGCTGCTGCATGTACTGCTGGTCGGCCGGCATGGCCCAGTAGTTGTGGAACAGCACCGTGGCCAGCAGCGTGAAGACGGCCAGCGCCAGCGCCGCCCAGCGCGCGTTGAAGCCCACCGCCAGCGCGATGCCGGCCACCACTTCCAGCGCGGCGGTCAGGAACGCCAGCACCGAGGGCAGCGGCAGGCCCTTGCTGGCGATGTAGCCGGCGGTGCCGGCCAGCGCGCCGAACTTGTTGAAGCCGGCGAGGATGAACATCAGGGCCAGCAGGACGCGGGCCGCGACAACGACGGGGGCGGGGGCTTGCATATCTCGTCTCTCTTTGAAATGGTGGGTGTTTCGAGTTGACGCGCGGGCGGCTGCCCGGTGCGCCGGCGCGAACTGTGCCGCCTGGCGCCCGCCCGCGGCCCCTGGCGGCATTGACGGGAGCGTTCAAGGACATTGAAGCCGCCAGGCGCTCGCCGTGCGCTCGCCGTGCGCGCCACCCCCTGGCCGGCCTGCCTGGCAGTCCACGTGGCAGGGATGGCAGGGATGGCGGGCCTCGATTTCTGCCGCCCGGGCTTCTAGACTGCGGTCATGCAAGCCGCCCAGAACGACCTCATCACCCGCATCGGCCCCGGCACGCCTTGTGGCAGCCTGCTGCGCCGCTACTGGCACCCGGTGGCGCTGCTGGACGAGTTCGAGCCCCGGCTCGACCCCGCGATGGCGCTGCGCCCGCTGAAGGCAGTGCGCCTGCTCGGCCAGGACTTCGTGCTGTGGCGCGACGCCGATGGCCGCCACAGCCTGCTGGACCGCGACTGCCCGCACCGCGGCGCCGACCTGAAGTACGCGCGGCATGAGGGCGACGGCGTGCGCTGCCCGTTCCACGGCTGGAAGTTCGCCGCTGACGGGCGCTGCCTGGAGACGCCCGCCGAGCCCTCCATCCATGGGGTCGGCAGCACGCTGTGCCAGCGTGTGCGCCAGCGCAGCTACCCGCTGCGCGTGGCCGCGGGCACGCTGTTCGCCTACCTCGGGCCCGAGGGTGTGGCGGCCCCCGCGCTGCCGGCGTTCGACTGCTTCGCGGCGCCCGCTTCGCACAGCTTCGCCTTCAAGGGCCTGTGGCGCTGCAACTGGCTGCAGGCGTTCGAGGTCGGCATCGACCCGGCGCATGCCTCGTTCCTGCACCGCATGCTCGACGAAGACGTCGACCCGGCCCACACCTACGGCCGCCAGTTCCGCGGCGCCAGCGCCGGCAGCATCGACGGCGAGCGCTGGCCGATGACCAGGGTGCTGCGCGAGTGCCACTCGCCCGAGATCCACCACGAGGCGCTGGGCGACAAGGCCGCGGGGCTGACGCGCATCACCACGCTGCGCCTCATCAACGAGCGCTTCACCCATGTGCGCGTGACCAATGCGCTGTTCCCGTACACCTTCGTCATCCCGCTGTCGGAGACGGTGACCATCACGCAGATGCACGTGCCGGTCGACGACATCAACACCTACTGGTACTCGTTCTTCACCAGCTTCGATGCGCCGCTGGACAAGGAGACGATGCGCAACCAGCGCCTCGCGAACACCGAGCTGCCCGACTACCTGCCGAAGAAGGGGCGCAGCAACGACTGGGGCTACGACGCCACCGAGCAGGCCAGCCGCACCTACCTCGGCATGGGCGAGGCCGACATCAACGTGCACGACCAGTGGGCCTGCGAGAGCATGGGCGCGATCCAGGACCGCACGCGCGAGCACCTGGGCACCAGCGACAAGGTGATCATGGCGAACCGGCGCACGCTGCTCGCGGCGATCGAGACCGTCAAGGCGGGCGGCACGCCGCCGGGCCAGCTGGACGCCGCGGCGGCAGCGGCCCTGGTCGGCCCCGACACCATCGACTGCGTCGCGCCGGCCGCCGGCTGGGAGTCGACATGGCGCGAAGGCTGCGCGGCCAAGCGCGCGCGGGCGGCCTGGCTGGCCGGTACACCACCTGCGGTGGGCAGCGTGCCGGCGCCGGCTGCCGCCGCAACGGCGTCGAACCCCGCAGCCTGAGCGGCCGATGACGCTGGCCCAGCGCGCCGGCCACGCCGGCGCCGCCCCTGCCGAGCGCGCCGCCGCCATCGAGGCGGTGGTGGCGCGCGTGCGCGAGGCCGGCCTCGCGCAGGTGCGCGTCGCCTGGGGCGACCTGCACGGCACCTTCCGCGGCAAGACGCTGGTGCTCGACCCGGCCGACGCCGAGTGCCGCGTGCTGCGCGGCGCCTTCGACGACGGCATCGGTTTCGTCAGCACGATCCTGCTCAAGGACACCTCGGACCGCACCGCGTTCAAGGTCTTCGACCCCGAGGCCCCGGCCGCCTTGCCGGGGCTGCGTGGCGCCAACAACCTGTTCCTGCTGCCCGACCCCACGAGCTTCGTCGTGCTGCCGTGGGCCGAACGCACCGGCTGGCTGCGCGCCGAGCCGTTCTTCCCGGATGGCACGGAGGTCGCCATCGACCCGCGGCGGGTGTTGCAGCAGGCGCTGGCGGCGCTGGCACGGCGCGGCCACGGGCTGCGCTGCGGGCTGGAGGTGGAGTTCCACATCCACCGCATCGTCGACGAGGCCACCTCGAGTGCGCTGGCCGCGGAGCACGCCGCCTGGCCGGCCGAACCGCCCACCGTACGCCTGCTGCACCCGGGCTACAACCTGTTGGCCGAGAACTGGGCCGACATGGCACACGAGGCGCTGGCGCTGGTGCGCGACCACGCGCTGGGGCTCGGGTTGCCGCTGCGGTCGCTGGAAGTCGAACTCGGCCCCAGCCAGTTCGAGGCGGTGTTCGGCGTGTCCGATGCGCTGGCGGCGGCCGACCAGATGCTGCTGTTCCGCAACGGCATGCGCCAGGCGCTGCGCCGCGCCGGCTATCACCTGAGCTTCGTGTGCCGCCCCCCGCTGCCCAACGCCATCGCCAGCGGCTGGCACCTGCATCAGTCGCTGGTGGACCTGCACGACGGCGGCAACGCCTTTCGCCGGCGCGAGCCCGCCGGCCGCGATGCAACCGCTGCTGCCGGGGACGCACGCCGCGTGCTCACCGATGCCGGCGCGCACTGGCTGGCCGGCCTGCTGGCGCATGCGCGCGGCATGGCCGCGCTGTGTGCGCCCACCATCCCGGCCTACAGCCGCTACCAGGGCAGCGTGATGGCGCCGCAGGCGGCGCTGTGGGGCCGCGACAACCGCGGCGCCATGCTGCGCGTGCTGGGCGAGCCCGGCGTGCCCGGCGGCGACCCGGCCACGCGCATCGAGAACCGCCTGGGCGAGCCGATGGCCAACCCGTACCTCTACATCGCCGCACAGGTGTTCGCCGGGCTCGATGGCCTGGGCCGCCGGCTGGAGCCGCCGCCGGCCACCGAGACGCCCTACGCCGCCGCGCCGGTGATGCTGCCCACCTCGCTGGGCGAGGCGCTCGATGCGCTGGCCGCCGACCCGGTGCTGCAGCAGGGCCTGGGCGTGCCGCTGGCGCGCGTGATCGAGACGGTGAAGCAGCAGGAGCTGGCGCGCTTTGCCGCCGCCGAAGACCGCGAGGCCTGGCTGCGTCGCGAGTACTTCGCACGTTATTGACCTGGCCGCACCGCGCCGGTGGCCCGCGCTGTCGGCGCGGGGGCGCGGCCGGGTGCGGCCCGCACCCCAGGGAGCACGCATGCCAAGCGCCGCACTTCAAGGCCTCAAGGTCGTCGAGATGGGCCAGCTCATTGCCGGCCCGTTCGCCGCCAAGACACTCGGCGACTTCGGCGCCGAGGTCATCAAGATCGAGCCGCCCGGCGCCGGCGACCCGCTGCGCCACTGGCGGCTGGTGCAGGACGGCACCTCGGTGTGGTGGCAGGTGCAGTCGCGCAACAAGCGCTCCATCGCGCTGGACCTGCGCCAAGCCGAAGGGCAGGCCATCGCACGCCGGCTCATCGACCAGGCCGACGTGCTGATCGAGAACTTCCGCCCCGGCACGCTGGAAGGCTGGGGCCTGGGCTACGACGAACTCGCCAAGACCAACCCCGCTCTGGTGATGCTGCGCATCAGCGGCTACGGGCAGACCGGGCCCTACCGCGACCGGCCCGGCTTCGGCGTCATCGGCGAGGCGATGGGCGGCCTGCGCCACCTCACCGGCGAACCCGGCCGCGTGCCGGTGCGCTGCGGCATTTCGATCGGCGACACGCTGGCCGCGCTGCACGGCACCATCGGCGTGCTGATGGCGCTGTACCACCGCAAGGTGCACGGCGGCCCGGGCCAGGTGATCGACGTCGCGCTGCACGAGGCGGTGTTCAACGTGATGGAGAGCCTCTTGCCCGAGTACAGCGCGTTCGGTGTCGTGCGCGAACCCGCAGGCTCCGCGCTGCCGGGCATCGCACCTTCGAACGCCTACCGTTGCGGCGACGACGCGGTGGTGCTCATCGGGGGCAACGGCGACAGCATCTTCAAGCGCCTGATGGGCGTGATCGGCCGTGACGACCTGGCCCGTGACCCGGCGCTGGCCGGCAACGCCGGCCGCGCGCAGCGCGCGGCCGAACTGGACGCGGCCATCGAAGCGTGGACGCGCACGCAGCCGGCCGCCGAGGTGCTGGCCGTGCTGGCCGACGCCGGCGTGCCCTGCGGCCGCGTGTTCACGGCCCGGGACATCGCCGAAGACCCGCACTATCGCGAGCGCGACATGATCCTCACGCAGAAGACGCGCAGCGGCCACGAGGTGGCCGTGCCCGGCATCGTGCCCAAGCTGATGGGCACGCCGGGCGGCGTGCGCTGGTCGGCGCCCGGCCTGGGCGACGACACCGATGCCGTGCTGCGCGAGCTGGCCTACGGTGAAGAAGAGATCGCCGCGCTGCGCGCGCGAAAGGTGGTGGCCTGATCGCCCGGTCCCGGGGCAAGCGCGCGGTGCGGCGCCCGGTGCGCATCATGCCGCCTCGACATATCTGCTAGATGAGCGATGCCGTGGGCGCCGGGCGGCGCGCCGCGGACAATGCGCGCCGTTCGACGCCGCTGCCGGTATTTCCCCGTGTCGCTTCAGCTCAACTTCATTGCCCACGACGGTACGCACCGGGTGGTCGAGGCCGCGCCCGGCAAGAGCGCGATGTGGGCGGCCGTGCAGGCCGGCGTCGAGGGCATTGCCGCCGACTGCGGCGGCACGATGACCTGCGCCACCTGCCACGTGAGCGTGCCCGCCGAGTGGGCCGAGCGGCTGCCCGCGCCATCGGCCGACGAGCACGCCATGCTGGAGATGACCGCTGCCCCGCGCGAGGCGGGCAGCCGCCTGAGCTGCCAACTGATCATGACCCCGGAGTTGCACGGGCTTGTGCTGCGGCTGCCGCCCACCCAATACTGACCCGGCCACACAAGACGAGCCGGGAGCGAGGACAAGGCCATGCGCCTGTTGGAGATTGCGGCCAAGGCCTGTGCCGTGCTGGCCGGTGTGCTGCTGACGGTGATCACCCTGATGACCTGCGTCAGCGTCGTCGGCCGCAACACCGTGGGTTGGACGATCGTCGGTGACTTCGAACTCTCGGGGTCGGCCGCCGGCGCGGCCATCGCGCTGTTCCTGCCGTGGTGCCAGTGGCGGCGCGGCAACATCATCGTCGACTTCTTCACCGCCCGCGCCGGTGCCACGGCGCAGGCGGCGCTGGACCGCTTCGGCGCGCTGGTGCTGGCGGTGTGCATGGGGCTGCTCACGTGGCGCACGACGATCGGCGGCTTCAACGCGTGGCGGTCGCAGTCCGGCTCGATGATGCTGGGCTTTCCGGAATGGGTGGTCTACTGCTTCATGGTGCCGCCGATCGCGCTGACGGCGCTGATCGCGCTGGTGCAGGCCTTGCGCCGGCAGGCCGGCGCACCAACGGCCGCGTGAGGGCCTCGCGATGACCCCGATCGCCCTGACCGTCCTCATCTTCGGCCTGATGCTCGGGCTGATGGCCGTGCGCGTGCCGATCGCCATCTGCATGTTCGCCGCCGGCTCCATCGGCTACGTGGTGCAGGCCGGCTGGCTGCCGCTGGCCAGCTTCCTCAACACCCAGGCCTTCGCGCGCTTCGCCAGCTACGATCTGAGCGTCATCCCGCTGTTCATCCTGATGGGCAACTTCGCCACGCAGGGGGGCATCAGCCGCGCGCTGTTCGAGTTCGCGGCGGCCGTCATGGCGCGCTTCAAGGGCGGGCTGGCGATGGCCGCGGTGATGGCCTGCGCGGCCTTCGGCGCCATCTGCGGCTCGAGCGTGGCCACCGCGGCCACCATCACGCAGGTGGCGCTGCCGGAGATGAAGAAGCACGGCTACTCCGGCCGCCTTTCCACCGGCACGCTGGCCGCCGGCGGCACGCTGGGCATCCTGATTCCGCCGTCGGTGCCGCTGGTGATCTACGCCATCCTGACCGAGCAGAACATCGCCAAGTTGTTCGCCGCGGCGATGGTGCCCGGGCTCATCGCGATGCTCGGCTACATGGTGGCCATCGCGATCTACGTGCGTCTCGTGCCGGGGCAGGCGCCCGAGCACGACGAGGCGCCGGCGCTGACGCTGGCCGCGCTGAAGGGTGTCGCGCCGATCGCCATCATCTTCCTCGTCGTCTTCGGCGGCATCTACGGCGGCAAGTTCACGCCCACCGAGGGCGCCGCCGTGGGCGCGGCTTCCACCTTCGTCGCCGCGCTGCTCAAGCGCGAGATCGACTGGCGCAAGTTCAAGCTGTGCTTCTACGCCACCGCCGAAGCCAGTGCGATGATCTTCATGATCTTCCTGGGCGCCGACCTCATGAACTCGGCGCTGGCGCTCACCCAGGTGCCGGCACAACTGGCCGGCGTGGTGCAGGGCTGGGGCCTCGCGCCGCTGGCGGTGGTGGGGGCGATCCTCGTCTTCTACGTCGTGCTCGGCGCGGTGATGGACGAGCTCAGCATGATCTTGCTGACCATCCCGATCTTCTTCCCGATGGTGATGGGGCTGGACTTCGGGCTGCCCAAGGAGAGCGTGGCCATCTGGTTCGGCATCATGGTGCTGATGACGGTGGGCTTCGGGCTGCTGGCGCCGCCCGTGGGGCTGAACGTCTACATCGTCAACGGCATGGCCAAGGACCTGCCGATCGCGGAAAGCTACAAGGGCGTGATGCCGTTCCTCGTGGCCGACACGCTGCGCACGCTGCTGCTGCTGTTCGTGCCGGCGATCTCGCTGTGGCTGGTGAAGTACGTGGGGTGAGCGGGCGCCGGGCCCTTCCTCGGCGCGCGCCCGGGGCCCCTTGCGGCTGCCGCGGCCGGCCGGCTATTCGATGACCTCCCCGACCCAGATGCGGTCGAACTGCGCGCCGGCCTCGCGCTGGATGCGGCGCATGGTCTCGGCGTCGGCGGCCTCGTATTCGCAGATCATGAGCTTGCGATCGGTGGACAGCACGCTGCGCTTCCAGCTGGCTTCGTAGGCGGCCAGGCAGGGCCGCTCGCGGTCGGCCACGAGCATCATGTCGGCGTCGGACTGCGGGGTGTCGAAGCTGCGTTCGACCACGATGCGGTACAGGGGCATGGGCTTGTCTCCTTCGGGGGGCAGGGTGGGGGGCAAGGTGCGATGTGCCGGGGGCGCGTTGCGCGCGTTCAGCACCATTCAGTCGCGCTCGGCGGCCGCCGACCCGGCCGCGGTGAGGATGGCCTGCGCGCGGGCCATCAGGGTCGGGCG
>JAEUPD010000260.1 GCA_016788525.1 Rubrivivax sp.
CCCTGCCGCGCTCAAGGGCGATCGGCGCCCCGGAGCGCAGCGCAGGGGTCCCGGCTCGGCACGAGCCGGGTAGGCCGACGGTGGTTCCGTCGGCCGTCATCCGCGGCAGGCGCAGCCTGGCGCGGACGCCGGGCCTCGCTCTCGGGCGCGGCAGGGCAGGCCACCCGGGTCTGTGCACGCCACAGCGCGCCGGCGCCATTGCCGGATCGGGGCTCGAGCGCCTGCGGCTTGTCTACGCCGACGTCTGCCCACCCGGTGCCCGGCCGAACGCCAGCACCCCGTCATCAACACGCCCGAATCGCAGCGTCACCAAGTCGCGCAGGTAATTCTGGTTCAGGCGCCATGGCGCCGCCGCGCCTTGCTTGGGCAGGCGTTGGAGCGCGCGCTGCACGTAGCCCGAGGTGAAGTCGAGCATCGGCATGGCCGAAAGCGCCGCGGCTGGCGTGGGCACGCAAGTGCGGTGCCCCTGCTGCTGCATGTGCGCGAGCAGCCGGCAGGCGTAGCGCGCCACGAGGTCGGACTTCAGCGTCCAGCTGGCGTTGGTGTAGCCGAAGGTGCTGACGAGGTTGGGCACGCCGCTGTACATCAGGCCCTTGTAGATGAAGGCCTTCGCCAGGTCGATCGGCGCACCGCCCTTGCTCAGCCGGATGCCGCCCAGCACGTTGAGCTCCAGCCCGGTGGCGGTGACGACGATGTCGGCGGGCAGCTCGGCGCCTGATTGCAGGCGCAGGCCGCCCTCGGTGAAGCGCTCGATGGTGTCGGTCACCACCTCGGCCCGCCCGGAGCTGAGCGTGCGCAGCAGGTCGGCATCGGGGACCAGGCACACGCGCTGGTCCCACACGTTGTAGCTCGGTGTGAAGTGCCGCTCGACATCGAAGCCGGCCGGCAGCCCCTCGCGCACCATGGCGATGAGGCGCCGGTTCGCCGCCTGCGGGTACTTGCGCGCCAGGCGGAAGAAGTACAGCTGCAGCGCCACGTACTTCAGCCGCATCAACCGGTAGGCCCAGGCCAACGGCAGCCAGCGCTTCAACCGCTCGGCCAGCGCATCGACCGCGGGCCGCACGAACAGGTAGCTCGGCGAGCGCTGCAGCATCGTCACTCGCGCGGCGCCCTGGTCGGCCAGTGCCGGCACCAGCGTCACCGCGGTGGCGCCGCTGCCGATGACGACGATGCGCTGGCCGCGCACCTCGAGCCCTTCGGGCCAGAACTGCGGGTGCACGAGCCGGCCGC
This sequence comes from Rubrivivax sp., assembly GCA_016788525.1. GTDB lineage: Bacteria > Pseudomonadota > Gammaproteobacteria > Burkholderiales > Burkholderiaceae_C > Rubrivivax. Next base: position 1,231 of record JAEUPD010000260.1, read on the forward strand.
GGAACTGCTCTTCGCCCTCGAAGTGCGGGCGGTGGCCTTGCGCGTAGCTGTAGTAGCCGCCGCAGAAGAGCACGAAGCGCGCGTGCAGATGCAGTGGCTCGGCAATGCCCTCGCGCTGCACGGTGAGCGTCCAGCGCGCGTCGCGCTCGCTCCAGTCGGCGGCCAGCACGCGGTGGCCGTGGCGCACCAGCGGCGCGATGCCATGCTCGGCGGCGGTCTGCTCGATGTAGCCGCGGATGGCCTCGCCGCCGGCGATGGACTGCGCGTCGGCCCAGGGCTTGAAGTCGTAGCCCAGCGTGAACATGTCCGAGTCGGAGCGCACACCGGGGTAGCGGAAGAGGCCCCAGGTGCCGCCGATGGCCTGGCGCGCTTCGAGCAGGGCAAAGTTCAGCCGCGGCAGCGCGTGGCGCAGGCGCACGGCCGCGCCGATGCCAGACAGGCCGGCACCGATGATCACCACGTCGAGTTCCTCGGGGCCTGCCGGTGCGGTGGCCTCGTGCAGGAAGCGCGCCGCCTCGTCCAGCGACTCGCGCGCCTCGGGTACGAAGCCCAGCAGCATCTGCCACACGTGCGGCACGGCGTGGAAGACGCGCAGTTGCACGTGCACGCCGGCCTCGCGCGCCTTGGAGGCCAGGCGCAGTGCGTCGTCGCGCAGCACCTCGTCGTGGCCCACATGCACCAGCAGCGGTGGCAGCCCGCGCAGGTCGCCGCGCAGCGGCGAGGCCCGCGGCTGCGCCGCGTCGGCGCCTTGCATGTAGGCGTGCATCAGGTGCTCGAGCTCGGGGCCGTGGAACATCGCGTCGCGCGGCGTGTTCAGCTCCAGCGATGGGGCGTCGCCCACCATGTCGGTGGAAGGGGAGAACAGCGCCGCGGCGTCGGGCAGCGGCTCGCCGGCGTCGCGCAGCGCCAGCATCAGGCCAAGCGCGAGGTTGCCACCGGCGCTGTCGCCGGCCACGACGAGGCGGCCGCGCTCGGCGGCGGGCTGTTCGGACAGTGCGGCGCGCAGCGCCCGGTACACGGCCAGCGCGTCCTCGGGCGCCGCGGGGAAGGGGTGCTCCGGCGCGAGCCGGTAGTCGGGCACGAAGATGCGCAAGCCGCGGCGCGCGAACGCGGCCGTGATCGGCCGGTGCGTGCGCGGCGAGCAGCCGACGAAGCCGCCGCCGTGCAGGTACAGCAGCGTGTCGCGCGGCGGCTGCGCCTCGGCCCGAAGCGACTCGACCCACTCACCGGGCACGCCGCCCACCGTGGCGGGCGTGCAGCGCACGCCACGCGGCGCCGGCAGCGGCGTGGCGAAGGCCGCGCGCACGCGGGCGATGTCGCGCATGTCGGCCAGCCGCGGCTTGATGCGCCAGCGCACCCCGAGGGCGGCCAGGCGCGCGCGCCAGCTGACGCCGCGGGCCTTCATGCGGCCCCTGCGGCCCCAGCGGCCCACGCGGCATCCTCGGCCAGGCAGGCGTCGAGGATGTCCAGCGCCTGGTCCATCTGCGCGAAGGTGGTCACCAGCGGCGGCGTCAGCGTCAGCACATGGCCCATGGTGGTCTTGAACGACAGCCCGCGCGAGAGCGCGCGGTAGAGGATGCGGTCGGCGGCGTCGGCGGCCGGCGCCTTGGTGGTGCGGTCGGAGACGAGGTCCAGGCCCAGCAGCAGCCCGCGGCCGCGCACGTCGCCGACCAGCGGGTGCCGGCGCTTCATCTCCTGCAGCCGCGCCAGCGCATGCGCGCCCAGCTTCGCCGCGTGCTCGACGAGGCCCTCGCGCTCGATGACCTCCAGCGTGGCCAGCGCCGCGGCTGCGGTGACCGGGTTCTTCTCGTGCGTGTAGTGGCCGAAGGCGTAGGCACCCGCGACATTCAGTTCCTCGCGCGCGATGCACGCGGCGATCGGCAGCACGCCGCCGCCGAGCGCCTTGCCCAGCACTACGATGTCGGGCGCCGCGCCGTCGTGCTCGGCGGCGAAGAAGCGGCCGGTCTTGCCCAGGCCCGTGGGGATCTCGTCGAAGACGAGCAGCGCACCATGCGCGTGGCAGGCCTCGCGCACCGCCTGCCAGTAGCCGGGCGGGGGAATGAAGGGCACGGCACGCGCCGGCTCGGCCACCACGGCGGCCACGTCGCGCTCGCGTTCGAGCACGTACCTCACCATCGCCGCGCAGGCCAGGTGGCAGCGCGCGAGGTCGGGCTCGCCGTCGGCATCCACCTCGTGGCCGTAGGTGCAGCGGTAGCAGCCGAACGGCGCGACATGCTCGGTGCCCGGCAACAGCGGGCCCACCGCGCCGCCGTGGCGGAACAGCGACTCGCCGCCCACGCTGCTGGCGCCGAAGCCTGCGCCGTGGAAGCTGTCCCAGAAGCTCAGCGTCTTGAAGCGGCCGGTGGCGATGCGCGCGAGCTTGAGGGCGACCTCCACCGCGTCGCTGCCGCCAGTGGTGAAGAGCACGCGGCCGGCGTGGCCGGTGAGCGCGGCAAAGCGTGCCGACAGCGCCTCGGCGAGCTGCACCGCGCGCTCGCTGGCAAAGCGCCGCGGCGCGAAGCTCAGCTCGGCGAGCTGGGCCTGGATGGCGCCGATGACGTGCGGGTGCGCGTAGCCCACGTGGTGCACGTTGTTGCCGTGGAAGTCGAGGTAGCGTCGACCGGCGAGGTCTTCGATGAACACGCCCTCGGCCTTGCGGATGGCGGCCAGGCACGGCGTGGACACCGACTGGTGCAGGAACGCGGCGCTGTCGCGCGCCAGCAGCGCGCGGCTGGCGTCGTCCAGGTGTTCGTGTTGCCAGGCGGCGCGGCGCGGCGAGCTGTTGACATCGCCTTCGCTCTGACCGGGGCCGTGCGGCGTGTGATTCATGGCCGTGGCGGTGTGCTTGTGCGGCGTGGTGCGCTCCTCGGCCGTGCGCTCAGGCCGGCGTGGCGCGCGCCTTGGGGCCATGCAGGTGCAGCACCGGCCAGCCACGCTGCGCCGCGAGGGCGGCCAGGCGTTCGTCGGGGTGCACGGCATGCGGGCGGTCGGCCAACTCGAGCAGGGCGATGTCGTTCATCGAGTCGCTGAAGGCCAGGGTCTCGAAATCGGCCAGGCGCCTTCCCCGCTCGGCCAGCCAGGCCTGCAGGCGCACGGGCTTGCCTTCGCGCATGTTCAGCGTGCCGCGGGTGCGCCCGGTGAAGGCACCGTCGGCGCCGAGTTCACACTCGGTGGCGATGAGGTGATCGATGCCGAGCTCGGCCGCGGTGAGTTCGGTGATGTAGCGGTTGGTCGCGGTGGTGAGCACGACGAGCTGGCTGTCGCGCTGGCGCTGGCGCACGAGTTCGCGGGCGGCGGCACCCAGCCGGGGGGCCACCACCTCGCGCAGGAACGCCTCGCGCAACGGGTGCCACGCCGCAGGCCCGCGGCCGGCCAGCGTGGCGACGTAGAACTCGCTGAACGCCTGCGTGCTCACCGTGCCGGCGCGGTAGTCGCGCTCCATCGCCGCGTTGCGCGCGGCGAAGGTGGCGCGGTCAAGCACGCCGCGCTGCATCAGGAACTCGCACCACAGCACGTCGCTGTCGCCTTCGAGCAGCGTGTGGTCGAGGTCGAACAGGGCCAGCCGCGGTTTGCCGCTGGCGGTGGGATGGCCGGCGCTCACGCTGCGCTCAACCTGGTGAGCGCAGGTGCCACGCCTTCGGCCGCGTGAAGGTCTGGATGCCGGCCACCCCCAGCGTGAGGCCGATGCCCGAGTCGCCCACGCCGCTCCAGGGCAGCCGCGGGCTCACGCGGTCGCAGCAGTTCCAGTACACGGTGCCGGCGTTCACGCGCGAGAGGATGGCCCGCGCCGCCGCCTCGTCCTGCGTGTAGACGCCTGCGGTGAGGCCGTAGCGCGTGTCGTTCATCAGCGCCACGGCCTCGTCGTCGCCCTTCACCTTCTGGATGCCGATGACGGGGCCGAAGCTTTCTTCGCGCATCACCGCCATGCGGTGGTCGACGTTTGTCAGCACCGTGGGCGGGAAGTGGTTGCCGGCGCCGGGCAAGCGCGTGCCGCCGCCATGCAGCGTGGCGCCCTTGGCCACTGCATCGAGCACCTGCTCTTCCAGCACCTCGAGCTGAGGTGTGCGGGTGATGGCGCCGATGTAGGTGCCGGGGTCCATCGGATCGCCGCCCTTGAAGGTGGCCACGGTGGCGAGGAGGTGCCTGACGAACTCGTCGTGCACCGCTTCATGCACGTAGATGCGCTCCACCGAGCAGCAGCTCTGGCCGGTGTTGTACATCGCGCCGTCGGCCAGCGACTCGGCGGCGGCCTTCGGGTCGGCGTCGGCGCGCACGTAGGTCGGGTCCTTGCCGCCGAGTTCGAGCTGCACCTTCACGAGCCGGCCGGCCAGCGCCTGCGCGATGCGCTGGCCGGTGGCGTGGCTGCCGGTGAAGAACAGGCCGTCGATCTTCTGCGCCAGCAGCGCCGCGCCGACTTCGCCGCCGCCGGCCAGGCACTGCATCACTTCCTGCGGCACGCCAGCGGCATGCAGCAGCCGGGTGATGGCCTGCCCGGTGAGCGTGGCGCACTCGCTGGGCTTGTAGAGCACCGCGTTGCCCGTCAGCAGGGCGGGCACGATGACGTTGCAGCCGACGAACCACGGGTAGTTCCACGCCGAGATGTTGGCCACCACGCCCAGCGGCACGTGGGTGATCTCCTCGTGCATGCCGCCGCCGTTGAAGACATGCTCGTCGCGCACCGCGGCCTCGGCCTGCTCGAAGAAGAAGTCCAGCCGCGGCAGGAGGCCGTTCAGCTCGTTCTTCGCCTGCGCGATCGGCTTGCCGACCTCGCGCGTCAGCAAGGCGGCCAGGGTGTCCAGCTCGCGCACGACGGCGGCGCGAAAGCGCTGCAGGGGGGCCAGCCGTTCGACCATCGGCACCGCGGCCCAGGCCGGTTGCGCGGCGCGCGCCGCGGCGGCCTTCGCGGCCACCGAGGCCGCGTCGTCGGTGGCCACTTCGGCGAGGAGTTCGCCATTGGCCGGGTTGAGGATCTTCATGGGGTGCTGGAGGGGCAGGAGCGAAGGCGAGGCGGATCAGGACTTGCGGCGCGCCGCGGCCAGCTTGTCGGCGTAGGCCGCGGCCCGGGCTGTGTCGCCCCGGGCGCGGTGGATGTGTTCGAGCTCTTCGAAGACGTAGGGGTCGGGTCCGCCGACGACGTGCATCTCGCCCTCGAGACGGGTCTGAAGCGCCAGCGCCTCGTCCAGCCGGCCGGTGAGCCGCAGGGCGCGCGCCACCAGCCAGCGCCCCACGTACACCTGGCGCGCGCTGCCCTGGGCCTGGCGCAGTGCCAGGGCACGCTCGTAGTGCGGCAGCGACTCGGCGTGGTGCCCCAGCAGGTGCAGCGAGTGCGCCAGGTTGTTGCGGATCGACGCCTCCCACGCCTTGGCCTCGGGCTGCGCGGAAGCCTCGACCAGCGCCAGCGCCTGCTGGTTCCACTTCAGCTGGTCGGCCGGCGCGGTATCGACGAACGCCATCATGTGCACGGCGTCGATGGCCAGCCCGTCGAGCCGCCCTTCGGTGGCCACGGCGAGCGCGCGCTGGTAGGCGGCGCGGGCGGTGGCCAGCGCCTCGGGCGTGCGTTCGTCGGGGCGCGTCACGGCCGAGATGTGGGCGCGACCCCACTCCAGCGCATGGCGTGCGCGCGCCTCGGGGCCGGCCGCGGCCAGCTGCGGCCGCAGCGACGTGAGCACCTCCTTGGCCCGTGCAAGGTCGCGTCGCAGGCCGTGGGTGCGCGCAATCTGCGTCGTGAGGATCAGCGCATCGTCGCCGCGCGCGCCCGCCAGCGCGTCGCGAAAGCGCTGTTCGCTGGCCGCCGGGTTGGAGAAGTCCCACAGTGCGGTCAGATCCACGGCAGCGCGGGCGCCGCCGGGCAGGCCGAGCGCGCCGATGAAGGCCAGCAGCAGGGCGCCGGGGTGAGTCATGATCGGGGTGAAGGGGGCCGCTGGTGCATGCTAGGGCACGGGCACTTGGCTGGCAGCGGGCGGGTCCGGGGGATGATAGCCAGTGAGGGCAGGCCTGCCGCGTGCCCGTGCGCCCGGGCAGTCCTGCGCGGCGCGGCGCGTTGTTGCGGCCCGCAGGCCGCGTCGGCCGGCCAGGCCAGGTGCCGATGATCCAGAATGCCCTCCGAAAGCCGGCTGGCGAGCCGAGGGTGCGGGCGTGACAGCAACAAGAAACGCGGTGGCAGCGCAATGCGACGGTGAACCGCCGGGCGGCATGGCGCCGGCGCAATGGTTCCTCTTCATCGGCGCCGCGCTGTGCGCCGTGGCGGCGGGGGTCCTGGCCTGGTGCCCGATGCCGCTCACCCCGGACATGCGCAATGTGCTGGTGGCCGGCTGCCTGGTGGTGGGCACCTGCTACGCCGTCCTCGGCCGCTGGCGCGGCGGCGCGTCGCCCGAGCGGCGCATGCTTCCCGCGGTGCTGCTGGGCATGGTCCTGGTGCACGGCATCGCCCTGGGTGTGGGCCAGGGCCTGCGCACCATCGCGCTGGGCGCGACGCCGGTGATGGTGTGCCTGCTGGCCCTGCTGGCCGGGCGGCGCGAAGCGGTCGCCGCCTGTGTGGCCGCGTTGCTTTGCGTGGTGGCCTCTTACCTGGTGGAGTCGGCCGGCTGGATCGACAGCCGCCAGGGGCTGGCAGCCACGCCGCTCGTCGACGACCTCATCGCCCACCTCGTGCTGCTGTTGGGCGCGCTGGTCTGGGGCCTGCTGATCGCCCATGCCGTGCAACGCTGGCAGCAGGCCATGCGGCGGCGCGAGCGGGCGCTTGCCGAGTTGCTGGGCTTTGCAGCCGACCGCTACTGGGAGCTGGACGCCGAGCTGCGCTTTTCCCGGCCGACGGTGAACGTACCGCTCAGTGCGGGCGAGCTGCCGCCGGCTTTCATTGGCCGCCACCCCTGGGAGACGCCAGGGCTCGAGCTGCCCCCGGCCGAACGCGATGCGCATGTCGCGGCGCTGCGCGCCCACCAGCCGTTCGAGCTGGTGGTCCGCTCGCAGCCCGACGCCGACGGCCGCAGCGAACAGCTGGCCATCAGCGGCCGGCCACGCTTCGACCAGGACGGCCGCTTCATCGGCTATTGGGGCGTCGGGCGCGACGTGACCGCCGAGCAAGAACGCCGGGCGGCGCTGGCCGCGGCTCGCGACGCCGCCGAGGCGGCCAGCCGCACCAAGAGCGCGTTCCTGGCCAACGTGAGCCACGAAATCCGTACGCCGCTGAACGGGCTGGTCGGGCTGGCCCAGCTCGCGCGCCAGCCCGGCCTCGATGCGGTGCGGCGCGACGAATACCTCGACCTGCTGGGCGACAGCGCCGCGGCGCTGACCGCGGTGATCTCCGACATCCTCGACCTGGCCAAGATCGAAGCCGGCCACTTGCAGGTGCGGCTGTCGGATTTCGACCTCGGTGAGCTGCTGCGCTCGCTGCAGCGCGCCTATGGGGCGCTTTGCGAGGCCCAGGGCCTGCGGCTGGTGTTCCACGCCGCCGCGGACCTGCCCGCACGCGTGCACGGCGACGGTGCGCGGCTGCGCCAGGTGCTGACCAACTACCTGAACAACGCGCTGAAGTTCGGCGCGCGGGGCTCGGTGACGCTCGCGGTACGCCGCTGCAGCGGGGACCGGCTGCGCTTCGAGGTGGCCGACGAGGGCCCGGGCATTCCGCTGCCCGAGCAGGCGCGGCTGTTCCAGCCGTTCACGCAGCTCGATGCCGAGCGCGCCCGGCGCACCGGCGGCACGGGCCTGGGGCTGGCCATCTGCCGCGAGCTGGCCGGCCTGATGCAGGGCGAGGTCGGCGTGGTCAGCGTGCCGCGGGCCGGTGCCCGCTTCTGGATCGAACTGCCGCTGCCGGCCGCAGCCCCGCACACCGATGCGGCACCGGCGGCGCCGGCAGCGGCGGCGGCCACCTTGGCTGACGACGGCCGGCTGGCCGGTGCGCGCGTGCTGCTGGCCGAAGACAACGAGGTCAACCGCCTGATCGGCCAGGCGCTGCTGGCGCAGTGGTCGGTCGAGTCCACCGCGGTGACCGATGGCCGCGCCGCGCTGGCCGAGGTGGAAGCCGCGGCAGCGCGCGGCCAGCCGTTCGACCTGGTGCTGATGGACATTCACATGCCCGAGCTGGACGGCCTGGCGGCCACGCGCGCGCTGCGGCAGCGCTGGCCGCGCGAGGCGCTGCCGATCGTGGCGCTGACGGCCGCCGTGCTGGAAGGCGAGCGCCAGGAGGCCGAAGCCGCCGGCATGGACGCCTTCCTGGCCAAGCCGGTGGAGGCCGCGCACCTGCGCGAGGTGTTGTGGCGCTGCCTGCACCGGCGCGCGCCCGCCGGCCGGCCGGCCGCCGAGACGATCAGCCTGCCGCCTTGACGCGCCGGCACTCGGCCAGGAAGTCCTCGAGCATCGGGCTGTCGTCGAAGGTGTCGGCGCTGCCGGGTTCGTGGAACTCGGGGTGCCATTGCACGGCGGCGACGTAGCCGCAGGGGGCCCCGCCGGCGGCCAAGGAGCCGCCGGGTGCCCCGCCAGCCGCCACGCGGCGGATGGCCTCGACGGTGCCGTCCTCGGGGCAGCGCGCCTCGACCACGAAGCCCGGCGCCAGCGCCTTGATGCCCTGGTGGTGGATGCTGTTGGTGACGGCGCGCGCCACGCCCGGGTACAGCGCGGCGAGCCGGGAGCCCGGCTCCAGCGCCACCTCGTGGAAGTGGCGCTCGTACTTGCCGACTTCGCGGTGTGCGCGCGAGCCCGGCACCTGCGTGGCGATGTCCTGCCACAGCGTGCCGCCGAACATCACGTTGATGAGCTGCAGGCCGCGGCAGATGCCGAACACCGGCTTGCCGGCCTTCACGAAGGCGTCGATCAGCTCGATCTCGTAGCGGTCGCGCACCACGTCGCCGGCCCAGTCGGGGTGCAGCGGCTGCTCGCCATAGCACTCCGGCGCGACATCGTTGCCACCTTGCAGCACCAGGCCATCCAGTGCCTGCGCGTAGTCGTGCAGGTCGAGGTCGCTGCGCAGCACGATGCTGTCCTTGGTGACGGCCGGGATCATCACGGCCATGGCGTGGCCCGAGAGCACCCAGTGCGCGACGCTTTGCTCCAGGTAATGCAGCGTCTTGGTGAAGACGCCGGGCAACGGCCCCTGCGAGCCGGGGTAGTAGATGCGTGCCGAGACGCCGATGAGCAGCGGTGAGTTCGAAGCCATGCCACGAAAGGGGAGCGGGCGGGATGCGGATTACATCGCCTGCAGGAAGAGGCGCCCGTAGTCGGCCTCGGTGGCCGGGCGTGGATTCGTCGTGCCGGTGAAATCCTTCGCGGCCAGCGGCACCAGCCGCGGCAGGTGCTCCGGCGTGACGCCGCGCTCGGCCAGCCCGCCGGTGATGCCGATGCGCTGCTTGAGGTGCTTGAGCCAGCCGATGAAGGCAAAGCCGCCACCGGCCACGCCGGCCACGTGCGCGAGCTCGTCGAACTTGTGCGGCACCGCCTCGTGGTTCCAGGTGAGCACGGTATCGATCATCAGCGCGTTGGCCAGGCCATGGTGCATGTCGCACACCGCGCCGAGCGCGTGCGCGCAGGCGTGCACCGAGCCCAGGTCCTTCTGGAACGCGATGGCGCCCATCATCGAGCTCATCATCATGTCGGCGCGCGCGGCGATGTTGCCCGGCTCGGCCACCGCCTGCGCCAGCGCGCGCGCGCCGATGCGCAGGCCCTCGAGCGCGATGCCGTCGCACAGCGGGTGGAACGCCGGCGACAGATAGCTCTCGATGTTGTGCGTGAGCGCGTCCATGCCGGTGGCCGCCGTCACCGCCGGCGGCAGCGCGACGGTGAGCGCCGGGTCGGCAAACACCGCCTTGGCGAGGATCTTCGGGCTGAAGACGGTGCGCTTGACGTGGGTGTCGTTCTCGCTCACCACCGCGCTGCGCCCCACCTCGCTGCCGGTGCCGCTGGTGGTGGGCAGCGCCACGAAGTACGGCAGCTCGTGCGTGATGGGGCGTACCTGCGGGTGGTCCCAGACGTACTCGAGCACGTCGCCGGCGTGCACGGCCATCAGGCCCACGACCTTGCTGACGTCCAGCGCCGCGCCGCCGCCGAAGCCGATGACGCAATCGGCGCCGTGCGCCTGGTACGCCGCTGCACCGGCCATCACCTGCGCGCAGGTGGGGTTGCCTTGCACGCCGTCGAACACGGCCACCGCCAGCCCTTCGAGGTGGGTGCGGAACTCGGCCAGCGCCGGCAGCTGGGCCAGCGCCTTGTCGGTGGCGACGAGCGGGCGCTTCAGGCCCTGCTCCAGCAGATGCGGCCCGACGAGCTTGCGCGCGCCGACGCCGAAGTGAATGGCCGTGGGGAAGGCGAAGCGGGTGATGGTCATCGCGGGCCTGCGTCCGAAGGGGAGTCGCGATTCTGCCGTTGCCACCGGCCACCGGCGCGTCGCGTTCAGGTGGCCACGGTGAAGCAGAAGCGCGCGCCGCTGGGCGAAGCGGGCTCTGCCCAGACGCGACCGCCGTGCCGCTCGACGATGCGCTGCACGATCGACAGGCCGATGCCGTTGTGCGAAAGGCTTGCATCGTGCAGCCGCGCAAAGGGCCGGAACAGCTCGGCGGCCCGGCCGGCGGGGAACCCGGGCCCGTTGTCCTCGACGACCACGGCAGGCCCCTCGGCGCGCTGGGTGGTGAAGATGCGCACGCGTGGCGGTTCGCTGGCTGCGCCGCTGCCGCTGCCGGTGCCGGCGTGCCGTGCGGGACAGTTCGCCGCGAAGCGCACGGCATTGCCCAGCAGGTTCACGAACACCTGCTGCATCAGCGGGGCATCGATCGGCCAGGCGGGGAGCTGCCCGCGCTCGATGGTCACGGCCGGCAGCAGGCCGCGGCTCTCGGGCGCAAGCTTCAGCTGCGCCAGCGCGGCGTCGACCACCGGGTCGAGCGGCTGCTCGGCTACCGTGATGCTGCCCTCGCCCGCGGTCGACAGGGTGAGCAGGTCCTGCACCAGGCCGGCCAGCCGGTCGGCCTGCACGGCCACCGGGGCGAGCATGCGCCGGGCCTTGGCCGTGTCTCCGCTGGCGAGTGCATCCTGCGCCAGGCGGGCCACGCCAGCCACGCCTGCCAGCGGACCGCGCAGGTCGTGGGAGACGTTGCGCACGAAGGCCTGCAGGCCCTCGACCACCTGGCGCAATTCCGAGGTGCGCTCGGACACGCGGTCCTCGAGCCTCGCGTTCAGTTCGCGCAGCGCGGCCTCGGCGGCGCGCTGACGCTGCAGGGATGCCTCGAGCCGGCGGCCGAACCGCACCAAGCTGGCCAGCAGGATGGCCACGCCGACGATGACCGAGGGCACCGTGACCAGGTAGCCCAGCTCGAGCGGACCCAGCCTCTGCGGGAAGGCGAGCCGCGCCGCGACCAGCAGCGGGTAGGACAGCATCGCTGCGGCGATGATTCCGTGCCCGACGTTGTGCTCGCTGCGCGCCGCGCCGTAGGCGATCCACGCAAACCAGCACATGGCCGCGCCCATGACCAGGTAGATCGCATCGACGTCGGTCGGGTCGACCCGGTGGTTGACCCACAGGGCGGCGGCGGCGGCCAGCGCGAGCAGGGCCTGGGTCCATCGCCGCCTGCGGGTGGTGCGCTCGAGGTAGACGTCCAGCGCGACTGCGGTCAACCACAGCAGGCCGACTGCGACCATCATCGACGCAAACGGCGCGCCGCGATCCGGGGTGGCTGCCCCCGGTGAAGCGAACAGCCAGCCGGCCGCGGCCAGGGCGTAGCGCAACGCGAACAGACGCAGCGCGAGGCGGTCGGCGTAGATGGACGCCACCCACAACGCCACGGCCACCAGCGCGGTGACCGCGGCGGCGGAATAGGCAAGCACCTGCAAGGCGCCGAGGGACTCCAACACACCCACCACGAGCCCTCCCTGAACGGCAACTGCGCGATCGGCGTGGCCCGCTGCTAGGCCGTCACCACCGCATGCTGCCAGCGCGCACCCGGGATGACAAGCATGGGGCGCAGGTGCCCTGGGGTGGGCAGGGGCCGCTTCGGGCGGCCCGGGCCCGGCCGTGGGCCACGGACCAAGGGGAGTGCGGGCCGCCCCGCTCGAGCGGCCGCCCGCGCAGACCCCTCAAATGATCTCGAAGTAGCGCTTCAGCTCCCAGTCGGTGACGCCGTCCTGCCACTGCCGCCACTCCCACTCGCGCGTGGCGGCGAAATGTTCGACGAAGGTGTCACCAAGCCAGTCGCGCGCGATCGAACTGGCCTTGAAGATGCGCGTGGTTTCGGCCAGCGAGCGCGGTGCGCGCGGAATGTTCTCGCCGCCGACGTTGGTGCCGGTGATCGGCGGTGCCGTGAGCTTCAACCCCTTCTCCACGCCGTGCAGGCCGGCGGCGATGACGGCGGCCATGGCCAGGTACGGGTTGATGTCGGCGCCGGGGCAGCGGGTTTCGAGCCGCGTGCTCTTGGGGCTGCCGGCGATGACGCGGAAGCTCGCGGTGCGGTTGTCCAGGCCCCAGGTCGGCTTCACCGGCGCCCAGAAGCCGTCGACCAGGCGCTTGTAGCTGTTGATGGTGGGCCAGAACATCGGCGCGAATTCCATCAGGCAGGCGATCTGGCCGGCGAGATAGCTCTCGAAGAGCTTGCTCATCGAGCGCTTGCTCTTCGCGTCGTAGAAGAGATTGCTCCTGCCGTCACTCAGGCTTTGGTGGATGTGGCCGCTGCAACCGGGGTATTGCTGGCTCCACTTGGCCATGAAACTGGGCATCACGCCGAATCGCTTGCCGATCTCCTTGGCGCCGGTCTTGAACAGGATGGCGCGGTCGGCCGCCTCGAGCGCGCCGCTGAAGGTGATGGCCACTTCATAGACGCCGGGGCCGGTCTCGGTGTGCAGGCCCTCGATCGGCACGCCGAAGGCGAGCATCTCGTCCATCAGCGCGTTGAAGAACCCGCGCTGGTCGGCCATGCGCAGCAGCGAGTAGCCGAACATGCCCGGCGTGATGGGCTCGGGGCCCACGCCACGCTTGGCGGCCCAGCTCTGCGGGGTTTCGGTGAAATTGAACCACTCGAACTCGACGCCGGCCATCGGCGCGAAGCCGAGTTTCTCCGCGCGCTTCAGCACGCGCTTGAGCGTCTGCCGCGGACACACCGGGAACGGTGAGCCGTCGGCGTTGACGAACTCGCCAAGGAAGAACGGCACCTGGTGGTCCCATGGCACGCGGCGCGCGGTGGCGAGGTCGATGCGCGCCAGCGCGTCCGGGAAGCCGTGCTGCCAGCCGGTGACCTGCGTGTTGTCGTAGCACTGGTCGTGGCTGTCCCAGCCGAACACCACGTCGCAGAAGCCGAAGCCGCCTTCGGCCGCGCCGAAGAACTTGTCGCGGTGCAGGTACTTGCCGCGCAGGATGCCGTCGATGTCGCTGACGGCGACCTTGACCTTGGCGGTGTCGCTGGCGCGGAGGGCGACCAGCGCGGGGTGTTCACTGCGGGTCTTGCTGGGGGCGTTCTTCTTTGCCATGGTGGGTCTTCTGCGGTTTGAGGCGATAGCGCCGTTGCGCGAGGCTTCGTGAGGTTCTTCAATGAAGGGCGTTCGACGGTTTGCGCGAGCACAAGCCGAACGGCGTTCGCAGGCGCGCCTGCGCCTGCGCCTTCGGAGTGTGTCTCGCGCTGTGCAAGGCAGCTGGCCCGAAGGGCGCCCGCGCAATCAGGAGCGAAGCGCCGAGCAGCGCAGCCGCGCAGGGTCGGCCGCGTGAGCGGCTCCGCGGAGCAAGCTTGCCTTGCGCAGCGGCCCTGCTCGGCGAGCAGCGCAGGGAACCCTCCGCGAAGCGGAGGGCGCCGCGACGCGCGTGCACCCTTCGGGCCGGCTGCCTTGCCGCCACAACCTGCGAAGCAGGCCGTCACCGCCGTCCTTGCCGCCACCACCCGTGCCTTCACACCGCCGGCGCACCGCTCGGAATGCCCATCTCCCGCAGCACATCTGCCACAGCCTCGACGGCCTGGCGCATCTCGTTGGGCCCGATCGCGCCGATGCACCCGACGCGAAACGTCTCCACCTGCGTCAGCTTGCCCGGATAGAGGATGAACCCCCGCGCCTTGGCCGCCGCATAGAACTTCTTGAAGTCGTAGTTGGCATGCGCCGGCGCGTGGAACGTCACGATGATCGGCGCCTGGATCTCCGGCCGCAGAAACGGCTTGAAGCCCAGCCGCGCCATGCCATCCACCAGCGTGCGGTAGTTCGCCGCATAGCGCGCCAGCCGCGCCGGCTGCCCGCCTTCCTCGACGAACTGCGCGACCGCCTCGGCCAGCGCGGCCACCACATGCGTGGGCGGCGTGAAGCGCCACTGCCCCGTCTTGCCCATGTAGACGCACTGGTCGTGCAGGTCCATCGCCAGGCTCTGGCTGTTGCCGGCGCAGCCATCGAGCACTGCCTTGCGGATGAACACGAAGCCTATGCCCGGCACGCCTTCCAGGCACTTGCCGCTGGCGGCCACCAGCGCATCGAAGCGCACCGTACGGGCATCGATCGGCAGCGCGGCGAAGCTGGACATCGCGTCGACGATGAGGCCCCTGCCATGCCGCTCGCACACCGCGGCCACCTCGGCCAGCGGGTTCTCCACGCCGGTGCCGGTTTCACAGTGGATGAGGATCACGTGGGTGATCGACGGGTCGGCCTTCAGGTGCGCCTCGACCGCCGCGGCGCTGATCGGCGCGTCTTCGGCCACCGGCATCACGGTGGCCTGCCGGCCCATCATCTGCGTGAGCCGGGCCGCGCGCTTGCAGTACGCGCCGTTGTCGGGCACCAGCACATGGCCGGTGCGCGGCACCAGCGTGGCCACGGCGGCCTCCACGCTGAAGGTGCCGCTGCCCTGCAACGGCACCACCACATGCGTCTCGCGCCCGTGCACGATGTCCAGCAGCCGCTCGCGCACGCCCGCGGTCACGGCGTTGAAGTCGGCGTCCCAGCTGCCCCAATCCTTCAGCATCGCGAGCTTGGTGCGCAGCGTGGTGGTGAGGGGGCCGGGGGTCAGCAGGATGGCGTCGCGGTCCATGGTGATGGAGGAATTTCGGGAACGAATGTGGAGGTGATCGGCTCCGGGGTCAGGCCTTCCAAGCCCGGAACCGGGGCGTCAGGCCTTCCAAGCCTGAGTGCGCCGCTCGACGATGCGCGCCAGCACCCAGAACAGCAGCGTGGCCACCGCCGAGGCGGCCACGATCAGCACTGCGCAGGCGGCCGCGGCGCCCATGTCGCCGGCCTCGTCGAGGTTGAGGATGGCGATGCTGGCCACCTTGGTTTCCGGCGAGTAGAGGAACACCACCGCCGAGATGGTGGTCATGGCATTGACGAAGAAGTAGCGCGCGATGTCCACCATCGCCGGCGTGCAGATGGGCAAGGTCACGCGCCAGAAGGTCACCCATTGCGGCACCTTGAGGCTGGCGCTCACGCTCTCGAATTCGGCATCCAGCGCCTTCAGCGCCGTGACCGCCGTGAGATGCCCGGTGGTGTAGAAGTGGACGATCGTGCACAGCGTCAGCAGCGCCATCGTGTGGTACAGGCCGGAAAGCGGGTTGGCCGGCTTGTTGAAGAAGAAGATGTAGCCCAGGCCGAGCACGAGGCCGGGCACCGCCATCGGCAACGTGGCCAGCAGCCGCACGCTGCTGCGCAACGCGCGTGGCGCCAGCGTCTTCTCCAGCAGGTAGGCGCCCACGAAGACGAGCATCGTGCCGAACAGCGCGGTGCCGGCGCTCATCACGAGGCTGTTGACGAACCCCTCGCCGAACTCGGCGTCGAACAGGCCCATCTTGTAGTGGCGCAGGCTCGGCGCCAGGTTGTAGGGCCAGAAGCTGGCGAAGCTGGCGAACACCGCCATGCCGAGCATCGCCAGCATCAGCACCGCCACCCCCAGGCACCAAACGCCCATCGCGGCGTCGAACAGCGGCGCGCGCCGGGGGCGGTAGGGCACGGCCCGTGCGGTGAGCATCGCTGTCTGCTTGCGCTGCACGAGGTGGTCGACGGAGAAGGTCAGCACCGCCGGTGCCAGCAGCAACAGCGCCACGACGGCGCCGCGCTGGAAGTCCTGCTGGCCGATGACCAGCTTGAAGACATCGGTGGCCAGCACGTTGAAGTTGCCGCCGATGACCTTGGGGATGCCGAAGTCGGTGATGACGAGCGTGAAGACCACCAGGCTGGCGCTGATGAGGCCGTACTTCGCGCCTGGCAGCGTGATGGTGAAGAACTTGCGCGCCGCGCTCGTGCCCATCGAATCGGCCGCCTCGTACAGGCGCGCGTCGGCGGCGGTGAGCGCGGTGACGAGGATCATCAGCGCGTGCGGGAACACCGCGAACATCTCGGCGATGACGATGCCCGGCGCGCCGTAGATCTCGTGGATGCCGAAGGCGGTGAGCCAGCTCTTCAGCGCGCCCTGGTTGCCGAACCAGTAGATGAGCGAGATGGCGCTCAGCAGCGAGGGCGCCAGCAGCGGGATGAGTGTGATGCCGCGGAACAGCGCCTTGCCCGGCATGCGGCTGCGCGTCAGCGCGTAGGCCGACAGGAACGCCGCCGGCACGGTGACCAGCGTCACCACGGCACTGACCCACAGGCTGTTCCACAGCGAAGTCAGCAGCGCCGGCGTCTGCGCGTAGCTGACGAAGTTGGCGATGCCGATGAAGCGCCCCTGGTTGTCTTCCAGCGACTGCAGGCCGATGGCCGCCAGCGGAGCGGCGAGGAAGGCCACGAGCAGCAGCGCCACCGCCACCAGGGCGGCCGTGGCGACGCGGTCACTGGCCGTGGCGGCCAGGCGGGGCGCCGGGCCCGTGGCCGGTGCGGTGCTGGCCAAGGTGCTCACGGCTTGCGACGCGTGGCGTGAGGGCACCGCGAGCTCATGGCCTCAGAACACCCGCATGCGCCCGCGCATCAGCCGCATCGGCAGGCGGCTGCCTACCTGCAACTGCTGCTCGGTGAGGTAGTTCAGCGAGAGGTAGGCGGTGAGCTTCTGCTCGCCCAGGGCGGGGCTGGCGACGCGCACCAGGCAGTACGAGCCGAGGAACTCGATCTTCTCGATCTCGGCGTCGAAGGTGTTGGGGTCGCCCACGGCAAAGCGGCTGCCGAACACGGCGGTGGCAAAGACCGAGTCGCGCTGGCTTTCGAGCACGGGCCGGCGCAGGGGCGGGGGGGCGCCGGCGGGGCCGGTTGAGGCCGCTTCGGAGGCCGAAGCGGGGGCCGAAGCGGAGGCCGGTGAAGGGGGCTCGGCCGGGCGGGCCGTGCCCGGTGCCGCGGCCGCGCCGGTGCGTGCCAGCACGTCCTCGGGCCGCAGGTAGATCTTCACCGGCGAGCCGCGCGGCCGGCCGTGCGCGCATTCGAACAGGCTGGGACCGATGCGCACATGCTCGCCGTCTTCGGCCGTGCCCTGCAGCACGTTCACGCGGCCGACGAAATCGGCGACGAAGGGCGAGGCCGGCTCGCGGTACACCTCCAGCGGCGTGCCGACCTGTTCGATGACGCCGTGGTTCATCACCACGATGCGGTCGGCCACCGAGAGCGCCTCTTCCTGGTCGTGCGTGACCATGATGGTGGTCACGCCCAGCCGCCGCTGAAGGCTCTTGATCTCCTGCCGCAGCTGCACGCGCACGATGGCGTCCAGCGCCGACAGCGGCTCGTCCAGCAGCAGCAGGCCCGGCGACGTGGCCAGTGCGCGCGCCAGCGCGATGCGCTGCTGCTGCCCGCCAGACAGCTGCGCGGGGAACTTGTCTTCGCTGCCCGGCAGCCCGACCAGCTTGACCAGTTCGCCCACGCGCGCCTGCGCCTGGGCCCGCGCCACCTTGCGGTTGACCAGCCCGTAGGCCACGTTGTCGGCCACCGTCAGGTTGGGGAACAGCGCGTAGCTCTGGAAGACGATGCCGTAGTCGCGCTGCGCGGGCGGCAGCCGGCTGATGTCGCGCCCGGCCTGCGCGATGCGGCCGGCGCTTTGCGCCTCGAGGCCGGCGACGATGCGCAACAGCGTCGTCTTGCCGCAGCCCGAAGGCCCCAGGAAGCAGACGAACTCGCCCTGCGCGATGGCCAGGTCTACCGCCTGGAGCGCCGTGAAGCTGCCGAAGTGCTTGGTGATGCCTTCGAGCTGAAGGTAGGGGGTCACGTTGGGTCCGGTGTGCGCTGGCCAGCCCAGTGACCGCCGCGGATCCGGCTTGGCCGGTCCGCCGGCGGTGCCCCCTGGGGGGAGGCGGCCGAAGGCCGCTTCGGGGGGGACCTATTTCCTCGGTTCGCTCTTGGCGTTGTAGCGCTTGCTCCACTCGGCCAGGATGCGCTCGCGGTTGCTGGCCTCCCAGTAGAAGTCCTTCTTCACCAGGCGGCTCTCGTAGTCCTTGGGCACGTTGGGCAGCGGATCGGCCACGCCCGGCATCGCGGTGATGGCGAAGTTCTTGCCGTACAGCTTCATCGCGTCCTTGCTGCTGGCCCAGTCGGCCAGCTTCCTGGCCGCCGCGAGGTTCTTCGTGCCCTTGTGGATGCCGAAGGCCTCGAGGTCCCAGCCCAGGCCTTCCTTGGGAAACACCAGGTCGATCGGCGCGCCCTTGGCCTTGTTGCTGTTGGCGCGGTACTCGAAGCTGATGCCGACCACGAACTCGCCCGCGGCGGCCATGTTGCACGGCCGCGACCCGCTGTGCGTGTACTGCGCGATGTTCTCGTGCAGCGCGTCCATGAACTTCCAGCCGCCGCCTTTGCCGGCGTCGTCGCCGAACAGCGTGAGCCAGGCCGTCACGTCGAAGAAACCGGTGCCTGAACTGGCCGGGTTGGGCATCACGACCTGCCCCTTGTAGGCGGGCTTGGTCAGGTCCTTCCAGCTCTCGGGCTTGGGGATGCCCTTCTTCTGCGCTTCGACCGTGTTGAAGCAGATCGTCGCGCCCCACACGTCCATGCCGAACCACGCGGGCGGGTTCTTCTTGGCACGGTACTGGGCCATGATGCCGTCCAGGTTCAGAGGCGCATAGGGTTCCAGCATGCCCTGCTGGTCCATCAGCGCCAGGCTGGAGGCGGCCACGCCCATCACCACGTCGGCCTGCGGGTTGGCCTTCTCGGCCAGCAGCTTGGCGGTGATGACGCCGGTGCTGTCGCGCACCCACTTGATGTCGATGTCGGGGTAGGCCCGGGCAAAACCCTCCTGGTAGGCCTTGAGCTGGTCGGTCTCCAGCGCGGTGTAGACCAGCAATGCGGTCTTCTGGGCGGCCGCAGGCGCGGCGACGAAGGCGGCCGGGACGGCCAAGGCCAGCGTGGCCAGCAGGTTACGGGCGGTACTGCGCATCGGGCAATCTCCGGTGAGGGTGGGGAAGGGGTTCGCCTTGGGTGAAGGAAGCGGTTGCTGCCGTGATCTCTGCCGGCGCGGCCGAATCGCACCAGGAGCACCAGGAAGCAGCGCCGGAGCCAAATGCACAGCTTGCCCGCGGCGTGCGACAGGTTCGTGACGCCATGGCCCGGGCCGAGCCGCCTCCTGGAGGAGCCCGATGGTGCCCGCGCCGTGCCGGCCGGGCATCGGCACAAACGAGCAGTTTGCAGATTGTTGACAACTGACGTGGCGGTGGCTGCAATCCCCGCATGACGGACTTCGCCGCCCTGAAAGTCGTGCGCACCGACCGCGAACTGGAGATGGCGCGGGTCGACGTGCGGCTGCGCGAACTGGGCGCGCGGCTCGTCGTGCTGCCCGATGGCACGAGCGAGGAAGACCTGGTGCGCGAGCTGGCCGATGCCGACCTGCTGCTGATGTGCTACGCGCGAATCAGCGCGCGGGCCATCGCCGCGGCCCCGAGACTGCGTGCCATCGTCAAGTACGGAGTGGGCATCGACGCCATCGACATCGACGCGGCGCGCCGCCACGGCGTGCCGGTGGCCAATGTGCCCGCCTATGCCGAAGAGACGGTGGCCGAGGGTGCGTTCGCGCTGCTGCTGGGCCTGTTCAAGCGCTTCAAGCCGATCCAGGCCCAGATGCAGCATGAAGGCTGGGCCTGGCCCGAGTCTCGCTGGATGGCCGCCGATCTGTCGGGCAAGACGCTGGGCCTGGTGGGCCTGGGGCGCATCGGGCGCAGCGTGGCGCGCATGGCAGCCGCCTTTCGCATGCCGGTGCTGGCGTACGACCCCTGCATCGCCGAGGATGCGGTGCCCCCGGGCGTGCAGCGCTGCGCCGACCTGCGGGCGATGCTGGCGCGCTGCGATGCGGTGTCGATCCACTGCGTGCTCAACGCGGGCACGCGCCACCTGCTGGGTGCGGCCGAACTCGCGGGCATGAAGCAGGGCGCGTACCTGGTGAATGTCTCGCGCGGGGAGATCGTCGACGAGGCGGCGTTGGTCCAGGCCCTGTGCGCGGGGCGGCTGGCGGGCGCCGCGCTGGACGTGTATGGCCGCGAGCCGCTGACGCACGCGGGGCACCCGATGTCGCGGTTGTTCGCGCTGCCCAACGTGCTGCTGTGGCCGCACCTCACCTTCTACACGGCCGAGGCGATGCGCCGGCTGGAAGACGAGACGATCGAGCGGTGCATGGAGGCATTGGAAGGTCGGCCGCTCACCGTGCATTCACACGACCCGCGGCTGCGCGCGCAGGAGCGCGGCGTGCGCTTCGTCGGCTGATGGTGGTCGGCCCCGGACAACGGCCAGGGGCGCATCACTTTGCATTTTGTTGACAATCTGCAAACCAAGCCCTTAGCATCGCGACCACCCCCGCCGCAGACCGCTTCATGCCCGCGACGCCCGCCGACCGCACCCCGCGCCCGCCGATGGCGGCCGATGCCATCGGCCTGCTGCGCGAGCACTCGCTGGCCACGCTGGCGCAGCAGGAACTCGAACGCCGGATCATCAGCGGCGAGATCGCCGCCGGCAGCAAGCTCAACGAGGTGGACGTGGCCACCGCACTGGGCGTCTCGCGCGGTCCGGTGCGCGAGGCTTTCCGTGCGCTCAGCCAGGCCGGCCTGGTGCGTGTGGAGAAGAACCGCGGCGTGTTCGTGCGCCAGGTGTCGCTGGAAGAGGCCAACGAGTTCTACGAGGTGCGCGCCGCGCTCGAAGGCCTCATCGGCCGGCTGGCCGCGCGCCGCATCGCGCCCGACGAGGTGGAGCAACTGCGCGCCCTTGTGCGCCGCATGCACCAGGTGCACAAGGGCCGCCGCGCCGAGGACTACTTCGTGCTCAACGTCGACTTCCACGACCTGCTGGCGCGCGCGGCGCGCAACAACGCGCTGCTGGCGCACTACCGAGGCGTGGTCAACCAGCTCGACCTGTACCGCCGCGCCACCATCTCGCGCAGCGTCGAGAACATCCCGCTGTCCACCCGGGAACACGAGGCCATCGTCGAGGCCGTGGCCGCCCGTGACGAGGAGCGTGCCGAGCAGCTGCTCACCGAACACGTGCTGGTCAGCCGCGCGCGGCTGCACGCCGCGCTGGCGTCCGGCAGCGAGCGTTAGACCCCCCGCCTGCGCTGCCTGCGCTGCCTGCCGACGCGGCGCTCTGCGCTCACCGATCCAACTCCCCAACCGCGAAAGCCCGCTCCGCCCACATGAATGCCGCCTCCCGCGCCGTCGAAGTCAACGGCACCACCTACCGCTGGCCGCTGCGCCCCGTGGTCGTCGTCTGCATCGACGGCGGCGACCCGCGTTACCTGCAGCGCTTCCTGGCCGACGGCAAGCTGCCCAACTTCCGCCGCTTCGTGAGCCAGGGCTTTGCCGGCGTGGCCGACGGCTCGATGCCCTCGTTCACGTGCCCGAACAACATGTCGATGATCACCGGCACGCCGACCGCGAAGCACGGCATCTCCGGCAACTTCTACCTCGACACCGCCACCTGGCAGCCGGTGGTCATGACCGGCCCCGAGCTGCTGCGCGGCGACACCATCATCGCCCGCTTCGCCGCCGCCGGTGCCAAGGTCGTCTCCATCACCGCCAAGGACAAGCTGCGCAAGCAGCTGGCCAAGGGGCTGGACGTGAGCCAGGGCCACGTCTCGTTCTCCACCGAGTTCGCCGACAAGTGCACGCTGGCCGACAACGGCATCGAGAACGTGCTGCCGTGGCTGGGCATGGAAAAGCCGGGCATGTACTCGATGGAGCTGTCGCTGTTCGTGCTGGAGGCGGGCCTGAAACTGCTGAAGGAGCGCCGGCCCGACCTGCTGTTCCTCAGCCTCACGGACTGGGTGCAGCACAAGTGGTCGCCCGACGAGGCCGATGCATTGCGCTTCTACGAGAAGCTGGACGACGTGTTCGGGCGCCTGGTTGACTGCGACATCACGCTGGCGCTGACCGCCGACCACGGCATGAGCGACAAGAGCAACGCCGCAGGCGAGCCCAACGTGATCTGGCTGCAGGACATCCTCGACGCGAAGTTCGGCGGCGACGAGACCATCGTCATCTGCCCGATCACCGACGCCTTCGTCGCCCACCACGGGGCGCTGGGCGGGTTCGTGCGGGTGTGGTCGCGCGGCAGGGTGAGCGCGCGCCAGATCATCGACCACATCGCGGGCATCGACGGCATCGAACTCGCGCTGGACAAGGCCACCGCCTGCCGCATGTTCGACATGCCGCCCGACCGCGAGGCCGACGTGGCGGTGGTGTCGCGCGAAGACGTGTGCATCGGCGCCTCGGCGAAGCACCACGACCTCTCGGGCCTGAAGGGCCATCGCCTGCGCACGCACGGCGGCGTCAGCGAGGCCAAGGTGCCGTTCATCCTCAGCCGGCCGCTGAACGAGGCCTACAAGATGAAGGCGGCGGGCCAGCCGCTGAAGAGCTACCAGATCTTCGACTACGCCATCAACGGCACGGTGTGACCGTGGCTGCCCTGCCCAATGCCGGACAGGTGGCGGTCTACGACCGCCCCAACGCGCCGTTCGAGCTGCGGCTGTTCCCCATACGCGAGCCGCGGCCGGGCGAGGTGCTGGTCAAGGTGCGCATGTGCACCATCTGCCGCAGCGACATCCACAGCTATCTCGGCCACCGACCCAACCCCACGCCGGGCGTGCTGGGTCACGAGATCATCGGCACCATCGTCGCGCTGGGTGCGGGAGTTGCCAAGGACATGCGCGGCGATGCGCTGCGCGAGGGTGACCGCATCACCTGGAGCGAGTACTTCATCCCCGGCGACAACTACCACACCGAGGTGCTCGACCTGCCGCAGAAGAGCCCGGGCGTGGACAAGTACGGTCACATGGCTGTCACGACCGAGCCGCACCATCACGGCGGGTTCGGCCAGTACTGCTACATCCTGCCGCGCTCGTGGATCCTCCGACTGCCAGACGTGTTGAGCGACGAAGAAGCCACCCCCGTCAACTGCGGCGTGGCCACGGTGATCTGCGTGACCGAGCAGGCCGAACTCCGCATGGGCGACGCGGTGGTGGTGCAGGGGCTCGGCCTGCTGGGTCTGTATGCCAGCGCCATCGCCAAGGCGCGCGGCGCGCGGCTGGTCATCGGCATCGACACGGTGCCGGCGAGGCGCGAACTCGGCCGGCGCTTCGGCTGCGACGAGGTCATCGACCCCGCGGCGGCGAGTGAGGCCGAGATGGTCAAGCGCGTCAAGGCGCTGTGCAGGCCCGAGGGAGCTGACGCGGTGATCGAGGTTTGCGGCTATCCCGAGGTCATCCCCGCCGGCATCCAGATGCTGCGTACCGGAGGGCACTACGTGCTGGGTGGGGTGGTCAACCCCGACAGCTTCGTGAACATCGATGTCAACCAGATCCTGCGCAAGCTGATCACGCTGCGCGGGGTGCACAACTACCATCCGCGCCACCTGATCGAGGCGCTGGACTTCGTCACCGTGAATCGCCAGCGCTTCCCCTTCAAGGACCTGGTCGATGGCAAGTACGGCCTGGATCAGGTGGGCCAGGCGATGAGAGACGCCGAGGACCGCAAGGTGCTGCGCGCGGCCATCGTGCCCTGAGGGCCGATCGACTTCTCCCCACCCCCCCCGTCCCCGCAAGACCCACCGAGGAGACTGCCATGTACATCCGTCGTTCGCTCATTGCCGCGGCCGTGGCCGCAGCCGCCGCGCTTTCGCTGCCCGCCTTCGCGCAGCAGTGCGAGAACCCCCGCGTGCTGAAGTTCTCGCTGGTGCCCACGCAGGACAGCCTGCGCGAGCTGGGCTACTACAAGCCCATCCTCGACCAGCTGGCCAAGAACACCGGCAAGAAGATCGAGTTCTACATGCCCACTTCGTACAGCTCGGTGGTCGAGGCGCTGCTCGGCAAGTGGGTGGACGTGGCCGTGCTCGGCCCCGAGAGCTACGTCATCGCGCGAAGCAAGGACCCCACTGTCGAGGTGTTCGGCACGTACTCGCGGCTGAAGAACGGCATCCAGGACGCCGGCCCCGGCTACAAGGCAGTGCTCGTCACCAAGAAGGGCAGCCGGTTCACCGATTACGCGTCGCTCAAGGGCAGCGTGGTGGCGCTGGTGGACCCGGCCAGCACCAGTGGCGGCCTGGTGCCCGAGCACGTGTTCCCCAGGCAGGCCGGCCTGCCGCCGCTGAAGGACTATTTCTCCAAGGTCGTCTATTCCGGCGGTCACGACCTGGGCGCGATCGCCGTGGCCGAAGGCAAGGTGGACGCGGCCTTCGTGGCCACGCACCGCTTCATGGAGACGGTGAACGCCGGCAAGGTCAAGCAGGAGGACTTCAACTACCTGTGGTACTCGCCGCTGCTGCCGCAGGACCCGTTCGTCTATCGCAGCACGCTGTGCGACGACCTGAAGAAGAAGATCGCCGACACCTTCTTGCTGGTGGACCAGAACGAGGATGGCCGCAAGTACCTGGCCAACGTGAAGTCCGAGAAGGTGGTGGCGATGAAGGACGCCGACTACAACGTCATCCGCGACGTGCAGAAGAAGTGATGCGGCTTGCGCCGCACCCGCCGCGCCGGTGCGGCGGCATTGGCGCGCCGCCGATGCGCAGCGAGCGCACCATCGGCGCGCAACGCGTGCGTCGCAAGAACAGGAGACGAGTTGCATGGCCCCGGTCCTGCTGGTCAAGGATCTGCAAGTCAGCTACACGACGGGCAAGCAGGTCCTCAAGGGCATCAGCTTCGATGTCGGCGCCGAGGAGTTCGTGGCCATCATCGGCCCCAGCGGCGCCGGCAAGAGCACGCTGATCCGCTGCGTCAACCGCCTGGTGGAACCCTCTGGCGGCCAGGTGCTGTTCGAGGGCCAGGACCTGCTCAAGCTCGACGAAGGCGCGATGCGCCGGCAGCGGCGCAACATCGGCATGATCTTCCAGGAGTTCAACCTCATCGACCGGCTGTCGGTGATGGACAACGTGCTCACCGGGCGGCTGGGCTACATGGGCAACCTGGCGAGCCTGTTCCGCCTGTATGGCAAGGGCGACATCGCCAAGGCGGTGGCGCTGCTGGACCGCGTGGGCCTCATCGACCACCTGGACAAGCGCGCCGATGCACTTTCCGGCGGCCAGCGCCAGCGCGTGGGCATCGCGCGCGCGCTGATCCAGGAGCCCAAGCTCTTGCTGGTGGACGAGCCGACCTCGGCGCTGGACCCCAAGATCTCGCGCGAGGTGATGGGCATGATCCGCGGCATCGCGCGCGAGTTCAAGGTGCCGGTGCTGTGCAACATCCACGACGTGGACCTGGCGCTGGAGTTCTGTGACCGCGTCATCGGCCTGCAGGACGGCATCAAGAAGTTCGACGGTCCGCCGGGCAGCGTGGACAAGCACGCGCTGGCCGACATCTACGCCATGGAGGTGCTGTAGCCGTGGCTGCTGCCGTGCAGGCGGCCTCGACGCGCCGCACCGCCGCCGCGGCGGCCGTGGTGCCGGCGCCGCACCACGCCGCGCGCATCGCCGAACTCGCGGCCAGCCGCCGGCGCGCACGCACGTGGCGCTACGCCCGCTATGCCGCCATCGCCGCGCTCGTGCTGTGGAGCGTGGAGGCCATCGTCGTCGGCGACACCGACTGGAGCCGCATCAGCCCGCAAGGCATCTGGAAGGCGGCGCTGCGCTTCATCGACTTCGACGCCTCGATCCTGCTGGCGCTGTGGGAGCCGGCGCTCGAGACCGTGCTGATGGCCACGCTGGCCACGCTGCTGGGCATGCTGATGGCCATTCCGGTGGCCTGGCTCGGCGCGGCCAACATCTCGCCGCTGGGCCACACCACCTACCTGGTGGGTCGCACGCTGATGACGGTGTCGCGTTCGGTGCATGAGGTGGTGTGGGGCCTCGTGTTCGTCGCCGCCGTGGGCCTGGGGGCGCTGGCCGGCGTGCTGGCGATGGCCGTGCGCTCGATCGGCTTCATCAGCAAGACGGTGGCCGAGGCCATCGAAGACGTCAACCCGGGGCCGGTGGAGGCGATGCGCGCGGTGGGCGCCAACCGCTTCCAGGTGCTGATGTTCGGCATCGTGCCGCAGGTGCTGCCCACCATCATCGGCAACTGCATCTTCGAGTGGGATGTGAACATCCGCCGCTCCACGATCATGGGGCTGGTGGGTGCCGGCGGCCTCGGCCTGGCGCTGCACCGGCAGATGGCCAGCTACAACTACGGCGGCATCGCCACGGTGATCTTCGTCATCCTGCTGCTCATCATCTTCGGTGAGCTGTTCTCGGCGTGGGCGCGCAGGAAGGTGATATGACCCCCCCGAAGCGGCCTGCGGCCGCCTCCCCCCAGGGGGCGCCGCCAGCGGCCCGGCGAAGCCGGTTCCGCGGCGGCCGCTGGGCTGGTCGGTTTCGGCCGCAGATGCAGTGGAGGCTTGAATGACAAGCGCCCCAACCAATGCGTTGCCCGAATGGAAGCGCTTCCGCTTCCCGCAGAGCCTGTACAAGTACGGCGCGCTGCTGGGCGCGCTGGCGTTCGTGTGGTGGTCGCTGGAGGTGCTGCGCATCGACGCCGAGCGCCTGCCCGGCCTGTTGCAGCGCATCGGCAGCGTGCTGGCCAACCGCTACTGGCCGCCCGAGTGGTCGCACGTCGTCAAGCCCGATTTCGTCGACGCCGTCATCGACACCTTCCAGATGAGCTATGTGGCCACGGTGGTGGGGCTGCTCGTCGCCATTCCGCTGGCGTGGTTCGCGTCGTTCAACATGACGCCCAGCCGCCGCTTCCTGTACCCGGTGTGCCGCCTCGTCGTGATGAGCTGCCGTTCGGTGCACGAGATGATCTGGACCATCGTGCTGGTGGCCATCGTCGGTTTCGGCATGCTGCCGGGCACGCTGGCGATGACGCTGTTCTGCATCGGTTTCGGCGGCAAGCTGATGGCCGAGGCCATCGAGGCCATCCGCAAGGGCCCGGTGGAAGCCATCCGCGCCACCGGTGCCGGCCACCTGCAGACCTTCGTCTTCGCCGTGCTGCCGCAGGTGCGCGTGGCCTGGGCGGGCATCGCCATCTACACCTGGGACGTGGTGTTCCGCGCCTCCACCGTGGTCGGCTTCTTCGGCGCCGGCGGCATGGGCCACTACCTGCGCGAGAGCGTGCAGCGCGTGGAGAGCCGGCAGGTGGCGGCCATCATCCTCACCATCGTCGGCATCGTCATCGTCGCCGAGCTGTTTTCGGCCTGGGTGCGCGCGCGCATCGCGCGCGCGGTGGCGTGAGCTGCGGCGGCGCCTTCCGCCCCGTGCGCGGCATGGCCGCGCCGTAGTTCCCGCCGGCCCGCGCCGGTGGGCTCAGGTTCGGCGCGCGGTGGCCGATAGCGAGGCACCGCCGTCTCGCACAAGGACCGTCTCGCGATGAGCCCGCCCACGCGCATCGCGCTCCTGGGATTCAAGCCCCAGGAGCGTGCCGCCCTGGAGGCCTTTCTGCGGCTTGCGCCGAAGCGCGAGCCTGCATACGCCCAGGTCTCGCGGCCCGAGAAGGCCCAGCTGTGGCTGGTCGACACCGATGCCGAGGGCGACGAGGCGGTGCTGGCCGCACATGCCTTGCTGGCCCGCGCCGACGATGCATCGGGCAGCCTGCGCATCGTCGCCGTGGGCAGCCGCGCGTTGCCGGGCGCGGTGCTGCACTGGCCGCGCCCGCTGAACGTGTTGCGCCTGTTCTCGCGCATCGACCGGCTGCGGGTGTCGGCCGATGGGGTGGAAGCTGAACGCGAAGGCGTGGTGCCGCCGAGCCCGCCGGAGCGGGCGGGGGCCGCCGCAGCCCGGCCTGCGCCGGAGGTGGCGCCGGACCCGCGCTCTGCGCCTGTGCCTGTCGCCGTGACTGCGCAGGTGCCCGCGCCCACGCCCACGCCGGAGCGCCAACGTGATCGAGAGCCCGAACGCGAACGCGAACGCGATCGAGAGCCCGAACGCGAACGCGAGGCCGCGGCCACAGTCGCCGGTGCCGCAGCCACAGCGACAGTTGCCGCGGCCACGGCAACCATCGCCGCAGCCGCCGTGACGGCGCCCGCAGCCTTCGCCGGCCCGACCCCGACCCCGTGCCCTGCGCCGCCGCTTCTGCAGCCCGCTGCCGAGGCGGCGAGCCCGCCACCCGGTCCGCCGCGCGATGAGGTGCCCGAGCCGCCGGCACGGCCCTTGTCAGGCCGTGCGAAGCGCCGACCCGCAATGGAGCCGCCCGGCCGGGCGGATGCGGCGGTCATGCAGGCACCCACCGCACCGCCAGGCCCGCCGCTGATGCCCGCACATGAACGCATCACGCTGGTCGGGCTCGGGGACGCGGAGGCCATCGATCTCCAGGACTTGCCGCCGCACCGGGCGGCGGCCCCCGCCGGCGCGCCACGCCCGCGCCTGCCGCCACGGCCGACCGCGGCGCGCGTCGAGCATGTGCTGGTGGTCGATGCCGGCGAGGAAGTGTTCCGCTTCCTCGTGGCCGAGATCGGGCCCTTCGGCTTTTCGGTGCACCGCGCGCGCGATGCGGCCGAGGCGCTGGACCGTGTCAACGCCCGCGGCTTCCGCTTTGCCTTCCTGCACGCAGGCAACGGGCAGGAGGGTGCCGCGCGCCTGGCGCTGCAGTTGCGCCTGGCGGCCGCCGACCGCGGGCGCGAGCCGCCTGCCGTGGTGATGGTGGGCGCGCCGCAGGCGCTGGTGGGCATGGCCTCGGCGTCGTCGCTGGGGCTGGCCGAGATCGATGCGTTCCTGACGCTGCCGCTGCAGCGCGACGAGCTGCTCGACCTGGTCGGCGGCCGCACCCTTCAGCGGCAGGGGTTCGCGCCCACCTCTCCGCAGTCGACCTACGCCTGAACGGCGGCCCCGGGGCGCGTCGGGCCACTGCGGATGGCCGCGCCGGGCTGGCGCGCCTACGATGGGGCAGCCCATCTCCGAGCCCGCCATGCCGCATGCCCCGTTTGCCGGCCACATCGGCCGCACCGTTGCCGAGTCGCGCCCATGGTGGCCGCCCGGGCCGGGCCACTCCGATGGGGTGAAGCGGCCCAACGTGCTCGTCGTGCTGTTCGACGACGTGGGCTTCGCCGACTTCGGCTGCTACGGCTCGACCATCCGCACGCCCACCATCGACGCGCTGGCCGCGCGCGGCGTGCGGCTCACGGGCTTTCACACCACGGCGATGTGCAGCACCACGCGCGCCGCGCTGATGACCGGCTGCAACCACCACAGCGTGGGCATGGGGTGCCTGGCCAACTTCGACAGCGGCTACCCCGGCTACCGCGGCAAGATCGCGCCCGAGGCAGCCACGCTGGCCGAGATGCTGCGCCCGGCCGGCTATGCGAACTACATGGTGGGCAAGTGGCACGTCACGCCGCTGTCGGAGACCGGCCCCACGGGCCCCTTCGACGGCTGGCCGCTCGGGCGCGGCTACGACCGCTTCTACGGCTTCATGGATGCCGAGACCGACCAGTACGCGCCGGAACTCGTGCGCGACAACACGCCGGTGGCGCCGCCCGGCGGATTCGACACCGGCTATCACCTGAGTGCCGACCTGGTGGATCAGTCGATCCGCTACCTGAGCGACCACGCCGCCGACCGCCCCGAGCGGCCCTGGCACCTGTGGCTGGCGCCGGGCGCCTGCCACGCGCCGCACCAGGCGCCGGCAGCGCTCATCCAGGGCTACGACGCGATGTTCGCGCACGGCTGGGACGTGGAGCGCGAGCGACGCCTGGCGCGGCAGATCGAGCTTGGCCTCGTGCCCGCCGGCACCACGCTGCCGCCGCGCAACGACGGCGTGATGGCCTGGGAGTCGCTGCCGCCCCCGGGGCGGGCGCTGGCCACGCGGCTGCAGTCGGCCTACGCCGCGATGCTCGACCACTTCGACCAGCAGCTGGCCCGGCTGTGGGCCTTTCTCGAAGCCAGCGGCCAGCTCGACGACACCATCGTCTGCGTGCTCAGCGACAACGGCGCCAGCCAGGAAGGCGGGCCGATCGGCATGGTCAACGCGATGGGGCCGTACAACCTGCGCCCCGAGCTGCCGCCGGAGAAGGTGGCGCGCATCGACGACATCGGCGGCCCCCACACGCACAGCAACTTCCCGTGGGGCTGGGCGATGTGCGCCAACACGCCGCTGAAGCGCTACAAGCAGAACACGCATGGCGGGGGCATCCGCGACCCGCTGGTGGTGAGCTGGCCCCGGGGCCTGGCGGCGCGGGGCGAGCTGCGCCACGGCTTCAGGCACGCGGTCGATCTCGTGCCCACGCTGCTGGACCTGCTCGAACTGAAAGCGCCCGCACAGCGAGCCGGCCGCACCTGCCTGCCGCTGGAAGGCGAGAGCTTCGCGCCGCTGCTGCACGACGCCGCCGCGCCGCCGCGCGCGCGAGCCCAGTACTTCGAGATGTTCGGCCACCGCGGCCTGTGGCACGCGGGCTGGAAGGCGGTGGCCTTCCACCCCAAGGGCCGGCCGTTCGACGACGACGTGTGGGAGCTGTACCACCTGGAAGAAGACTTCGCCGAGAACTTCGACCTGGCGGCGGCCCAGCCGCAGCGGCTGGCCGCGCTCGTGGACACCTGGTGGCGCGAGGCCGAGCGCTGCCAGGTGCTGCCGCTGGATGACCGCTTCGGCGAGCGCTTCGCCGAAAACGGCCGCCGCGTGCAGGGCGCGCGCACGCAGTTCGTGCTGCACGCCGGCATGGGGCATCTGCCCACCGACGTGGCACCCGACCTGCGCAGCCGCGACTACCGCATCGAGGCCGAGGTGCTGGTGCCCGAGGCGGGCTGCGAAGGGGTGCTCGTCGCGCACGGCGACGCCACTTCGGGCTACAGCCTATACGTGCAAGGCGGCCACCTCGTGCACGACCTCAATGTCGGCGGCGAGCACCAGTTGCTGCGCTCGGAGCGGCCACTGCGCCCCGGCCGCCAGCGGCTGGGCGTGACGGTGACGCTGGGGCCCTGGGTGCAGCGGCAGATGCCGGTCGGCGGCAGCTTTCGCGTGCCGGCGCACCGCGAGGTCACGCTGACCATCGACGATGAAGCGGTGGGCCGGCGCCAATGCGCGCACGGCTTCAACACGCTCACCTCGTGGAGCGGGCTGGACATCGGGCTGGACCGCGGCTCGGCGGTGTCGCACTACGCCGCGCCGTTTGTGTTCACCGGCCGGCTGTTCAAGGTGAGCGTCGCGCTCGGGCCGATGGCCTCGGTGACGGCCGGGGCCGAGGCCCAGGCCGGCACCGAACTCGCGCGGCAGTGAACGACCGGGGAACCTTCGGCATGAACCTGAACCACAACCCGCCCGGCGCCCGACCCGCCACCACCTTCACGCGCCAATGCCAGCACGCGGCGCGGCGCTGGCTGCCGCTGGATGACACGCAGTCGTTCGACGACGCACAGCGCGGCTTCATCGCGCCGATTCCGGCCGGCGTCATCCAGCGCGCCGACGGGGCGCCGGTGTGGAACCTCGCGGCCTACGGCTTCCTCGGTGACGAGCAGGCGCCCGACAGCGTGCACCCCGGCCTGTGGCGGCATGCGCGCGTCAACATGATCACCGGCCTGTTCAAGGTCACCGAGCGCGTGTACCAGGTGCGCGGCTACGACATCTCGAACATGACGGTGATCGAGGGCGACACCGGCCTCGTGCTCATCGACCCGCTCATCTCCACCGAAGTGGCGCGCGCCGCGCTCGAGCTGTACTTCCAGCACCGGCCACGCCGCGAGGTGCGCGCGGTGATCTACTCGCACA
This sequence comes from Rubrivivax sp., assembly GCA_016788525.1. Taxonomy (GTDB): domain Bacteria; phylum Pseudomonadota; class Gammaproteobacteria; order Burkholderiales; family Burkholderiaceae_C; genus Rubrivivax. The sequence goes on from JAEUPD010000260.1 coordinate 33,143, forward strand.
GCCACGCCGACCACTTCGGCGGCGTGCGCGGCGTGGTCGACGAGGCCGACGTGAAGGCCGGCCGCGTGCAGGTCATCGCGCCGGCGGGCTTCATGGCCGAGGCGGTGAGCGAGAACGTGCTGGCCGGCAATGCCATGTCGCGCCGTGCGCTGTATCAGTTCGGCGCCCTGCTGCCGCGCGGCCCGCTCGGGCAGGTGGACGCGGGGCTGGGCAAGAACGTCTCCACCGGCACGGTGACGCTGATCCCGCCCACGCTGACCATCGAGCAGGCGGTGGAGCGCCATGTCATCGACGGCATCGAGTGCGTGTTCGAGCTCACCCCCGGGGCCGAGGCACCTTCGGAGCTGATCGTTCATCACCCGGGCCTGCGGGTGCTGAACATGACCGAGATCACCAGCCACAACTTCCACAACCTGCTGCCGCTGCGCGGCGCGCAGGTGCGCGACGCCCGGGCCTGGGCGCACTACCTGGACGGCGCGCTGCAGCGCTACGGCCATGCGAGCGACGTGCTGATCGCCCAGCACCACTGGCCGGTGTGGGGGCGCGAGGCGCTGGAAGGCTTCCTCGCGCGGCAGCGCGACCTGTACAAGTTCGTGCACGACCAGACGCTCAGGTGGATGAACCGTGGCTGGCTGGCCGGCGAGATCGCCGAGGTGCTGCAGCTGCCCGAGAGCCTTCAGCGCGACTGGGCCTGCCACGGCTTCTACGGCACCGTGAAGCACAACGTGCGCGCGGTGGTGCAGCGCTACCTCGGCGCCTACGACGGCCACCCGGCGCACCTCGACCCGCTGCCGCCGGCGGCGCGGGCGCGCAAGATGGTCGAGTACATGGGCGGTGCGCAGGCGGTGCTCGAACGCGCCCGCGCCGACTTCGAGCGCGGCGAGTACCGCTGGGTGGCCGAGGTCGGCGCCCTGCTCGTGCACGCCGGTGCGTCGCCGGCCGACGAGGCCGCTGCGCTGTGCGCCGATGCCCTGGAGCAACTGGGCTACCAGGCCGAGTCGGCCACCTGGCGCAACGCCTACCTGCAAGGTGCCCTCGAGCTGCGCCACGGCGCGCCCAGGCTGCCGGGCACCGGCACGGCCAGCGCCGACATGGTCAAGGCGCTGCCGCTGGACCTGTGGTTCGACTTCCTCGCCATCCGCATCGATGGCGCCAAGGCCGCCGGCAAGCGCCTGCGCATCCACTGGCATTTCAGCGACACCGGCGAGCAGGTGTTGCTGAACCTGGAGAACGGCGCGATGACGCACCGCCTGGGCGTGGCCGACCCCGGCGCCGACGCGTCGATCACGCTGGAGCGCTCGCTGCTGGACGAGATCTCGATGCAGCGCACCAAGTTCCCCGAGGCCTTCCAGGCCGGTCGGCTGCAGGTCCGGGGGCGCGTGGTCGCGCTGCTGGAGTTGTTCGGCCTGGTCGAGCGCTTCGACCGCAGCTTCGCCGTCGTCGGGCCTCGGCCTTACCCCGATGCCTGAAACGCGCCGCTGCTGCAACACTGCCTGCACGCGCCGCACCGCGCCGGGCCGAGACCTGGCGCCCGGCAGTTGAACACCCAAGGAGACATGCCCCATGCACAAGCTGAACCGCGCCGGCCGCCGCGGCCGCCTTTCGTCTGGCCCGGCGTCGCGACTGGCCCTGCTGCCGCTGGCCGCCGCCGCGGCGCTGGCAGCGGCCCAGCCGGTGGAGGTGAAGTTCGCCTCGTCCGCGCCGCCCACCTCGCCGTGGGCCAAGCAGATCGACCGCACCGCCGCCGGCGTGCTGGAGGAATCGAAGGGGGCGCTGAAGATCACGCCGTTCTACAACTCGCAGCTGGGCAGCGAGAACGACGCCATCGCGCAGATCTCGCGCGGCCGCATCGAGATGGGCTCGTTCACGCTGAGCGCCATCGCGCTGCAGGTGCCCGAGGTGGCGCTGCTGCAGCTGCCGCTGTACTTCGCCAGCACCGCGCAGCGCGACTGCGTGCTCGACAACCACGTGGCGAAGTACACCCACAACGCGCTGGACAGGAAGAACCTGAAGTTCATCGGCTGGGGCGAGGTGGGCCCGGTGCACCTGCCCGGCAAGAAGGCCTATGTCACGCCGGCCGACGTGCGCGGCATCAAGGTGGGCGTGGTCACCAACAAGCAGAACAACGAGTTCTGGAAGGCGATGGGCGCCAACCCCGTGCCCACCGCGGTGGCCGAGGTCGGCTCGTCGATGCAGACCGGACTCATCGACACCTATCCCACGCCCTACGCGTTCTACCTGCCCTCGGGGTTGAACAAGATCGCGCCGTTCATGGTGAAGCTTCCGCTATGGGACGCCGCCGGCGTGACCGTGATGAACAAGGGCGTGTGGGACAAGCTGCCGCCCGACTCGCGCGCGGCCATCGAGCGCGACCGCGTCAAGCACCCCTCGGCGCTGCTGCGCGGCGAGATCCGCGCGGTGGACACCGCGCTTACCGGTGCGCACAAGCAGGCCGGCGGTACGGTGGTGGAGACCACGCCCGAGCAGCGCGCCGAATGGCGCAAGGCGCTCGGCGGCTTCTGGGGCGCGATGGCCAAGGACCTGGGTGCCGACGGCGAGAAGTTCTTCGCCTTGATGGAGGCGGGCAAGAAGGCCTGCGAGGCGGCCAGGTAGCCCCGCCCGCGCACCTGCGCAGCCATGAACGCCGGCACGGCCCCCGCGGCCGTCGTCACGCTGCTGCGCCGCTGGCACCAGGCCGAGTGCTGGCTGGCGGTGGCCTGCTTCGTCTTCATCGCCGCGGTGCTCGTGATCGACGTCGTCGGCCGCGAGTTCTACGGCCCCGTGATGAACGCGCTGGGCGTGAAGGTCGGCGCGACGGGCCTGTTCGGCTCGCAGAAGCTGGCCATCTTCGCGCTGGTGATCGGCTCGTTCGCCGGCATCGGTGTGGCCACTGCCACCGGCGTGCATCTGGTGCCGCGCGTGTGCTTCGGCTGGGTGCCGCAGCGTCTGGGCCCGGCGATGAACCGCATCGCCGACGTGGTGACCGGCGCCTTCCTGCTGGGCGTGGCCTGGTACGGCGTGGTGTTCGTGCTGGCCACCCGTCAGTCGGGCGTGCTGGCCGCGGTGATCAACGTCTCGCCGTGGCCGGTGCAGGCGTTCATCCCGCTGGGCTTTGCGTCGGCGGCCCTGCGCTACTTCATCTTCGCGGCCTGGCCGGCCACGCGGCCGGCACCGCCGGAGTTCCAGGAGTAAGAAGATGCCGCGAACCCTGATCGCCGCAGCTTCGACATGACCGGCGCCCTGCTCATTGCCGGCCTGCTGCTGGCGCTGCTGTGGCTGCGCCAGCCGCTGCTGGTCATCTTGCTGGCGGTGGCGGCGGTGGTGCACCTGGTGTGGGGCAAGGGCCAGCTGGACTACATCCTCGAGGACATGTGGGTCTCGCTGGACAAGGAGCTGATCCTGTCGATCCCGATGTTCCTGCTGTGCGGCGGCGTGATGACCAAGGGCAGCACCGCGCGCCGCCTGATCGGCGTGGCGCAGGCCCTGACGCGGCCGCTGCCCGGCGGCCTGGCGGTGGCCTGCGTGCTCAGCTGCGGCATCTTCGCGGCCATCTCGGGCTCGTCGATCGTCACCATGCTGGCCATCGGCAGCGTGATGTACCCGGCGATGCGCGCCGCCGGCTACGACAACCGTTATGCCCTGGGCGTGGTCATGGCCGGTGGCTCGCTGGGCATCATCATCCCGCCGTCGATTCCGCTCATCCTCTACGGCCTGGTCACCGAGACGTCGATCGTCGACCTGTTCATCGCCGGCGTCGGTCCCGGCCTGCTGATCCTGGCGGTGTTCGCCATGCATGCGATGGTGGTGAACCGCAAGGTGCCCACGCAGCCGTTCGACCTGGCGCTGCTGCTGCGCTCGCTGCGCGAGGGGATGTGGGCGCTGCTGATGCCGGCCATCCTGCTGGGCGGCATCTACAGCGGCTACTTCTCGGCACTGGAGGCCGCGGCGGTGGCGCTGGTCTACGCGTTGGTCATCGAGACCTGCGTGCACCGGGAAATGAAGCCCGGCCAGTTCTACGAGGTGGTGCTGGAAGCCAGCAAGCTCGGCGGTACGCTGTTCCCGCTGCTGGCGGTGGCGCTGAGCCTGAACCTGGTGCTCACCGAGCACCGCGTGCCGCTGGCGCTGGTGGAGGCGATGAAGGGCTGGATCGACAGCCCGCTGCTTTTCATGCTGCTGGTCAACGCACTGCTGCTCGCCGTGGGCTGCCTCATGACCAGCGGCGAAGCCATCCTCATCCTCGGCCCCATCCTTGCGCCGCTGGCCGCGGCGTACGGCGTGGACAAGGTGCTGTTCGGCATCATCATGATCGTCAACCTGGAGGTCGGCTTCCTCACGCCGCCGGTGGGGCTGAACCTGCTGGTGGCGATGGGTGCCTTCAAGCAGAAGTTCGGCCTGCTGGTGCGGGCCGCGGTGCCGTTCATCCTGATGATGCTCGGCTGCCTGGCGCTGCTGGCCTGGCAGCCGTGGATCTCGATGGCGCTGGTGCGCTGAGCGCGGTACTGCGGGCGGCGCCCCAGGCGGTGCCGGGGGGCGCCCCTGACGGTGTTGCGGTTGGCGCCCCTGACGGTGTCGTGGGTGGCGCCCCTGACGGGGCGGGGCGGGCTGCGCCGCCCGGTCATCCCGCGCGCAATCGCCGTGGCGCGCCGCCACGCTCCCACTGCCACAGCTCGCCGCTGCGCGTGAGCGCCAGTGTCGCCGTGTCGCCCGCGGCGACCTCGGCCACGCCGTCGAAGATCTTCCTCGGCGGAATCTCGAAGCCCTCGCCCCAGGCCCACAGGCTGCCGTCGGCGCGCACGGCCAGCGAGTGCCGGGAGCCCGTGGCAATCGCCACGGCGCCTTCGAAGATGGGTCCCCAGCGGTCCGCCTTGTCGCCCAGGCCGTGCGAAGACAGTGGTCCGTAGCGGTTGCCGCCGGTGCCGTGCACGCTGCCGTCGCGCTTCAGGTGCAGGGCGTGGCCGGTGTGCGCACGCACGGCCACCGCGTTGCCGGCGGTGGCCACGAAGTGCGGCGTGGCGGTGAGCTTGCCGTCGCCGTACTGGCCGCGGTGCGCCAGGCCCTTGACAAACAGCTCGCCGGCGTGGGTGATGTAGTAGTCGGCGCTGTCGCCGATGCACGCCGTGGCGACTTCGGCAGCCAAGCGCACCGGCGCGGCATCGGCTGCGCCGCCAGGAGTGGCGCCGTACCACAGGGCGGCCGCGGCATCGAGCGCGAACCAGCCCGACTGGCCGGCGGCGAAGCTGACGGCGCCGCGCATCAGCAGGCGCGGTGCCGCCTCGCCCGCATCGGCCGAGCGCAGCAGGTCGCCCTGGGCGCGCAGCAGGTACCAGGCGCGCTGGCTGGCCCCGGCCTGCACGAGGTCAGCCAGCGTGCGCCAGGCCGCGCGCGGTGCCTCGCTTCCCTCCCACACGAAGGCCTGGCCGCCGGCCAGGGTGATGTGCCGCGCGTAGTACGAGCCGAGCGCGCGGCCGGAGGCGTCGGCACCCGCCGGGTCGATGCCGGTGGTCATGGCCAGGCCCGCAGCGGCCAGCCGGCGCAGGGCGTCACGGCGCGGGAGCAGTCGCCGGGCGCGGCTCGAGAGGTCTGACGGGGGCATGTGGGGCACATCGGGTGGGTGGCAGCGGGGTGCGCCGACAACGACCGCCGCGCCAGGGCGGTCAGGCGAGTGAGGGGCTCCAGTTTAGGCAGGCCGTGCCGATGGTGAAGGGATGGCCCGGCCCACGTCCAAACCCTCCACCCCGCCTTCCGCCCCGCGCCGCGACGAGACCCCTGCGGCCGACCGCGCCGCCCGTGTGCTGTCGGCGTTGTCGCCCGCGCGGCTGTGGCGCGCGGTGTTCGTCGACCAGCTGCGCCTGCGCCGGCAGGGCGGGAAGTTCACCGTCGAGCTGGCGCGCACCGAGACGGCCGCGGGGCCGGGCGCCGGCGCCACCCCGCCAGGGAACCCCGCGGGCCATCCCGGCGCGGCGGCGGGTCGCGGTGCCGCTGCCCAGCCGCCCACGCGGCAGATGGGCCGCGCGCTGGGGGAACTGCTGGGCAGCCGCGCCGAGAGCCGGCGGGTGTTCACCCACCTGGTCGCGCTGGAGCAGCAGCTCCTGGCGCACGACGAACCCGCGTTCCTGCTCGACCTGTCGCTGGCCAGCCTGCAGATCATGCTGCGCCAGATCGACGGCCTGGTGGCGCCGCCAGCCCCGCCGGGGGTGTCGCGGCTGCTGGCCGAATTGCTCGATGCCATCGAGCACAAGACCGGTGCCGAGCCCACGCAGCCCGGAACGGCGGTCATTTCCTCCTTCTTCGTCGACCACAAGCTCGAGGTCACCGAGCTGGGCCCCGCGGAGCTGGAGAGGTTGGAACTCGTGTTGCCCCCGGGCGACGACGCGGCTGACGCGGCCGCCCCGGGCTGAGCCGCGGCAGGCGGCGCAGCGCGTCGCGCGGCGAGTCGCGCGGCACGCGGCGCGGCGAGGGGTGCAGCGTGCGGCGATGGCCAACCTTCGGGCCGGGGTCGGGCGGCCGTGACAAGATCGCGGGCGCGACCCCAAGACAACACGAGGAGACGACCGATGCGTTCCCTGCTGATCGCTGCTGCGCGCCGCGTGGCGCTGCCACGCGTTGCTGCTGCCACGGCCCTGCCCGTGCTGGCCCTGACCGCCGGCCTTTGCCCTGCCCCGGCGCTCGGGCAGACGCCCGCCGACTGGCCCGCCGCCGGCAGGAACATCCGCCTCATCGTGCCCTCGCCCGGCGGCAGCGGCACCGGCGACACCATCGCGCGCATCATGGCCGAAGAGGTCGGCAGGCGATTGCCCGCCAACTTCGTGGTCGACAACAAGCCGGGTGCCAACGGCAACATCGGCGCCACCGCGGCGGCGCAGGCCCCGGGCGACGGCTACAACTTCCTGTTCTCCTGGGCCGGCACGCTGGCGGTGAACCAGGCCATGTACAAGCAGATGGGCTACGACTCGCAGCGCGACTTCGTGCCCATCGTGCTGATCGCAGACGTGCCCAACATCCTGGTCGTCAACAACGACCTGCCGGTGAAGACGCTGGAAGACTTCACCCGGCACGTCAAGGCCCACCCTGGCAAGCTCAGCTACGGCAGCACCGGCATCGGCAGCAGCATGCACCTGGCCGGCGAGCTGTACAGCCGCGAGGCCGGCGCGCAGATGGTGCACGTGCCGTTCTCCAACCCGGGCAACGCGGTCACCAACCTGATCTCCGGTGAGATTCAGCTGATGTTCCAGCTCATCCCCGGCGTGGCCGGCCAGGTGAAGGCCGGCCGCGTGCGCGCCGTGGGCGTGATGGCCGACAAGCGCTCGCCCGCGCTGCCCGATGTGCCCACGATGGTGGAACTGGGTGCGCCACGGCTGATGAGCTCGACCTGGTTCGCGCTGCTGGCGCCGAAAGGCACGCCAGCCGCTGCGCTGGAGCGCATGAACGCGGCAACCAACGAGGCGCTGGCCGACCCGGCGGTGCGCAAGCGCCTGACCGACATCGGCGCCACGCCGCTGGGCGGCACGGCCAAGCAGCTGGCCGATCATCTGGCCGCCGAGATCGACAAGTGGGGCCGCGTGGTGCGCGAAGCGAAGATCCAGGTGCAGTGAACAGGCCCGACCAGGCGCTGCCGGGCGACAAGCGGCGTTCGATGCAGGCCGTGCGATGAGCGAAGCCGACGCGCGGCGCGAACGTATCGGCTGGGTGGGCCTCGGGCGCATCGGCGCGCCGATGGCCGAACGTGTCCGCGCGGCCGGCTGGCCGCTGGTGCTGTGGGCGCGGCGGCCCGAAGCCGTGGCCGAGGCGGCCTGGGCGGGCGGCGAAGGGCCGAGTGGCGCGAGTGGCCCGGTCAGCTCGGTCGGCCCGGTCGCCTCGGTCGCCCCGGTCGCCCCGGTCGCCCCGGTCGAGTGGGCCGACAGCGCCCAGGCGCTGGCCGAGCGCGCCGACATCGTCTGCACCATCGTCACCGGCAGCGATGACGTGGGCGCGCTGCATCAGGCCATGATGCCGCGGGCGCGGCCGGGCACGCTGTTCATCGACTTCACCACCGCGGCACCGCGCGTGGCCGCCGCTGCGCAACGGTTGGCCGCCGCCCACGGCCACCAGAGCCTCGAGGCGCCGGTGACCGGCGGGGTGGCCGGCGCGATGCGCGGCACGCTCACCGGTTTCGTCGGCGGCGACGCGGCGGCGCTGCACCGTGCGCGGCCGCTGCTGCTGGCCTTTGCCAACAAACTCGTCCATTGCGGGCCGGCCGGCAGCGGCTACCGCTTCAAGCTCCTCAACCAGACGCTGATGGCCGGCATCCTGCTCGGCTTGGCCGATGGGGCGCGGCTGGCGCGCGCCGCGGGCGTGCCTGCCGAAGCGCTGCTGCCGGCGCTGGCCGACGGCACCGCCCGCAGCATGCTGCTGGACAGCTACCTGCCGCGCATGCTGGGCGGCGAAGGGCCGGTGACGTTCACGCTAGCCTTGCTGCTGAAGGACCTGCGGTTGGCGCGCGAGGAGGCCACCGCCCTTCAGGTGAGCGCGCCGCTGCTCGATGCGGCGATCGCCGCCGCCGCGGCGGCCATCGAACGCCACGGCCCCGATGCGGGCGTGCAGGCGCTGGCGCGGTGAGAAGGTGCAAACCCCGACATGCCGATGACTCCACCCTCCGACCTTGCCACGCCACCTGCGCCGGCACCGGCCCGCGACCTGGCATCGCTGGAGCAGCGGCTGGCCTACGAACTGGCCTGCCTGCAACTGCCGGCGGCGCGCTGGACGCCCGAGCGCATGCACCAGGGGCAGCCGGTGGCCGACGTGGCCATCATCGGCGGCGGCATGGCCGGGCTGGCGCTCGGCGCGGCGTTGAAGCACCGCGGCATGGCCGTGCACATCGTCGACGAGGCGCCGGCCGGCCTCGAAGGCCCGTGGGCCACCACGGCGCGCATGGAGACGCTGCGCTCGCCCAAGCAGCTGGCCGGGCCCGCGCTCGGGCTGCCCAGCCTGACCTTCCGCGCGTGGTTCGAGGCGCAGTTCGGCAGCCCCGCCTGGGAGGTGCTGGACAAGATCCCGCGCCTCCTGTGGATGGACTATCTGCGCTGGTACCGGCGCGTGCTCGCGCTCGAGGTGCACAACCAGCAGCGCGTGACCGACGTGCTGCCGCGCGGCGACGAGGGGCTGGTCGAGCTGCGCCTCGCGCACGCGCAGCAGGGCCATCGCCTGGACAGCGTCTACGCCCGCCGCTGCGTGCTGGCCACCGGCCGCGCCGGCCTGGGCGGCCACTGGGTGCCGGCCTGGGCGAAGGCGCTGCCACGCTCGCGCTGGGCGCACTCGGCCGACGAACTGGACCATGGCACGTTGCGCGGCCTGCGCGTCGGCGTGGTGGGCGCCGGCGCCTCGGCCATGGACAGCGCCGGCACCGCACTGGAGTGCGGTGCCGCGCGCGTGCACCTGCTCATCCGCCGCCCCGACATCCCGCGCATCAACAAGGGCAAGGGCGCCGGCAACCCCGGCTTCGTGCACGGCTACGGCCGGCTGCCCGACGCGTGGAAGTGGCGCTACCGCCACTACATCAACGTCGAACAGGTGCCCCCGCCGCGCAACAGCACGCAGCGCGTGGCGCGGCATGCCAACGCCTTCTTTCACCTCGGCTGTGCGGTGCAGGGCGCCGAGGAACGCGGCGGCGCGTTCGTCGTGCGCACCTCGGCCGGGCCGATCGAGCTGGACTTCCTCATCTTCGCCACCGGCTTCTCGCTCGACTGGGAAGCACGGCCGATGCTGCGCCACATCGCGCCGCATGTGCGGCTGTGGCAGCACCGCTGGCAACCGCCGGCGGGGCAGGAAGACGGCGAGCTGGCCGCCTCGCCCGACCTCGGGCGCGACTTCGAGTTCCAGCCGCGTGAAGGGCACCTGTGCCCGGGCCTGGAGCGCATCCACTGCTTCTGCTACCCGGCGGCGCTGTCGCTGGGCGTGATCACCGGCGACATCCCGGCCATCAGCGAGGGCGCGTTGCAGCTTGCGCACGGCCTGGCGGCGCGGCTGTATGCCGAAGATGTCGAGGTGCACTTCGCGCG
>JAEUPD010000266.1 GCA_016788525.1 Rubrivivax sp.
GCCGGTGATGCGCTGGGGCCAGTGGACCACCGCACACCTGGAGCGCGTGTTCACGCGCGCCATCGACCCGCTGCTGAACACGCTCGCCTACGCCGCCATCGCTACCGCCATCGGCATCACGCTGGCGGTGCTGATCAGCTATCTCGTGGTGAAGAAGCGCAATGCGCTGACGCCGCTGCTGGACTACCTCACCGCGCTGCCGCTGGCGCTGTCGGGCACGGTCATCGGCATCGGCCTGCTGATGAGCTTCAACACCGGCTGGCTGCCGCTCACCGGCACCGGCGCCATCATCGTGCTGGCCTACGTGGTGCGGCGGCTGCCGTTCGGCACGCGCAACGCGTCCAGCACGCTCTACAACATCCCCGACTCGATCGAGGAAGCCTCCATCAGCCTGGGCGTGCCGCCGCTGGCCACCTTCTTCCGCGTCGTGCTGCCGCTGATTGCCCCGGCCATCGCCGCCGCCGCGGTGCTGACCTGGACCACCACGGTGGCCGAGCTCAGCGCCAGCATCATCGTCTACTCGGGGGGCCGCGAGACGATGCCGATCCAGATCTTCCGCCTCATCGACAGCGGGCTGATGGCGCAGGCCTCGGCCTACGGGCTGCTGCTGATCGCGGTGATCGTGCTGCCCATCGTGGTGGCCACGCGGCTGTTCAAGCTCGACCTGTTCGCCTCCAAGTCGTGACCAGTCCTGACCAAGTCCTGACCCGCTTTCCCTGCCCTCACAACCCCAAGGAGACCTGCGATGACCCACCCCATCAACCGCCGCACGGCACTGGCCGGCCTCACCGGCTTCGGGGCGACGATGGCCCTGCCCACCCTGGCGCAAAGCGGCTCGGTGGTGATCTATACCTCCAACAACCAGCAGGCTTTCGAAGCCGTGGTGGAAACCGCCGGCAAGCGGCTGCCCGGCGTCAAGCTCTCGGCCATCACCGGCGGCTCGGGGCAGCTGCTGCGGCGCCTGGAGGCCGAGGCCGCCAAGCCGCAGGGCGACATCTTCTGGAGCAGTTCGGCCAACACGCTGGGTGCGTTCAAGCAGCTTTTCGAGCCCTACCGCTCGCCCGAGCTGGCGGCCATTCCCGCCGGCCTGCACCACCCGCAGAACCTGTGGTCGGCGGCCAACCTGCACGTCGCGGTGGCGATGGTCAACACCAAGCAGCTGGGCGGCGGCGCCGCGCCCAGGACCTGGACCGACCTGCTGGACGCGAAGTACAAGGGCAAGGTCATCATCGCCGACCCGGCCAACAGCTCCACCGCGCTGACCATTTTGTGGGGCGTGGAAAAGATGCTCGGTGCCGACGGGCTCAAGCGCCTGGCCGGCAACGTCAAGGTCACCAGCGCCGCGGCCACCGTGCTGCGCAGCGTGGGCCAGGGCGAGTTCGCGGTCGGCCTGACGTTCGAGTCGAACGCCTACGCCTACGTGGCCGGCGGGCAGAAGGAGATCTCGCTGGTCTACCCGAGCGACGGCACATTCACCACGCCGGAGTTCTTCGCACTGATCAAGGGCGCGCCGGCCGGCGAGCTGGCGAAGAAGGCCTGCGACCACCTGCTGAGCAAGGAAGCACAGACCGAGCTGCTGCTGGCCGCCTTCCGCCGCCCGGCGCGCAGCGACATCGATGTGGCCAGGCATGTGCAGTTGCCGGCCCTGAGCAGCATCAAGGTGTTCCCGATCGACGAGGAAGAGGCGGCAGCCAAGCGCGGCGACTTCATCAAGCGCTGGCAGGCGCTGGTGGCCGCCGCGGGCAACTGACCGGGCGGCCGGAACGCTTCGACGCCAGTGCCGGACATGCGCCCCATCCTCTCGAACCCCGGCACGTCGCCTCCACCGGCGGGCCACTACAGCCATGCCGCGGCCGGCGCGGGGCTGGTCTTCATCGCCGGCCAGTTGCCCGTCACCCCCGAGGGGCGCAGGCTCGGCGGCGAGTCTTTCGACGTGCAGGCGCGGCAGGTGCTGGCCAACGTGCAGGCCGCGCTCGAAGCGGCCGGCACCACCGTCTCGCAGCTGCTGCACGTGCGCGTGTACCTCACCGACATCGAGCAGTGGGGCACCTTCAACACCATCTACGCGGAATGGGCCGGCGAGCACCGGCCGGCCCGCGCGGTGGTGCCGGTGCCGGCGCTGCACTTCGGGCTGATGATCGAGGTGGAGGCGGTGGCGCTGGCCGGCGTGACAGACCGGCCCTGATCACCCTTGATCGGACCTGACCTGCGCCGACGGCCGGGGCGCGCGCTGCGGCCCGCCGCTACTCCAGCCCCAGCGCCACACGCGCCTCGTACTCGCGGTCCAGCAGGCTCATCACGACGAGTGTGTCGTAGCCGGCGCCATCACCCAGGGCGCCCACGCCGATCAGGCGCACGCTCTCGCGCAGCCGGCCTTCCTCGACAAAGCCTTCGCTGGCGTAGAGCGCCAGCGCCCGCGTGTTCAGCGACTTCACGTCCAGCCAGAAGCGGTGCGCGTGCAGGTCGCGATAGGCCATGCGCTTGAGCAGGCGCACGCAGGCGCGGCCGAGGCCGCGGCCATGGCCGCCGGGGCTGAGCACGATGCGCTTGAGCTCCACGCTGCGGTGCGGGTTGCGGCAGCCCTGCAGGATGACGAAACCCTCGCGCGCACCCTCTTCGTCGTTGCGCCCGCTCTCGACGATGAAGTGGCGGAAGTCCGGGATGCGCACCGCCGCCTCGTGCTGCGTGCGCTCCCACGGTGTGATGAACGGCAGGTTGCGCGCATCGGTCTCCACCGACAGCACGTAGTCCAGGTCGCTGAGCATCGTGGGCCGCAGGCGCACGAGGGGCAAGGCGGTTGCGGCGTGGGTGGCGGTCATCGGGCACTTTCCCGGGGCAGGCCGATCATGCCCCAGCCGCCTCGCGCGCGCCGGCCAGCTGCCGCCACGAGGCGCCCGTCGGCGCGGCACCGGCGGCCCGGGCCGGCGTGCCGGTCAGTTGCCGCAGCCCAGCGACACGATGCGGTCGTAGGCGGCGCGGGCCTGCACGAGGCCATAGCCGAAGCTCGTGTCGCGCCCGGCGGTGCCGAGATCGATGGCCGACTTGTTCAGCGAGTTGCGCAGTTGCGTCGCGGTGCAGGTGCGGCCGGCCGTCGGTGCGGCCGGGGTGAAGTAGCTCCACACCAGCGCCGCCACCGCCGAGACGTGGGGCGTGGCCATGGACGTGCCGTCGTAGTAGGCGTAGTTGGCCTGCGCCACCGACACCGTGGTCGGCTGGCCGAGGCGCGTGGCCTTCAGCGCGTTGCCGTCCTCCAGCGAGATCGACACCGACGGGATGGCGGTCACCGTGGTGCCCAGTGTGCCCGTGAAGGCCCCGGCGACGTTGTTGTGGATGATCGCCCCGATGCCACCGCTGGCCTGGCAGTTGCTCACCTTGGCGGCGAAGTCCACCGTACCGCGGGCGATCAGGCAGACCTTGCCCGCCGCACCCGCGTTCACCGCGCTGCCGATGCCGAAATCGAACAGCGCCCCGGTGGCCGTGGCGTTGGGCGAACCATCCAGCGGGAAGGCCTCGGGCGCCAGCGTACCCGACGCCACCGACCCCAGCAGGCCCGTGCCCATGGGCACCGTGGACAGCACGCCGACGCCCGGCGCCGCGATCTCGACATCCTTGTTGCGCTGCGAGAACGACGCCAGCGCCCGGCCGACATCGACTGCAGCCACCGACACCACACTGGCATAGCCGGCCGGATACGAAGTGCGCGTGTTGCCGTCGTTGCCGGCCGCAGCAATCGGCAGGATGCCGGCCGCCAGCAACTGGTCGAACTTCGTGCGCTCGCTGCGGTTGGAAACCGGCCCGCCCAGCGACATGCTGATGATGTTGGCACCGGCGTTCTGGCAACGTGTGGCCGCGTCGACCAGCGTCGACGAGTAGGCCCAGGCGCCGTCATTGCCGAACACGCGCACGATGTACAGGGTGATGCTTGCGCCGGGCAGCACGCCCACGACCCCCGTGCCCGCGTTGTTCAGCGCCGCGATGGTGCCGGCCACGTGCGTGCCGTGGCCGTCGCCGTCCTGGTCCCAGGGCAGGTTGCCGTTGTAGCCGGTGACCTTGCTGCTGCCCGGGAGGTCTTGGTGACCCATGGCGTAGCCCGAGTCGATGATGCAGATCTTGCGGTTGCCGGCAAGGTTGTCGGCCTGCGGCAGCAGGTGCGCCTGCACTGCACGAATGCCCCACGGCTCGAGCTGGCCGCTGGCGTACGGCGTGGTCGAGGGGCTGGTCAGCGCCATCGGGTAGCGCTTGGCGTCTTCTTCGACGTACTCGATGTGCGGGTGGCGGGCCAGCGCGGCAACGGCGGCCTCGGGCAGCTCCACCGAGGCGGCACGCAGCGCCGGCAGCTCACGCTGCACGCGGCCGCGAAACCCGGCCAGCGCCTGGCGCCCCGCCGTCTCTGCGCCGGCCTTGAAGGCGACGATCATGCGCTTGTGCCCGGCCGCCGGCTCGCGGTCGGCGGCACTGGCCACGCCGTGGGCCAGCAGCGCCACGCAGGTGGCGGCGGCGAGGGAAGATCCGAAACGCGACATCCGCAGCTCTCCAGGTCATGTGGAAGGTTGCAGGATTGTTTCGTCGCGCCTGGCCATACCGGTCAGCGTTTACACGAGGTCGGCCCCCATCCTCTAGGGGGTGGCGTGAATCAGTGCGCGAAGCCCCGCGCGGCTCAGACGTCGACTTCGACCGCGTCGCCGTGCAGCTCCATCAGCTCGCGCCGCGCCGCGGCTTCCCCCTTGCCCATCAACTGCGTCAGCACCTTGACGGTGGCGTCGAAGGTCGTGGTCGCGCTGTGCCCCCAGCCCACCGGCACGAGGCGCCGCGTCTCAGGGTTGAGGGTGGTCTCCCACAGCTGCTCGGCGTTCATCTCGCCCAGGCCCTTGAAGCGGCTGATGGTCCATGACCCCTCGCGCGCGCCTTCCTTGCGCAGCTTGTCCAGCGCCGCTTCGAGCTCGCCGTCGTCCAGCGCGTAGATCTTGGCCGCCGGCCGCTTGCCACGCGCCGGCGCGTCGATGCGAAAGAGCGGCGGCTTGGCGATGCACACGTGCCCGCGCTCCACGAGCTTCGGGAAGTGGCGGAAGAACAGCGTCAGCAGCAGCACCTGGATGTGCGAGCCGTCGACGTCCGCATCGGACAGGATGCAGAGCTTGCCGTAGCGCAGGCCGGAGAGATCGGGTGTGTCGTTCGGGCCGTGAGGGTCGACGCCGACCGCCACCGCGATGTCGTGGATCTCGTTGTTGGCGAAGAGCCGGTCGCGCTCCACCTCCCACGAATTGAGCACCTTGCCGCGCAGCGGCAGGATCGCCTGCGTCTCCTTGTCACGGCCCATCTTGGCGCTGCCGCCGGCCGAATCGCCTTCGACGAGGAAGAGCTCGTTGAGCCCCAGGTCGCGACTCTCGCAGTCGGTCAGCTTGCCGGGCAGCACGGCCACGCCGGAGCCCTTGCGCTTTTCCACCTTCTGGCTGGCGCGCTGACGGGTCTGCGCCTGGCGGATCACCAGCTCGGCCAGCTTCCTGCCGTAGTCCACATGCTGGTTCAGCCACAGCTCGAGCGGCGGGCGCACGAAGGACGAGACCAGTCGCAGCGCATCGCGCGAATTGAGCCGTTCCTTGATCTGGCCCTGGAACTGCGGGTCGAGCACCTTGGCCGAGAGGATGAAGCTCGCGCGCGAGAACACGTCCTCGGGCATCAGCTTCACGCCCTTGGGCAGCAGCGCATGCACGTCGATGAAGCCACGCACGGCGGCAAACAGGCCGTCCTTCAGGCCGGCCTCGTGGGTGCCGCCGGCCCCCGTCGGGATCAGGTTGACGTAGCTCTCGCGCACCGGCGCGCCTTCGTCGGTGAAGGCCACGCACCAGGCCGCGCCCTCGCCCTCGGCAACGTTCTCGGCCTCGCTGCCCGAGGCGTACTGCTCGCCTTCGAAGAGCGGGATCAGCGGGTCGGCGGGCAGCGTCTGCAGCAGGTAGTCGCGCAGGCCACCCTTGTAGAGCCAGGTCTGCGTGTCGCCGCTCTTCTCGGTCGCCAGCGTGACCGTCACGCCCGGCATCAGCACGGCCTTGCTGCGCAGCAGGTGCACGAGCTCGTGGCGCGGCAGTTCGGCGCTCTCGAAGTACTTCGCGTCGGGCCAGACGCGCACCGTCGTGCCCTGGCGGCGGTCGCCGGCCGCCGCCTTGCGCACCGCGAGCGGCTCGACGACGTCGCCGCCCGCGAACGCGAGCGTCGCCACCTGGCCCTCGCGATGGACCGTCACCGCGAGCCGCCTCGCCAGCGCGTTCGTCACGCTGACGCCGACGCCATGCAGCCCGCCCGAGAAGCTGTAGGCACCGCCCGCGCCCTTGTCGAACTTGCCTCCGGCATGCAGGCGGGTGAAGACGATCTCGAGCACCGGCACCTGCTCTTCCGGGTGCAGGCCGAACGGGATGCCGCGACCATCGTCCTCGACCGAGACCGAGCCGTCGGCATGCAGCAGCACCGCGACGCGGCGGCCGTAGCCGGCCAGGGCCTCGTCGGCGGCGTTGTCCAGCACCTCCTGCACGATGTGCAGCGGGTTGTCGGTGCGGGTGTACATGCCCGGCCGCTGCTTGACGGGCTCGAGGCCCTTGAGCACGCGGATCGAGGCTTCGGCGTACTCGCCCTGGCGCGTGGCCGACCGGGACGAGGCGCGCTTGGGGGCGGCGGGTTCGCTCATGGCGGCGGATTCTAGGCAGCAGCCCCGCCACGCCAGCCGGCGGTGCGGCATCGACGCCACGCCGAGTGCGGCGCATGGCAGACGCCGCGGGCCGGGGCGGCTAGGCTCGGGCGGTCCTTCCAGGAGTTCCCACCATGCGACTGCCCACGACCTCACTGCGCCGCCCGAGGCGGCTCGCCCGGCCCGCTGCACCACTGGCCGC
>JAEUPD010000016.1 GCA_016788525.1 Rubrivivax sp.
ATCGCGCCCCGCGCGGCGAGGCGCTTCGGGCCGGACCTCTGCGACAGCCCGAGGCGGCATCCGAAGGCGTGGCATGCCACCGACGGTGCCTGCACCGACCCGGGCGGTCTGCCCTGCCGCGCCCGAGGGCGATCGGCGCCCCGGAGCGAAGCGCAAGGGTCCCGGCTCGGAACGAGCCGGGCAGGCTGACGGGGCATCCGTCGGCCGTCATCCGCGCCAGGCGCAGCCTGGCGCGGACGCCGGGCCTTGCCCTCGGGCGCGGCAGGGCAGGCCACCCGGGTCTGTGCATGCCACAGCCATCGCAAGAACTGCGGCACGCAGGCCATGCCAGCCGACTCGACGACTCGTCGACTGCCGGATCCAGGATCAGCGCAAATCAGGCGGCGCCTGCGGCATCTCGCCCATCGCGGCGCGGAACAGCAGCTCGTCGGTGGCGCGCAGGCGGCGGCTGACCTCGCGGCCGAGGTTCATCTGCAGGAGCGCGAACTGCTCCAGGTCGGCCTCGTGCAGCCGCATCATCTCGTCAGGCCCGAAGGCGATGGCCACGCAGGGCGTGAGGGCGCGTACCGCGGCGCTGCGCGGGTGCAGGTCCATGAGCGCCATCTCGCCGAAGCAGTCGCCGGGGCCGAAGCGGTTGAGTTCGACCTCGCGGCCCTGCCACTGGCGCGTGACGACGGCGGTGCCGCTTTCCAGCACGAACATCGAGCGCGCCTCGTCGCCTTCGCGGAAGAACCAGTCGCCGGCGGCGACCTCGGTCTTGCGCGCACCCTCCACCAGCAGGTGCAGCGCGCGCTCGTCCAGCGCGCCGAAGACCGGCATGCGCTGCAGCAGTTCGACGCGGTGGGCATCCATGGCCGGTGCGGGCGACTACCGGAGGTGCTTGAATCGCAGCCCCGCGAAACGCGCGAAGTCGCCATCGAAGCTCATCAGCGTGGCCCCACGCTCGATGGCCAGCGCCGCCAGATTCGCGTCCGCCCCAGCAACGCAGGCGACGCCAGCGCCACCGGCCCGTGGCGGTTGGCCTCGGCGAGCACGGCATGGGCCACCCCATGTTGCGGGGCGCCGCGGTTCACCGCATGCAGCAGCACGTTGACGTCGGGCAGGATCATCGGCGCTGCTCGTCCAGTTCGTCGGCCAGTGCCATGGCCTTGGTCAGGTCAAGCAGTGGGGCGCCCATGTCGAGGCTCGGCCACTCGGGCACGGGGGCGGCGGCTGTGCGTTGGCCGGCCTTCAACGGGGTGCGCACCGCGTCGTCGAGGATCCGCTTGAACGGCTTCCCGCTGCGAAGGCTGGCCTCGCGCAACAGGGCTTGAACGTCGGGTTCGAGGGTGACGGTGGTTCTCATGGCGGCGGCTGGGATTCATGATGCCATTTGGAGTGCATCATGATGCCGTAGGCGCCACTGCGTCGCCTTCCACCTTCGCGGACAAACCCCATCGCCGGCCGGCAGGGTAGGTTCGAAGGCACAAGCGCTCAGGGCCTGCGTGTGACGGGGCTGCCCTTGCGGTTGGGGCGCCGCGCGGTCTTCTCGGGCTTGCTGTTGATCCGCTCGATGTGCGCGACCACTGCGCCAGTCCCCTGGAGACGGTTCGGGGCCAGCGCCCGCGCGCCGGTGAGCGGGTCAGGACTCCGTGAGCTGGTCTCCCCAGGACCCGACGATCGCCCGGATATGCTGCACGACCATCCGGCTGGCCTGCGATGACTTGCCCTGCCGCGGTAACGCCAGGGTCACGTGCCGGATGAGGCCGGGCCGCACAAGGCGCGTGGCTTGGAGGCGGCCGGCGCGCAGGTCGGCGGCGATCGTGTAGGGGCCCAGTACCGAGTACACGCCGGGCAAGCGGGTGACGAGTTCCTTCTGAACTGTCAGCGAGTCGGCCTCGGCCACCGGCTCGAGCTTGAAGCCGAGGCTGCGCGCGGCCTCGTCGAGCGCGTTGCGCCAGTGGCTCGGCCGGCGCGGCAGCACCAGCGGCAGGCCGGCCAGGCGCGCGAAGTTCTGCGTCGGCGCCGCAGTGAGCGCATCGCCTGGGCCGGACACGAGGTAGGTGTCGGCACGGCACAGCGCCGTCTCTTCGCGGCCGCTGGGCTTCTGGAAGCGGAACAGGATGGCGAGATCGACCGCGCCGCTATCGAGCATGGCGTCGAGCTCGGCACCCTGCGCTTCGGCCACGCTCAGGCGGATGCCCGGATGCTCGGCCCTCAGGCGCTCGAGCAGGTGCGTCGTGAGCGGATGCGCCGCGGAGGGGATGACCCCGAGGCGCACCTCGCCCATCAGGTGGCCGGACGCCGACTGCAGTTCCTGCACCAGTTGATCGGTCTCCTGCAACCAGTGGCGAAGCCGGGCGGCCGCGCGCTCGCCGAACTCGGTGAGCTCGACGCCGCGCCCCGTGCGGCGGAACAGGCGCCCGCCGCACTGGCCCTCGAAGTCGGTGATCTGGCGGCTGACGTGTGATTGCGCCGTCTGCCGGCGTGCCGCCACGCGGTTGAGGCTGCCGGCCTCGGCCACCTCGAGAAACAGCCTCACGGCCTGGACGTTCATGCGCGCTCCAAGGAACCGATGCCGCCGCCTTGCCTGAATCGGCAAGTCTGGTAGCTGCGAAGTCTATCTAGGCGCAGAACTGGGCGATTCCTACAGTTCCGCCCACCAACCCCCGCCGGCCCGCCGGCACGACCGGAGACCCGAGATGCAAGCGTTCGACATGCGCGGCCTGAACCCCGCACCGGTAACCCCCTTCACACGCGACGGTGCCGTCGACTACCCCGCCATCCAGCGGCTCGGCAAGTGGCTGGCCGGCGTCAACGGCGTCAAGAGCCTCACGGTGCTCGGCCATGCCGGCGAAGGCACGTTCCTCGAGCGCGACGAACAGTGCCGCGTGATCGAGGCCTTCCGCGAGGCGGTGGGCGACCGCATCCCCATCATCGCCGGCATCACGCTGGAGGGCACGAAGGTGGCCGCCGAGGAGGCCAAGCGCGCCGTGAAGGCCGGCGCCAAGGCCGGCCTCGTGTACCCCTCGCACGGCTGGCTGCGCTTCGGCTACCAGAAGGGCGCGCCGCAGGACAAGTACAAGGCCATCCACGAGGCGAGCGGGCTGCCGCTGATCCTGTTCCAGTACCCCGACGCCACCAAGTGCACCTACGACCTGGAGACGCAGCTGGACATCGCCGCGCAGCCTGGTGTGTTCGCGATGAAGAACGGCGTACGCAACATGAAGCGCTGGGACCGCGAGATCCCCGTCATCCGCAAGGAGCGCCCGGACCTGCAGATCCTCACCTGCCACGACGAGTACCTGCTGCACACGATGTTCGACGTGGACGGCGCGCTTGTCGGCTACGGCTGCATCGCCCCGGAACCGCTGGTGGAGATGATCGCCGCCGGCAAGGCCCGGGACTACAAGAAGGCGCGCGAACTGCACGACCGCCTGTTGCCGGTGACGGCCAACGTCTACCACCGTGGTTCGCACATGGAAGGTTCGGTGGCGCTCAAGTGGGCGCTGGTGCACCGCGGCATCCTGGAGCACGCCAGCGTCCGCTCGCCGCTGCTGCCGCTGGCGCCCGGCGCCGAGCATGAGATCGCCGGGGCCATGGCCTCGGCGGGCCTGAACCGCGTGGTCTGAAACCCGCGCCACCCACAGGCCTTCGAACGGATGCATGAAGGAGACCGCGAGATGCGACTCATCCCCTGGCTGGCAGCGCTGGCTACGGCGGCAGCCCCGTGGGTGGCACAAGCCACCCCGTTCCCGGAACGCGACAAGACGCTGAAGATCGTGGTGCCATTCGCCGCGGGCGGCGGCGTGGACGCCGCGGCGCGCCTGCTGGGCACGCAGTTGCAGAAGCAGCTCGGCGTGACCGTCGTGGTCGAGAACAAGGCCGGCGGCAGCGGCACCATCGGTGGCAGGGCCGTGCAGACAGCGCCGGCCGACGGCTACACCGTGCTGTTCTCCGCCGCGACGCATGTGCTGGCCAAGCAGGTGCTGGCGCAACCACCGTACGACCCGCAGACCGACTTCGCGCCGGTGGCGCGCACCGGCAATGCGCCGTTGATGCTGGTGGTGGCCCCCTCCAAGCCGCAGACCAAGCTCGCCGACGTGGTCAGCGCGATGAAGCAGCAGCCAGACAAGTGGACCGCCGGCATTCCCGCCGCGGGCGCACCGAGCCACCTGGCCACACTGATGCTGGCCAGGCAGGCGCAGGTGCGCTTCGCCACCGTGCCCTACAAGGGCACGCAGCCCGCGCTGATGGACGTGGCCGGCGGGCACACAGACATGCTGCTGGACTCGATGATCTCGCTGCTGCCGATGGCCAGGGCGGGCAAGGTGCGGCCGATCGCCATCACCTCGGGCAGGCGCAGCGGGGTGGCGCCGGACGTGCCCACGTTCAAGGAAAGCGGCCTCCCAGATTTCTCCTACGACTCGTGGTACGGCGTGTGGGCGCCCAAGGGCACGCCGCCCGATCGCGTGGCCGCACTGAATGCCGCGGTCAACGCCGCCACGACCGAGCTCGCGAAGTCCGGCGCGCTGGCCGGCCTTGGCATCGAGCCGGTGACCGAGTCCGTCGAGCAGTTCAGGCGCTACATCGCCACCGAGGTCACCGAAGGCGCGCAGCTGCTGAAGGCCGCCGGCTTCAAGCCCGACTGAACCCCTGTCCGTGAAAGCAAGATTGGAGACCCCCTTGTCATCTCGCACCCCTTCCCTACCCCGAGCCGCAGCACTGACGGCGGCGCTGGCCCTCGCCGGTGGTCACGCGCAGGCGCAGTCGTCCGTCACGATCTCCGGCACGCTCGATGTCGGCGTGCGCCAGGTCCGCAACGGCAGCCTCGGCAGCGTCAGCTCGGAAGTGAGCGGCTCCAATCTGACGAGCAAGCTCGTCATCCGCGGCGTCGAGGACCTCGGCGGCGGGCTGCGCGCCGGCTTCCTCCTCGACACCACCATCCTCGGCGACACCGGTACCGCCAACTCGACGTTCTGGGACCGGCAGTCGACAGTCAGCCTCGCGCACGCGAACTACGGTGAGATCCGCCTCGGCCGCGACTGGGTGCCGACGCACCTGCTGTGGACCGCCATCGACCCGTTCACGACCCTCGGCGTGGCCAGCGCCAACACGTTCCGTTCGGTCTTCTCGGCGCGCGCGCTCGGGCAGGCGTTCGGCGCCACCGCCGACGCGGCAGCCCAGAACCCCACGCTGCGGGTGAGCAACGCCGTCGAGTATTTCCTGCCCGGTGGCCTCGGCGGTGTCCATGGCGCACTGATGGTCAGTGCCGGCGAAGGCGGCACCGCCGGCGCCGGCGCCACACGCGGTGAAGGCGGTCGGCTCGGCTGGGCCAACGCCAAGATCAGCGTCGCTGTCGCGCGCTACAAGACGCGCAACGCCAACGGCGGCTTCGCCTTCACCGACGAAGCCTGGGGCGGCTCGTACGACTTCGGCGTTGTCCGCGCGAGCCTGGGCCAACGGCGCTGGGCCTATCGCACCGATCGTCTGACGAACACGCTGCTGGCCGCCTCGGTGCCGTTGGGCGCGGGCGTCATCAAGCTGACCGCCCTGCGCGCCGACCAGACCGGCGCCACGCCGGCGCTGAGCGACAACGATGCCACCTTGCTCGGTGCCGGCTACGTGCACAACCTGTCCAAGCGCACCGCCCTCTATGGCCACGTCGCCCAGGTCGCGAACAAGGCCGCCGCCGCGTTCGCCGTGCCCGGCGGCCCGGCGACGAGCGGCGTGTCGACGGCGGCCAACTACTTCGGCGGGCAGACCTCGCGCGGGTTCGAAGTCGGGCTGCGACACAACTTCTGAGCAAGCCGGCGAGGCGGCCGCATGGAGGCCGCGCCGATTGCACGGCAACCCCACGCGCCGCCCGCCCCGGCGGCGGCGCACGCGCGCGGCCGCAGCGGCGCGTCAGAAGGTCAGAGGCTCGAGGCCAGCTGCCGATCCAGATCGTGCAGCACCTCGTAGCACGGCAGCACCTGCCTCACGCTGGCATTGGGCTCGCGGCCTTCGCGGATGGCGGCGAAGAACTCGCGGTCCTGCAGCTCGATGCCGTTCATCGACACGTCGACCTTGGACACGTCGATCTTCTGCTCCTTGCCGTCCACCAGGTCGTCGTAACGCGCGAGGTAGGTGCCGGTGTCGCCGATGTAGCGGAAGAAGGTACCGAGCGGCCCGTCGTTGTTGAAGCTCAGGCTCAGCGTGCAGATCGCGCCGCTGGCGGCCTTCAGCTGGATGCTCATGTCCATGGCGATGCCGAACGTCGGGTGCATCGGCCCCTGCACGGCATGGGCTCGCACGATGGGGCTCCTCGCCTGGTAGGCGAACAGGTCCACCGTGTGCGCGGCGTGGTGCCACAGCAGGTGGTCGGTCCAGCTGCGGGCCTGGCCGAGCGCGTTCATGTTCGTGCGCCGGAAGAAGTAGGTCTGCACGTCCATCTGTTGGATGTTGAACTCACCCTTCACGATGCGCTGGCGCACCCATTGGTGGCTCGGGTTGAAGCGGCGCGTGTGGCCGCACATCGCCACGAGGCCCGTGTTCTCCTGCATCTGCAGCACGCGGTAGGCGTCGCGCAGGCTGTCGGCCAGCGGAATCTCCGCCTGCACATGCTTGCCCGCCTTCATGCAGGCCACGGCCTGCGCGGCGTGCATGTGGGTGGGCGTGCACAGGATGACGGCCTCAACCGCCTTGTTGGCGAGGATGTCGTCGAAGTTGTCGGTGGCCTGCGCGATGCCGTACCTGGCCGCCACCTCCTGCGTCTTGCCGAGTTCGCGGCTCATGACGCTGACAACCTCGACGCCGGGGATGTTCTTGATGGCATCGAGGTGCTTGATGCCGAAGGCGCCGGCACCGGCCAGCGCGGCCTTGATGGTGGTGGACATGGAACGGCTCTCCGGGTTCAGGCGTTCTCGAGGATGAGGTGGCCCACCGCCGTGTTCGACGCGGGCACGTGATAAAAGCGGTGCGCCACCTTCGGAGCGGCGCCGCCCTCGTCGATGTCGCTCATGGCGCCGCGCGCGATGAGCCACATCACCAGCTCGATGCCCTCGCTGCCGGCCTCGCGCACGTAGTCGATGTGCGGCAGCTCGGCCAGCTGGGCGGGCTCGGCGATCAGCCGGTCGAGGAAGCGGTTGTCCCACTCGCGGTTGATGAGCCCGGCGCGCGCACCCTGCAGCT
Source organism: Rubrivivax sp. (assembly GCA_016788525.1). Taxonomy (GTDB): domain Bacteria; phylum Pseudomonadota; class Gammaproteobacteria; order Burkholderiales; family Burkholderiaceae_C; genus Rubrivivax. The sequence goes on from JAEUPD010000016.1 coordinate 7,153, forward strand.
GGTGGCTCATGCCGCCGGTGCCCCAGATCTGCACCTTCAGCGGCTGGTCGTAGCTGCGGATGGCCCTGCGGATGGCGCGGCCGAGGTGGAAGCAGCGGCGGCCACTGGGCACCGGGTACTGCACCACGTTCACGGCGAACGGGATCACCGGGCAGGGCCAGCTGTCGCGCGACGGGTCGAGCGCGCCGCACATCAGGCTCAGCGGCACCGTCAGGCCGTGGTCGACGTCCATCCTGTTGACGATGGTGAGGTCGAAGTCGTCCTGGATGACGCTTTGCGCGATGTGGCTGGCCAGCTCCGGGTGGCCCATCACCCGGGGCACCGGGCGCGGGCCCCAGCCCTCGTCGGCCACGGCGTACTCGGCCGCCGTGCCGATGGCGAAGGTGGGGATCATTTCCAGGCTGAACGCCGTGGCGTGGTCGTTGAAGACGAGGAAGATGACATCGGGCCGGTTCTGCGTCAGCCACTGCCTGCTGAAGTCGTAGCCGGCGAAGACCTTCTGCCAGTAGGGCTCGGCGGTCTTGCCGAGGTCGAGCGCCGCGCCGATGGCGGGCACGTGGCTGGTGTAGACGCTGGCAGTGATGCGGGCCATGGCGTGTTCTCCCTCAGAACCCAGGCTTGGCCGCGCTGCCCTGCGGCTGGCGGTGCGGCTGCGCACTGCCGTCCTCGCCCAGGCGCCGGTTGCCCTCGGCGCTGCGGCCGCCGGCGATCATCATGTCGCGGTACTCCTCTTCGGTCATGCCGGTCATCGAGCCGGCCATCTGCTGGAAGCTCTTGCCGTGCGTGGCGCCCAGCTTGGCCAGGAAGTAGATGTTGCCGCCCTCGGCGATGCA
>JAEUPD010000026.1 GCA_016788525.1 Rubrivivax sp.
ACCCCCTGCCCCACCCCCGGGTGCCATTCGCCGGCGGGGCGGGCCCCGGCGGGGCCTCCCCCGCCCGGGGGCCCCGCCGCCGCCGCGCCCCCGGCCCCGCGGCCCCCCGGAGCGCAGCGCAGGGGTCCCGGCTCGGCACGAGCCGGGTAGGCCGACGGTGTATCCGTCGGCCGTCATCCGCGACAGGCGCAGCCTGGCGCGGACGCCGGGCCTCGCTCTCGGGCCCGGCAGGGCAGACCACCCGGGTCTGTGCCCGCCGCAACCATCGCGACAGATGGCCGCAACCCGGACCCGCCGGCAACCGCAACACCTGCCCGCCCAGACCCGCAAGCCAGTGCCTGCGCTACGCTTGCGACCCTTGGCCACCCTCGAAACACCCGCGATGAGCTCGATGACCTACCGCCACCTCGGCAAGAGCGGCCTGCGCGTGTCCACGCTGTCGCTGGGCTCGTGGGTCACGTACCACAACCAGGTCGACACCGGCAGCGCGGTGGAAATGCTGGCCGCGGCCCACGACGCCGGCATCAACTTCTTCGACAACGCCGAGGCCTATGCATTGGGCAAGAGCGAAGAGATCATGGGCGCGGCGTTCAGGAAGCTCGGCTGGCCGCGGCTGAACTACATCGTCTCGACAAAATTCTTCTGGGGCCTCGATCGCCAAGGCGAGGCCGTCAACCGCCGCGACACGCTTAACCGCAAGTACCTCATGCAGGCCATCGACGGCAGCCTCAAGCGCTTCGGCCTCGAGCACATCGACCTCGTCTACTGCCACCGCCCCGACCCCACCACGCCGATCGAGGAGACGGTGCGCGCGATGAACGACATGATCGTCGCCGGCAAGGCGCTGTACTGGGGCACCAGCGAGTGGCCGGCCGAGGCCATCCACGCCGCCTGGCGCGCCGCCGACCGCTACGGGTGGCACAAGCCGCTGATGGAGCAGCCACAGTACCACCTCTTCCACCGCCGGCGCGTGGAGCAGGAGTACGCGATGCTGTGCGCCGACATCGGCCTGGGCCTGACCACCTGGAGCCCGCTCGCTTCGGGGTTGCTCACGGGCAAGTACCGCCAGGGCATCCCGGCCGGCAGCCGCGGTGCGATGGACAACATGGCCTTCCTGCGCGAGGGGCTCACGCACGCCGCGCGCAACGCCGCGCTGGCGCAGCTCGAGCCGATCGCCGCCGAGCTTGGCGGCACGCTGGCGCAGCTGGCCATCGCGTGGGTGGCGCGGAACCCTCGTGTCAGCACCGTGATCACCGGTGCGTCGACGCTCGCCCAGCTGCAAGGCAACCTGGGCGCCCTGGCGCTGGTGGACAAGCTCACGCCGCAAGTGCTGGCGCGCATCGACGCCATCACGCTGCCGCTGGCGGACCCGCCGCCGGCCTGAGAGCCGAACGAAGCCTGCCGAGGCGATGCAGCAGCCGCCCCCGCGCGCCTTGGCGCGGCCGACGGCTTCGAAGGCGCGGGCCTCGCCTCAGCGGCGTGCGCTGCCCAGGCCGATCGGCGCGGGCGCGTTGTTGACGATGGTGTGGAACAGCTCGCGGTATTCGTCGGCCGGCTCGTGCCCGGTCAGCGGGTCGTGGTTGGCCGCGAAGGCCGCATCCAGTTCGGCCCAGTCGGCCGGTGTGAACGCACGCTGTGCCGCCGGCAGGATGTCGGCTTCCTCCACCGCCATGTGCTCGAGGTAGGCCGCGACGTAGCGCTCCACCGCCTGCTCGAATGGCAGCCGCCGCGACTCGCCCATCACCTCGAAGGCCAGCAGCGCGTGCTCCACCTCGCGGATGGCCGACTCGCCGCGCAGGTGGTCGTTGTTCAGCCGCGCGATCGTCGTGGCCAGCTCGGGAGCACGCTCGCGCAGGCGCGGGAACAGCAGCTCGGTTTCCTTGGTGTGATGCAGCCGCTCCGGAAACTCGTCGACGTAGAACAGCATCGCGCGCAGCACGCCGAAGTCGGGCGGCACCTGTTCGCGCCGCGCCTGCTCGAGCAGCATCTTCATCGAGCGCAGCATGGCGGCCAGCGCCTGGTGTTCATCGCGGATCACGTCGAGGGCTGCGGTACGCATGGCAGGCGGGTTCCTTCAAGGCGCCGGCTGCGGCCGGCTGGAGCGGGCCGAAGGCTCGCAGGGTGGCGGCCGGGCGGCCTTGCGCCACGTCAACACGGCGGTTGCGCACGGGGGTCCGGCCACAGCGGGCTGCGGCCCCGTCCCGGCGCACCCCGCCACGGCCTGCGGGCACGCGCCGCAGCGCAGGTGCAGCGCGGGGCGCCGGCGCCCTTGCGCGTTCATGGCTTCGGGCCGTCAGCTTCGCTCGGCCAGGCTGCCGCGCTCCAGCCGCTGCGCGTGCACGACGCGCGGCGCGAAGGCCCGCTGCAGCGCCGCCACCAGCCGCTCCGCGCAACCGCTGTTGTCGTTCAGCAGGTTGCACACGTACACGTCCAGCGTCACCGCCCCCAGCTCTGGCCAGGTGTGCACGGCCACGTGCGACTCGGCCAGCAGCACGACCCCGGTGACGCCGGCACCGGCGCCGAAGTGGTGGAAAAGCTCGCCCACCGGCGTGAGGCCCGCGTCGGCCACCTCGCGCAGGCACAAGGCGCGCAACGCCTGCGCCTCGCGCAACAGCCCCTGGGCGGCACACTCGTGCAATTCGGCGGTCAGGTGCAGGCCCTGCATCGGCCCATGATACGAACCGCTGCCGCCCGCGACGGCATGCCGGGGTTGGCGGTCGCTTCCAGGCGGCGCGCGCCGCCTAGAATTTCTGGTTTCCCCCTTCCCCGCCCCCTACCTCGCAGCGAGTGCCATGGCCAGCCCCGAACCGCAAACCACCCCGCACTCGAAGCAGCCGGCCGCCGCGGAAACACCGCGCCTGATGGCCAACGCCCTGCGCGCGCTGGCCATGGACGCCGTGCAGCAGGCCAACTCCGGCCACCCCGGCGCGCCAATGGGCATGGCCGAGATGGCCGTGGCGCTATGGGGCCGGCACCTGAAGCACAACCCGGTCGACCCGCACTGGGTGGACCGCGACCGCTTCGTGCTGAGCAACGGCCACGCGTCGATGCTGCTCTATGCGCTCTTGCACCTCACCGGCTACGACCTGCCGATGAGCGAGTTGCGCAGCTTTCGCCAGCTGCACAGCAAGACGCCCGGCCACCCCGAGGTGGACGTGACGCCCGGCGTCGAGACCACCACCGGCCCGCTCGGCCAGGGTCTTGCCAACGCGGTGGGCATGGCGCTGGCCGAGAAGCTGCTGGCTGCGCAGTTCAACCGCGAGGGCCACGAGGTGGTTGGCCACCACACCTACGTGTTCATGGGCGACGGCTGCCTGATGGAAGGCGTGAGCCACGAGGCTGCGGCGCTGGCCGGTGCATGGAAGCTGAACAAGCTCGTCGCGCTGTACGACGACAACGGCATCAGCATCGACGGCGCCGTGGCGCCGTGGTACGTGGACGATGCGGCGCGGCGCTTCACGGCCTGCGGCTGGAACGTGCTGGGCCCCATCGATGGCCACGATTCGGCCGCGGTGGCTGCGGCGCTCACGCGCGCCAAGATCGAGCCGCTGAAGCCCACGCTCGTCGTGTGCAAGACGACCATCGGCCGCGGCTCGCCCAATCGCGGCGGCAGCGCCAAGGCGCACGGCGAGCCGCTGGGTGCCGAGGAGATCAAGCTCACCCGCGCCGCACTCGGCTGGTCGCACGAGCCCTTTGTCGTGCCCGAGGCGGCCTACCAGGCCTGGGACGCGCGCCGCAGTGGCGCCCAGGCGCAGGCCGGCTGGGCTGAGCGCTACGAGGCCTACCGCGCCGCGCACCCGGCGCTGGCCGCCGAGTTCGAGCGGCGCATGAAAGGCGAGCTGCCGGCGAACTTTGTGCCGGCCACGGTTGAGGCCATCCAGGCCATGCAGGGCAAGGGCGAAACGGTGGCCACGCGCAAGGCCAGCCAGAACGCGCTGGAAGTGCTGACCAGGCTCATGCCTGAGTTGCTGGGCGGCAGTGCCGACCTGACCGGCAGCAACCTCACCAACACCAGCCACACGCCGGCGCTGCGCTTCGACCTGGCCGGCCGCGGCAACGGCGGGCGCCACATCAACTTTGGCGTGCGCGAGTTCGGCATGGCCGCGGTGATGAACGGCGTGGCGCTGCATGGTGGCTTCATTCCGTACGGCGGCACGTTCCTCACCTTCAGCGACTACAGCCGCAACGCCATCCGCATGGCCGCGCTGATGAAGCGGCGCGTGATCCACGTCTTCACGCACGACAGCATCGGCCTGGGCGAAGACGGCCCCACGCACCAGAGCGTGGAGCATGCGGCCAGCCTCAGGCTCATTCCCAATCTCGATGTCTGGCGCCCAGCCGACACCACCGAGACGATGGTGGCGTGGACCGCGGCGTTGTCGAACGCCTCGCGGCCCACCGCGCTGCTGCTGACGCGGCAAGCCCTGCCGCACTGCCCCAAGCCCGCGCTGCACGACATCGGCAAAGGCGCCTACGTGCTAGCCGAGCCGGCCGAGGTGGGGCTGAAGAAGGCGGCGCAGGCCGTCATCGTCGCCACCGGCAGCGAGGTGCAGCTGGCCCTTCACGCGCAGGCCGAACTGGCCAAACTCGGCATCGCCGTGCGCGTGGTGAGCATGCCCAGCACCACCACCTTCGACCGCCAGAGCACCGACTACAAGAAGCGCGTGCTGCCCGAAGGCGTGCCGCGCATCGCGGTGGAAGCCGGCGTGACTGATGGCTGGTGGAAGTACGGCTGCGCCGCCGTGGTGGGCATTGACCGCTACGGTGAGAGTGCGCCCGCCGGCGCGCTGTTCAAGTTCTTCCACCTCACCGCGCAGAACGTCGCGGAGGTCGTGCGCAAGGTCCTCGACCGCTGAGCCTGCCCGCGGCATGCTCCGCCGCTTCGAATTCCTCCAGACCCTTCCTACCCAAGCCTCTCATCAAGGAGTGACCCTGCCATGACCATCAAAGTCGGCATCAACGGCTTCGGCCGCATCGGGCGCATGGTGTTCCGCGCCGCGGTGCAGAACTTCGCCAGCGACATCCAGATCGTCGGCATCAACGACCTGCTGGAACCCGACTACCTGGCCTACATGCTGAAGTACGACAGCGTGCATGGCCGCTTCAAGGGCGAGGTGGCGGTGGATGGCGGCACGCTGGTCGTCAACGGCAGGCGCATCCGCCTCACCGCCGAGAAGGACCCGGCGGCGCTGAAGTGGGGCGAGGTCGGCGCCGACGTGGTGGTGGAGTCCACGGGCCTCTTCCTCACCAAGGAGACGGCGCAGAAGCACCTCGACGCCGGCGCGAAGAAGGTGATCATGAGCGCGCCGAGCAAGGACGACACGCCGATGTTCGTCTACGGCGTCAACGACCAGAGTTACAAGGGCCAGGCCATCGTCAGCAACGCCAGCTGCACCACCAACTGCCTGGCCCCGGTGGCCAAGGTGCTCAACGACACCTTCGGCATCAAGCGCGGCCTGATGACCACGGGGCACGCCGCCACCGCCACGCAGAAGACCGTGGACGGCCCGAGCAACAAGGACTGGCGCGGCGGCCGCGGGATCTTGGAGAACATCATCCCGAGCTCCACCGGCGCGGCCAAGGCCGTGGGCGTGGTGATCCCCGAGCTGAACAAGAAGCTCACCGGCATGGCCTTCCGCGTGCCGACTTCCGATGTCTCGGTGGTCGACCTCACGGTCGAGCTGAACAAGGAAGCCAGCTACGAGGACATCTGCAACGCCATGAAG
>JAEUPD010000055.1 GCA_016788525.1 Rubrivivax sp.
CGACCTGATGCCCTACAAGATCGCGGCCGCCGACAACGGCGACGCCTGGGTGGAGGTGCGCGGCAAGAAGATCGCGCCGCCGCAGGTCTCCGCCGAGGTGCTGCGCAAGATGAAGAAGACCGCCGAGGACTACCTCGGCGAGGAAGTGACCGAGGCCGTGATTACGGTGCCGGCCTACTTCAACGACAGCCAGCGCCAGGCCACCAAGGACGCGGGCCGCATCGCCGGCCTCGACGTCAAGCGCATCATCAACGAGCCGACGGCCGCGGCGCTCGCCTTCGGCCTCGACAAGCATGGCAAGGGTGACCGCAAGATCGCCGTGTTCGACCTCGGCGGCGGCACGTTCGACATCTCGATCATCGAGATCGCGGATGTGGATGGCGAGAAGCAGTTCGAGGTGCTCTCCACCAACGGCGACACCTTCCTCGGCGGCGAGGACTTCGACCAGCGCATCATCGACTACATCATTGCCGAGTTCAAGAAGGAGCAAGGCGTCGATCTCAGCAAGGACGTGCTCGCGCTGCAGCGCCTGAAGGAAGCGGCCGAGAAGGCGAAGATCGAGCTGTCCAACAGCACGCAGACCGACATCAACCTGCCCTACATCACGGCCGACGCATCGGGCCCGAAGCACCTGACGCTCAAGCTCACTCGCGCCAAGCTCGAGGCCCTCGTGGAGGACCTGATCGAGCGCACGATGGACCCGTGCCGCATCGCCATCAAGGACGCCGGCGTCAAGGTCAGCGAGATCGACGACGTCATCCTCGTCGGCGGCATGACGCGCATGCCCAAGGTGCAGGACAAGGTCAAGGAGTTCTTCGGGCGCGAGCCGCGCAAGGACGTCAACCCCGACGAAGCCGTGGCCGTGGGCGCGGCCATCCAGGGCCAGGTGCTCAGCGGTGACCGCAAGGACGTGCTGCTGCTGGACGTGACGCCGCTGAGTCTGGGCATCGAGACGCTGGGCGGCGTGATGACCAAGATGATCAAGAAGAACACCACCATCCCGACCAAGTTCGCGCAGGTGTTCAGCACCGCCGACGACAACCAGCCGGCGGTGACGATCAAGGTCTTCCAGGGCGAACGCGAGATGGCGGTGGGCAACAAGAGCCTGGGCGAGTTCAACCTCGAGGGCATTCCGCCGGCACCGCGCGGCATGCCGCAGATCGAGGTCACGTTCGACATCGACGCCAACGGCATCCTGCACGTCAGCGCCAAGGACAAGGGCACCGGCAAGGAAAACAAGATCACCATCAAGGCGAACTCGGGCTTGAGCGAAGCCGAGATCGAGAAGATGGTCAAGGACGCCGAGGCCAACGCGGCCGAGGACAAGAAGAAGCTCGAACTCGTGCAGGCGCGCAACCAGGCCGACGCGATGGTGCACTCGGTGAAGAAGAGCATGGCCGAGCACGGCGACAAGCTCGACGCGGCCGAGAAGGACAAGATCACCGCGGCGCTGAAGGATGCCGAAGAGGCGCTCAAGAGCGACGACCAGGCGGTGATCGAGGCCAAGACCGAGGCGCTGATGACGGCCAGCCAGAAGCTGGGCGAGAAGATGTACGCCGATGCGCAGGCCGCGCAGGCTGCCGCCGGGGCCGCCGGGCCGGCACCGGGCGGCGGCGCAGGCGGGGGCGAAGCGCCGAAGCCCGCCAAGCCGGCCGACGACAACGTGGTCGACGCCGAGTTCAAAGAGGTGAAGAAGGGGTAAGCCGCACGGGCCTTCGGCCCGCCGCCCAGCCTCGCCGCAGTGGAGTCGACGGGCCGAAGGCCGCGACTCGCTGCGGCGGTCCTGCTTGAGAGAGGTCAACGAGTCATTCATGGCAAAGCGCGACTACTACGACATCCTCGGCGTGCCCAAGAACGCCAGCGACGAGGACATCAAGAAGGCCTACCGCAAGCTGGCCATGAAGCACCACCCTGACCGCAACCAGGGTGACGAGGCCAAGAAGGCCGAGGAGAAGTTCAAGGAGGCCAAGGAAGCCTACGAGATGCTCTCCGACGCGCACAAGCGCGCCGCCTACGACCAGTTCGGCCACGCGGGTGTCGACCCCAACATGGGCATGGGCCGCGGCGGCCCGGGGCCCGAGGGGTTCGGCGGCTTCGCCGAGGCCTTCGGCGACATCTTCGGCGACCTCTTCGGCGGCGGCCGCGGGCGCGGCCCCGGTGGCCAGCAGGTCTATCGCGGCGGCGACCTGAGCTACGCGATGGAGATCGCGCTCGAGGAGGCGGCCTTCGGCAAGGACACCCAGATCCGCGTGCCCACCTGGGAGAACTGCGACACCTGCAAGGGCAGCGGCGCCAAGCCGGGTACCAGCGCCAAGACCTGCGGCACCTGCAACGGCAGCGGCACGGTGCACCTGCGCCAGGGCTTCTTCAGCATCCAGCAGACCTGCCCGCACTGCCGCGGCAGCGGCAAGGTCATCCCGGAGCCCTGCCCGTCGTGCCACGGCGCGGGCAAGCTCAAGAAGCAGAAGACGCTGGAGGTGAAGATCCCAGCCGGCATCAACGAGGGCATGCGCATCCGCTCGGCCGGCAATGGGGAGCCGGGCACCAACGGCGGCCCGCCCGGCGACCTGTACATCGAGATCCGGGTCAAGCAGCACGAGATTTTCGAGCGCGACGGCGACGACCTGCACTGCACGGTGCCGGTGGGGCTGACCACCGCGGCGCTCGGCGGCGGAATCGACGTGCCGGTGCTGGGCGGCAGCCGGGCCGAGATCGAGCTGCCCGAGGGCACGCAGCACGGCAAGACGTTCCGCCTGCGCGGCAAGGGCATCAAGGGCCTGCGCTCGAGCTACCCGGGCGACCTGTACTGCCACGTGACGGTGGAGACGCCGGTCAAGCTCACCGAACACCAGAAGAAGCTGATGCGCGAGCTGGACGAGAGCTTTCGCAAAGCGGGCGAGCGCCACTCGCCCAATGCCAAGAGCTGGACCGACCGGGTGAAGGACCTGTTCAAGTAGCGCTTCCGCTGCCGCAGGCCGCGCTCAAGTCGGGTGCCCTTGGGCCGATACCGCAAGGGATCGCACCCGACCGCAGCCTGCCCGCCTGTGCCCATCGACAAGGATCTCCACCTCGCCCGTGCGCTGCTGGTGGAGGGCAACGCGCTGCTGCGCAATGTCGGGGCCACACAGCTGCGCGACATCGGCGTGGGCCAGGTGTCCACCGCCACGAGGCTGCGTGACGCGCGCGTGATGCTGGAGCGTGAACGCTTCGACATCGTGGTGTGCTGCCGCGACTTCGAGGAGTCGGAGCAGTCGGGCCAGGACCTGCTGGACGAGCTGCGGCGCGAACGGCTGCTGTCGCCGAGCACGGTGTTCCTGATGGTCGTCGAGCAGGCCAGCTACCACCACGTGGTCGAGGCCGCCGAGGCTTCGCTGGACGCTCTGCTCGTCCGGCCTTTCACCGCCGTGGTGCTGGCCCAGCGCCTGAGCGAGGCGCGCCAGCGCAAGCGTGAACTGGGCGCCGTGCTGCGCGCGCTGGATGCCGGCGAGACCGAGGCCGCGCTGGTGCGGGCCCTCAAGCGTTTCAGCGAGCGGGCCCCGTACTGGATGTATTGCGGCCGCGTCGCCGCCGAGTTGATGTTGACGCTGAAGCGGCCTGGCGAGGCGGCGATGCTGTTCGACAAGCTGGCCGGCGCCTCGCCGAAGGACCGCGGGCCGGCCTGGGCCCGGCTGGGTTCGGCCCGGGCCCGGCTGGCGGCCGGTGATGTCGGACATGCGCGCCGTGCGGTGCTGGCCGTGCTCGACGACGAGCGGGGCAACGCCGACGCCCATGACCTGCTCGGGCGGGTCTTGGTCGAGCAAAGCGAGTTCGACCTGGCGCTCGAGCACTACCGCATCGCCACGGAGCTGACGCCCGGTTGCCTGCTTCGCCAGCAGCACGCGGGCGCGCTGGCCTTCTATCACGGGCAGTCGGACTTTGCCCTCGAACACCTCGAGCGTGCGTTGTCGCTGGGCATGAAGTCGCGCCTGTTCGATGCGCTGACACTGCTGCTGATCGCGATGTTGCGCCACGACCAGCGCGACGCAGGGGCGGTGGGCTCGGCACTGGGCATGCTGCGCCGGCTGCACGAACGGCACGCGGGCTCGCTGCGGCTGGAGCGCCTGGTCATTTCCGCCGAGGCGCTGCACCTGGCGCTGCTGCAGGGTGCCCAGGCCGCAGCCGGCCCGGTGGCCGAGCTGGCCGGCCAGGTGACTGACGACAGCTTCGACCTGGAGGGCGCCGCGATGCTGCTGGCGCTGTCGCACCGCCTGAGCGGGGCGTTCGGATCGCCGGTCGAGTATGAGCACCTGGTGCAGGCGGTCGGTCGCCGGTTCGCGGTCTCCAAGGCCATCACCGAGGTGCTGGTGGCCGCCGCCGGCCGCAGCCACCCGGCCACGGGCATCCTTCATGCCTGCCACGCCGAAGTCACCGACCTCGCCGAGCGCGCCATGGAACGCGCCATGGCCGGCGCGCCGGCCGAGGCCGTGCGCAGCCTGCTGGCCAGCGGAGAGGAGACGAAGAACCTGCGCCTGATTGAATTGGCCCGCTCGATGCTGAAGCGGCACGCCGCGCGTCTTTCGGGCGTTGCCGCAGGAATGCCGCCCGAAGACTCGCCGGCCGGGTTGCCCGAGCTCGAGACGCTGGCCGAGCGTGCCGCGGCGCTGGCCGCGCGCGTGGGGCATGCCGTGAACCACATCGCTGGCATCCAGCGCTCAGGGCGCGCGCCCGGGGCGATGCACCTGCGCGGCGTAGGCCAGCCGCGCGAAGATCAGCCGGCGGAGCCTAGAACAGAGTCCCCTGTGCCGGGTTGAGTGGCGGGGGGCGGAACTGCGTGCGGTCAAGGGCCAGGCGCTCGCGCGAATAGCCCAGCCGGGCGCAAGCCTTCTCGAAGCGCTGGCGCACGAGCTGCGCCCAGGTTCCCTGGCCCGTCATGCGTGTGCCGAAGCGCGCGTCGTAGGCACGGCCGCCGCGCATCTCGCGCACGCGCGCCATGACGCGGGCGGCGCGCTCGGGCAGGTGCTGCTGCAGCCATTGCTGGAAGATCGGGTTCACCTCCCATGGCAGGCGCAGCACGATGCTGAAGGCGCGGCGGGCGCCCGCCTCGTGCGCGGCTTCGAGGACGCGCTCGAGCTCGGGCTCGTTGACGAACGGGATGAGCGGCGACACGCTCACGCCCACCGGCACGCCCGCGTCGGCCAGCGTGCGCAGCGTTCGCAGCCGCCGGTGGGGCGCAGCCGCGCGGGGTTCGAGCCGGCGCGCCAGGGCGGGGTCGAGCGTGGTGATCGAGACGTAGACCGCAACGAGCCCGCGTCCGGCCATCGGCGCGATCAGGTCGAGGTCGCGCTCGACGAGGCTCGACTTGGTGATCAGCGAGAACGGATGCCGCGCCTCGCTCAGCACCTCGATCACCGAGCGCGTGATGCGCAGCCGGCGCTCGGCCGGCTGGTAGGCGTCGGTGGCCGAGCCGAGGTTCAAGTCGAGCGGCACGTAGCCCGGCGAGCACAGCGCCTCGCGCAGCCGCTCCGCGGCGTTGACCTTGGCGACGATGCGGGTCTCGAAGTCGATGCCCGGCGACAGGTTCAGGTAGCTGTGCGTGGGGCGTGCGTAGCAGTAGCTGCAGCCATGCTCGCAGCCGCGGTACGGGTTGATGGACAGGTCGAATCCGATGTCGGGCGAGTCGTTGCCGGCAAGGATGGTCTTGACGTGCTCCTCGATCACCTGGGTGGCCGGACCCGGTTCTTCGTCTGGCGACTCGTCGCGATCTGCCGCCGCCACCGCCGGCGTGCCCCATCCGTCGTCGAACGCTTCGCGCACACGTTGTGCAAAGCGGTGCTCGATGGCCCACACCGTGCCGCGCCCCTTGCGGGCGACATTGGCCTCGGTTGGTGCAGGCGTGTCGGTCTCTCTGTTCGGCATGACTGTATGTTTATACAGTCACACGCTGATCCAGGCAAGCAGGTGCAAGCGCGCGGTCGGCCGCGCCACCGGCCCGTCAGTATTCGGCGCCCTCGGGTGCGCGGTTCTCGAAGCGGGTCAGCGGCTTGAGGAACGTGAGCTTGACCGTGTCGACCGGGCCGTTGCGCTGCTTGGCAATGATGATCTCGGCCACCCCGGGCTCCTTGCAGGCGTCCTTGGTGTAGTACTCGTCGCGATAGATGAACATGATGACGTCGGCGTCCTGCTCGATGGCGCCCGACTCGCGCAGGTCGCTCATCATCGGCCGCTTGTCGTTGCGGCTCTCGACGCTGCGGTTGAGCTGGGACAGCGCGATCACCGGGCATTGCAGTTCCTTGGCCAGCGCCTTCAGACCGCGCGAGATCTCGCCCAGCTCGGTGGCGCGGTTCTCCTCGCTGCCGCTGCTGCCGCTCATGAGCTGCAGGTAGTCGATGCAGATCATCCCCAGGCCACCGAGCTGGCGTGCCATGCGGCGGGCGCGTGCTCGCAGTTCGGCCACCGTCAGCGCCGGCGTCTCGTCGATGAAGACGTTGGACTTCGACAGCCGGTCCACGGCCTCGGCCAGGCGGCCCCACTCGTCCTCGGCCAGCCGGCCGGTGCGCAGGTTCTGCTGGTTGATGCGACCGATGCTGCCCACCATGCGCAGCGCCAGCTGCGAGGCGCCCATCTCCATCGAGAACACCAGCACCGGCAGTTCTTCCTTCACCGCCACGTGCTCGGCGATGTTCAGCACGAACGCGGTCTTGCCCATCGACGGCCGCGCGGCCAGCACGATGAGGTCGCCCTTCTGCAGCCCGGCGGTCAGGCGGTCGAGATCGAAGTAGCCGGTGCGCACGCCGGTCACGTCTTCGGCGCCGTTGTCGTGCAACTCGTTGACGCGGTCGAGCAGCGCGATGACCAGCTTGTCGATGCTCTGAAAGCCCTGGCGCGAGCGCGAGCCCTCCTCGCCGATCTTCAGGATCTTGGCCTCGGCTTCGTCCAGCACCTGCGGCACCGCCCGCCCGGCGGGGTTGAAGGCGCTGGTGGCGATCTCGTCGCTGGCGGCGATCAGCTTGCGCAGGATGGCGCGCTCGCGCACGATCTCGGCATAGCGCCGCATGTTGGCGGCACTCGGAACGCTCTGTGCGAGCGCGTTCAGGTACGCCAGGCCACCGCAATCTTCGGCCTTGCCGGCGGCCTGCAAGCGCTCGAACACGGTGATCACGTCGGCCGGCTTGCCCGCTTGCACCAGCGCGGCGATGGCGCCGAAGATGAGCCGGTGCTCGAAGCGGTAGAAGTCGCTTTCGGTCAGAAGGTCGGCGGCGCGGTCCCAGGCCAGGTTGTCCAGCAGCAGGCCGCCCAGCACGCTCTGCTCGCCCTCCACCGAGTGCGGGGGCACGCGCAGGCGGGCGATGTCGTCGTCGCGAGCCGCCGTGGCAGCCTCGGTCGGGTTGGTAAGGGTGCTCATCGTGCAACGAATCCTGCGCCACGGCGGGGCTGTGCATGAAGGGGGGTAGCCCCTGTGCACAAGGCTGTGGACCGGTTGTGGCTCGGCAGGGATATTTCCATGCCCGAGAAAAGCGAAAGGCCGGCAGGGCCGGCCTCTCGTATCGCGGCAGGCTGGCTGCCGTGTGGAGCGTCAGTCGACCTGCGCCACCACCTGGACGGTGACCTCGGCCACCACGTCGCCGTGCGGCGCCACGGTGACGGCGTGCTCGCCCACCGTCTTCAGCGGCCCGTTGGGCAGGCGCACCTGCGCCTTCTGCACCGCCAGGCCCATCTTGGTGAGGCCTTCGGCGATGTCGAAGTTGGTCACCGAGCCGAACAGCCGCCCGTCGACGCCGGCCTTCTGCACGATGCGCACGGTCTTGCCGGCGAGCTGCTCGCCCAACGACTTGGCAGCGTCGAGCTTGGCCTGTGCAGCCTTCTCCAGCTCGGCACGCTTGTCCTCGAACTCCTTGATGGCCGCGTCGGTGGCCCGGCGTGCCAGCTTGCCGGGAATGAGGTAGTTGCGCGCGAAGCCGTCCTTGACCTTGACGACGTCGCCCAGGTTGCCCAGCTTGCCGACCTTCTCCAGAAGAATGATTTGCATGGTTCAGCCGCCTTGCACGCTAGACGCGGTGTTGATCGGTGTAGGGCAGCAATGCCAGGAAGCGCGCGCGCTTGATGGCGTTGGTCAGCTGGCGCTGGTAGTACGCGCGAGTGCCGGTCAGCCGTGCGGGCGTGATCTTGCCGTTCTCGTTGATGAAGTCGCGCAGCGTATCCACGTCCTTGTAGTCGATGGCCTCGACGTTGGCCACCGTGAAGCGGCAGAAGCGCTTGCGACGGAACAGCAGCGATTGCGAATTGCGCTTGGGGCGCTTGTCCTTGCCGAAACGGCCTTTGCCGCGGGGTGGAGGCATGTCGGGCTCCTTCAGGGTCTGGGATGTGATTCGTTGGGGTCCGGTGCGAATGACGCCAGGCCTGCGTTCAGGTGGTCAGCGCGTCAGGTTCTACCGAGTTGATGTGGAACAGCAGTCCGCGTCCGTTGCGTGAGGTGGTGATGAAGCCGGCGAACGTGCCGCCCTGCCCCATCGCGAGCTTGCCGAGCACCTGCGTCACGGCCCCGATGGCCACCGCGCGCATCTCCATCGAGACCTTGCGGGGCTGGTCGTCCTCGCTGACCATGGACTCGTGCGCGAGGCTCAAGTCCAGGGCCGGCAGGCCGGCCGGGGTATAGCGCAGAGCCGAACGCTGCACCAGCCGGGCCGAGAGCACGAGGCGGTTCATGCCGCCGCAGACTCGTGCCGTTGCTCAGGCCGGGGCGAACGCTTCGCTCGCTCCTCGCACGCTCAGGCCGACGCGGCCTCCTGGCGCTCCTTGCGGGCTTCTTCGCGCTCCACCGCCTTCATCATGATCGAAGGCGTCGTCTCGGCCTTGTCCTTGGCCACCGTCAGGTGGCGCAGCACGGCGTCGTTGAAGCGGAAGCCCGTCTCCAGCTCGGTCAGCGTCTCGTAGCTGCACTCGACATTCAGGCACAGGTAGTGCGCCTTGGCGAGCGTCTGGATCATGTAGGCCATCTGGCGCCGGCCCCAGTCCTCGACGCGGTGCACCTTGCCGCCGGCGGCGGTGATGGCGCCCTTGTAGCGTTCCAGCATGGCCGGAACCTGTTCGCTCTGATCCGGGTGGATCAGCAGCACGATCTCGTAATGACGCATGAACACTCCTTGTGGTTTCCCTGCGGCCGCGAGGATCGTGGCCACCGGGGAAGCCGCCCTGCGGGGCGTCGGTGCCGGCGCCTCGGTGGACCAAGGTGCCTGGCAGTGCAGGTGCGGCAAGGGGAAAGCCCGCGAGTATAGCTCAGGAATGACAACGGCCCCTGGTATCACCCAGGGGCCGCCTTCGGTGGCCCGGGCCGGCCGCCACGGAGGCGGCCCGGCCCAGCCAGCCGAACCGGATCAGCGCGCCGGCTTCAGGTTCGGATAGCGCACATGCTCCACCAGTTCCTGCACATCGGCCTTGGGCGCCGGCGTGAGCAGGCTGACGATGATGATCACCGCAAAGCCCAGCGGCACGCCGAACACGCCGGCCGAGATCGGCGAGATGCCCCACCAGATGTTGTCGGCCACCGGGCTGGTGACACCGAACACGCTGCGCAGCCAGGGCTGCGTGGTGGCCATGTAGTAGAAGGTGATGCCCAGGCCGGCAATCATGCCCAGGGCCGCCCCCCACTTGCTGGCGCGCTTCCAGAAGATGCCCAGCGTCAGTGCCGGGAAGAAGGCCGCCGCCGCGAACGAGAAGGCTGCCGAAACCAGGAACAGGATGTCCGCCGGCTTCTGCGCCGCCACCAAGGCCGCGAGCAAGGCCACCACCAACAGCAGCAGCTTGGAGATCATCACCCGGCGCGCGGTCGGCGCATTCGGATCGATCATCTTGTAGTACAGGTCGTGCGACAGCGCGTTGGCGATCGTCAGCAGCAGGCCGTCGGCCGTGGACAGGGCCGC
>JAEUPD010000123.1 GCA_016788525.1 Rubrivivax sp.
CTGGCGGCCAGCCAGGGCAGCGCGCCGCGCCTACGCCTGCGCCCTCTGCCGCCCCGGCGGGGGGTGCCATTTCACTGACTCAGTGGACTAGACCCAGGAGACCCCCATGACCGGCGCTGAATTCGGCAGTTTCATCCTCGCGCTGATCGTCGCTGCGCTCGTCGTCGCCATCGTCGTGTGGCTGCTGCACTGGCTCTATCTTCGAAGCTCCAAGGAGCGCGCGTTCGTGCGCACCGGCATGGGCGGGCAGAAGGTGGTGGTCGACGGCGGCGCCTTCGTGCTGCCGATCATCCACGACGTGATCCCGGTGAACATGAACACCCTGCGCCTGGAGGTGGCGCGCGGCCGCGACAAGGCCTTGATCACCAAGGACCGCATGCGCGTGGACGTGATCGCCGAGTTCTACGTGCGCGTGGCCGCCAGGCCCGAGGCCGTGGCCGCGGCAGCGCAGACACTCGGCCTGCGCACGATGGAGCCCGAGCAGCTGAAGGAGCTGGTGGAAGGCAAGTTCATCGACGCGCTGCGCACCGCCGCCGCCGAGATGACGATGGAAGAACTGCACGAGAAGCGCGGCAGCTACGTCAAGCGCGTGCGCGAGGCGGTGGCCGAGGACCTGACGAAGAACGGCCTGGAACTCGAGAGCGCCAGCCTCACCCAGCTGGACCAGACGGCGATGGAGTTCTTCAACCCCAGCAACGCCTTCGACGCCGAGGGCCTGACGCGCCTGACCGAGCAGATCGAGCGGCGCAAGAAGCAGCGCAACGACGTCGAGCAGGACACGCTGATCGCCATCCGCAACAAGAACCTCGAAGCCGAGAAGCTGAGCCTGGACATCGACAAGGAAGCCGAGCAGGCCCGCCTGGCGCAGCAGCGCGAGGTCGAGATCGCGCGCGCGCGCCAGCGCGCCGACCTGGCTGCCGAGCGCGCCCAGCGCGAGCAGGACGCCGAGGGCGCGCAGATCACCGCCAAGCAGGCGATCGACGCCGCCCGCATCCGCAGCGAGCAGAGCATCGAGCAGGAGCGCATCGGCAAGGAGCGCGCCATCCAGGCCAGCGAGATCGAGCGCCGCAAGGCGCTGGAGCTGGCCGAGCAGCAGCGCGCCATTGCCATCGCCAAGGAAAGCAAGGCACAGAGCGAGGCGCTCGCCGAGGCCGAAGCGGCGCGCGCGCTCGCCGTGTCCGCCGAGGAAAAGGTGTTCACCGCGCGCGAGGTGGAGATGGCCGAGCGCAAGAAGGCCATCGAGATCATCGGCGCGCGCCAGCAGGCCGAGCGCGAGGCGCTGCGCCTCACGCTGGCCGCCAAGGCCGAAAAGGCAGCCAGCGAGGACCGCGGTGCCGCCATCCGCGCGCAGGCGGAAGCGGATGCCGACGCGGAGAAGATCCGCACCATCGCCGCGCGCATCCGCGCCGAGGCCGAGGCCGAGGCGACGCGCATGATGAACGAGGCGCAGAACGTGCTCAGCCCCGAAGCGCGCGCCTCGGCGCTGCGCATGGCGCTGGTGGCCAAGGCCGAAGCCATCATCCGCGAGGCCGTGCGGCCGATGGAGCGCATCGAGGGCATCAAGATCCTGCACGTCGAGGGCCTGGCCGGCGGCGGGGGCGGGGGCGGCGAGAACGGCAGCGGCGCGGGCTTTGCCGATGGCGTCGTCAACTCGGCGCTGCGCTTCCGCGCTCAGGCGCCCATCGTCGACCAGCTGCTGCGAGAGATCGGGCTCGAGGGGGGCGACATCCAGCGCCTCACCGCCGGGGCGGCCGGCGGCGCGGCCGCGCTGCCGCCGGCCGCACCGCAGAGCAAGGAATGACGACAACCTGCGAGCCGCGCTGAATGGTCCGCCTCTACGTTTCGTCGGTCATCGACGCCGGCGCCGACACCGTGTGGTCGCGCATCCGCGACTTCAATGCGCTGCCGCTGTGGCACCCCGCCATCGCCGACAGCCGCATCGAGAACCACGAGCCCGCCGACCGCGTCGGCTGCATCCGCCACTTCCACACCCGCGACGGCGGCATGATCCGCGAGCGGCTGCTGGCGCTTTCCGACTACGACTACACCTGCACCTACGAGATCCTCGAAAGCCCGATGGGTGTGGCCAACTACGTGGCGACGCTGAAGCTCACGCCCGTCACCGACGGCGAGCGCACCTTCGCCGAATGGAGCGCCGAATTCGACTGCGCCGAGGGCCGCGAGCACGAGCTCACCGAGCTCATCGGCAGCGGCGTGTTCCAGGGCGGATTCGATGCGCTGAAGCGGCATTTCTCTCGGCGTTGAGCGAACCGGCTGCGAGTCCCGGCATGCTGCAGCGAGTGGTTCGCTCGACGATCATCGACGCGCCGATCGAGCGCGTGTGGGCCGTCATCCGCGACTTCAACAGCCACGATCAGTGGCACGCGGTGGTGGACCAAAGCCGCATCGAGCGCAGCGAGAAGAGCGACCAGGTCGGCTGCGTGCGCAACTTCACCCTGAAGGACGGCCACCACATCCGCGAGCAGCTGCTGACGCTGGACGACCGCCAGCACAAGAGCACCTATTGCATCGTCGAAGCCACCGTGCCCTTGCAGCGCTACGTGGCCACGGTGACGCTCAAGCCCGTGACCGACGGCAACCGCACCTTCTGGCACTGGGAGAGCACCTTCGCCACGCCACCCGGCATGGAGCGCGAGCTCACCGACATGGTGGCGCAGGGCGTGTACGAGGCGGGCTTCGAGAACCTGCGCCGGCACTTGAGAGAAGGCGGTGACCTGCGCGCGCCGAGCGCGGCGCGGGAGTCGACGCTTGCGGCGATGCCCCGCGCGCTGCCGGTGGCCTCGCGCCGCATCGTCGTGCCGCGCTACGGCGGCCCCGAGCAGATGGTGCTGCAGGACGCCGATTGCCCCGCCCCCGGCCCGGGCGAGGTGCGCATCCGCCAGCACGCCATCGGAGTGAACTACCTCGACATCTACCTGCGCCGCGGCTGGATCCCACCGATGATGGCCGAGGGCGGAACGCCCGGCATGGAGGCCGCCGGCAGCGTGCTCGACTGGGGCGAAGGGGTGCACGGCTTCCTGCCCGGCGACCGCGTGGCCTATCTCTGGCACGCCCCCGGCAGCTACGCGCACATGCGCAACGTGCCGGCCGACACGGTGGTGCGCCTGCCGCCCACGGTGGAAGACGAGACGGCCGCCGCACTGCTGCTCAAGGGCCTGACGGCCGACTACCTGGTACACGACCTCGGCCACCTCGACCGCCGAGGCCCGGGCACGCGCGTGCTGGTGCACGCCGCCGCCGGGGGCGTGGGGCTGCTCGTGTGCGCGTGGGCGCGCAAGCTCGGCGCCACGGTCATCGGCACCGTCTCCAGCGAAGCGAAGGCGCGGCTGGCGCGCGAGTACGGATGCCAGAACGTCATCGTGCTGGGCGAAGGCAGCTACCGCTTTGCCGACGCGGTTCAGCAGCTCGGCGGCGCCGACGTGCTGATCGACGGCCTGGGCGAAGCCGCGCGCGACGAGAACCTGGCCGCGCTGGCGCGCCGCGGCCACTGGATCAGCCTGGGCAACGCCACCGGCGCGCTGGCCCAGGTGGATACGCACGCGCTCCTGGCCAAGAGCATCACCTTCTCGCGGCCGGTGGTCTTCGACTACGTGGCCACGCGCGCCGAGCTGGAGCGGCGCGCGGCGCGGTTGTGGGCGGCGGTGGGTGATGGCACGTTGCGCGTGCCACCGGTGGAGCGGCATTCACTGGCCGGCGCGGCCGAGGCGCATGCGCGGCTGGAGCGCCGGGCGACGAGTGGGGCGCTGGTGTTGCTGGCCTAGCTAGCTAGACATCATGGTCGCCAGACCCGAGGCGGGCGGCCGGTCTCCAGCTTCGTAGGTTGCGCACCGAGGCGTGCCGAGCTACATGCTGCGACTTGCGTCGTCAGCAACATCCAAGAGACCGGCCATTGAAAAGAGTAGCAGGGTTCACGTGGGTCTGGACGTCCATAGGGACAGCATCAGCGTTGGCAGCGCCGAGCCCGGACGAACGGTAAGGCACGTGGCGCGGGCGATTGAGGGCGCGAGGCAAGTCGAACCGGCAGATGAAGGCGGTCGTCGCAAGCATGCGCCAACCGCCGGCAGCCCAGACCCGCAGGCTGCGGCTCACCTCATTCGGTTCCGCCAATCCGCGGGCGACATGCCGAACTCGCGGCGAAAGGCCCGCCGAAAGCCTTCTTCGGACTCGTAGCCCACGGCGGCACCGACCTGCGGCACTCCCATCGGCGTTTCGACTAGGTGGCGCTTGGCCGTATTGAGCCGCCACGTCGCGAGATAGCGAATCGGCGGCACGCCCACCAGACCGGTGAAGCGTTCCATGAACACGCTGCGCGAGAGAGCAACCTCGCGCGCCAGCGCGTCGGCCGTCCAAGGCGCGGCGAGGTTGGCATGAATAAGGGCCAGTGCCCTTCCGATCCGCGCGTCGGCCAGTCCTCGCAGCCAGCCTTGGGCCTTGTCGCCCAACTCGCTGGTGTACGCGCGCACGGCTTCGACGAGCAGCACCTCCGACAACCGTGACATGACGCTCGATGAAGCCAGCCGGCCGCGCACCAGCTCCTGGGCAGCGAAGCGAACCGACGTCTCGATCCAATCGCGCGAGGTGGCACTCGCGATGTCGACCTTCAGCACGCGTGGCAGCGCCGCAAGAAGCGGGTTGAACTTTTCCTCGGTGCCCAGGAAACCACAGACGAGGTGGGTCGGCTCGTTGCCGCCACCGTGGCGAATCTCCAGCAGGCCGTTGGACGCGCTGCGGATCAGGTCGACGGACCTGATGGGCGCGAGGCCGAGGCCACTGGACATGACGTGGGTGTCATTGCGAGGAAGCAAGACGATTTCGCCGGCGCGCACGTCGACCGGCGACTCACCCTCGACGACTACCCACATGCGCCCCTCGAGCACCACGTGATAGCCGATCGCCTGGACCAGGCCGGGTACGAAGGGCGTGCACTCGCTGATCCCGATTTGTGCCGCTACGCACCAAGGGGCGGTGAACCTGCTGTCCAGGAAAAGGCCTCCCGCGAGCCGCACCGATCTCAGTGCGTCCGAAATCGGATCCGACAGCTCGTTGCTCACGATGCGCCTCTTTCAGGTTCGGACGATCAGTCGGCTCATCCGGACGGCTGACCCTCGCTCGAATGCCGGTCCCCGGATGCAATCTGCCCCCACGGCCCCGACAGCCGAATCGTACGCAATGACCCTCAACCTCCCTCACACGAACAGGAGACTCGCCCATGTCACTCAAGACCACCCTGGCGCCTTTGGCCCTTGCCCTTGCAGCCGTCGCGCCGGCCATGGCGCAGCAGCGCTTCATCATCGAACGCGAGATGCCTGGCGTCTCCAAGATGAGCGCCGAGCAGCTTCGTGACGCGTCGCGCGGCTCGAACGCAGTGCTCAAGGACATGGGCAGCGACATCCAATGGGTGCAGAGCTTTGTTGCCGGCGACAGGATCTACTGCCTGTACAACGCCACCAGCGAAGCGCTGATTCGCGAGCATGCGAAGCGGGCCGGGCTTCCGGCCAACCGCATCACCGCGGTGGCCGCGACCATTGACCCGACCACGGCGCGCGCCACACCATAGCCGGCCAAGGCGGGGCTCGAGCCCCGGCTGCCTGCCGGCGCAGGCCCGAATGCCGCACCAGCCCAACCTGCGCACAACGCCGACCGTGAGCGCCAGGATTCGCGTCGCTACAGCACCAGCAGACCGTACCCGCCGCGCGGGAAGTGCTGACAGCGGTGCGTCGTGCAGCGCACGGCCCCGTCTTTCCCTTCCAAGCTGCGGCAACGCGGGCCTGCCCGGCCCGCAGACGTTGCGGCCGACGCAACAGCCCTCAACCTCACTGACACCAACAGGAGACCTCCCATGCGACTCAAGAACACCTTGGCTCCCTTCGCTCTCGCGATCGCCGCCGCCGTTGCGTTGGTCTCGGCCAGCTCATCGTGGGCGCACGGCGATCCGCCACGCGCTGACTTCAACCTGCACAGGCTTCTGGCCGAGGTGGGCGAGGCAACACGGCCCTTCATCGACATCGGCAACGCGCTCGCCGCCGGCTACACCAAGTTCCCCGACCTCAGCGGCGACTGCGTCGACCAGCCCGGCCAGGGCGGAATGGGCATCCACTACGTCCACTCCGCGCTGGTAGGCGACGCGGTGCTCGACCCTTTCAAGCCCGAGTTTCTGGTCTACCACGAGGCACGCCACGGCAGGCATGAGCTGGTGGCGCTCGAGTACGTGGTCTTCGCGCCGCTCTGGGACGCGTTGCATCCGCAGCCACCGGTGCTCTTCGGCCACCCAATGCACCTCGTGCGAACGCCCAACCGCTACGGCACGTCGATGCCCTTCTACGAGCTGCACGTCTGGCTCTACGAGCACAACCCGAACGGCCTGTTCAACGACTGGAACCCGACCTTCAACTGCCAGCACAAGCGCTGAAGGTGCCCGACAACTCCGCGCCGCACCTGGCCCGCAGCGCGGCCGCGAGTTGTTCTTCATCGGCTGCGGGCACCCCTGTCTTCAAGCTTCAAGGAACCTGAACATGAAACGCTTTCTGATCGAACGCAACATCCCGGGCGTCGGCCAACTCGATGGCCGGCAACTCAAGGACGCCTCGGCCACCTCCAACGCCGCGCTCGCCAAGCTGGCCGGCAAGGTGCAGTGGGTGCAGTCGTACGTGGTGGACGACAAGACCTACTGCGAGTATCTGGCCGACCACGAGTCGTCGGTCCACGAGCACGCGCAGCTCAGCGGCTTCCCAGCCACCAAGGTGACCGAGGTGCGTACGATGATCGCGCCGATGACCGCGGTCTGAGACAAGCCGGCGTCGAACGACCCTGCGGCCCCAGCACTGGTTGCCCGGGGCCGCAGCCCCTTGCCGCCCGATCTGTCTACGAACTGCCCACGAGGGACATCTCGCGCGCATTCCGGGCGCTGGCGAGCATCGAACACGTGACGCTCGAAGATCGCGATGCGGTCCTGGTGGCGGTCGACGGCATGGACAAGGGCCTGGATCTCGCCGATGCGCTGCATCTGGCGTGCGGTTCCGATGCCGGCCCGGAGGGCTTGGAGTTGGCGCCTGCGCATGATGCGGGCCATGCGCCCGGCGGCGGCCGGCCCGCTCCTTGCATGCCGAGTGTGCCAGCTCACCCCTCGGTGTGCGCTGTTGCGTGGTCGATGCCGCTGCCGAAGACCTCGGCTTCGCGCACCGGCTCAGGCGCTGCCGAGGGGTCGGCGACGCACGCGCAGTCGCGGCCCTGCGCCTTTGCCTGATACAGCGCCACGTCGGCCAGGCGTACCAGGTCTTCGGGCCGGCGCGACATCGTCGAGTCGGCGATGCCGAAGCTGGCCGTGAAGCGCAGGCCCTTGCCCATCTGCAACGCCTGCGCCAGGCGCCTGCGCACACGCTGGATCATCTCCTCGGCGTTGGCGGCCGCGGCGCCCACCAGCACGAAGGCGAACTCTTCGCCACCCCAGCGGCCCGCGCGGTCATGGTCGCGCAACGATTGGCGCAGCACCTCCGAAAAGGTGCGCAGGGCGTTGTCGCCGGCGGCATGGCCATGGGTGTCGTTGAGCATCTTGAAGCGGTCCAGGTCGCACATCACCACCGCGAAGGGCTTGTCGCCCAGGGCGGCCTGGCGCAGCTGCTGCTCCAGGTTGCGGCGGTTGGGCAGGCCGGTCAGGCCGTCGGTCGCGGCCTGGATCTGCGTCTTCTCGAAGGCCCGCACCGTGCCGATGCGCATGCCGATCTGCGTGCCCAGCGTGGCCAGCCGCTGCGCGCGCTCGGCGCCCAGCGGCGTCTTGGGCGTGCCGGTGGCATGCAGCACGCCGATGGCACGGCCCATGAAGGTGACCGGCACGCACACCGCCGAAGTCGTGCCCTGCCCGCGGCCACGCAGGTGTGCGCAGGCGTTGAGCGCCTCGCTGTGTTCGAAGCTCACCAGGTTGCCGCGGCGCACCGCCACGCAGTCGTAGGGCGAGCTCACGCGGCAGCCCGGCGCGCCCGCCTGTGGGTGGGCGGCGGCGCGCTCCAGGTTGGCCTGGCTGGAGTCGGAGATCAGCAGCTCCATCGGGTGGTCGTCGGCGATGCCCGACATGGCACGCGCCACGACCTCGTGGACCTGGACCTCGCGGTCGGCCTTGTCCAGTGCCTCGCCCAGCTGCTTGCCGAAGGTGGCGCGACTGGCCTCGTCGCGCATCGAGGCGATCATGTGGCTCAGGCCGGCGGCCATCTGGTCGATGGCGCGGCCGAGGTCACCCAGCTCGTCGCGGCCCTGGTCGCCGGCGCGGCGCTGCCGGTCACCGTCGGCAATGGCCTGAGCCACTGCGCCCAGCTCGCGCAGCCGGCGCCGGATGGCGGCCGTGATCAACGCGACGCCTGCACTGGCCAGAGTGATGGTTTCGCCGCAGATCTACAACAGCGTCGCGCGGCTCGCATCGGCCTGCTCGGCGGCCTCGGCCTGTGCGGTCTTCAAGGCGTCGCCCACCGTGCCTCCCTGTTCGTCGAGCACTTTCAAGACAACATGCTTGAACTGGTTCTCGAAGTCCGGCAAGGCGGCCAGGCCGGCCTTGCGGTCGGTGGCAATCAGCTGCACGAGTTGCCGTGCCTCGCCCGGGTAGCCCTCGGCCAGTGCTTGGCTGCGCGAGACGTGTTCGGCCACCGGGGCTGGCAGCGCCAGGCGCGAAAGCTCGCGCAGGGCCGCGGCAAAGGCCGCAGCGTTGCCCTCGACGCGGGCTTCGATCTCCAAGCGTTCCAGGCCCGGCACATGGCCCACCAGCAGCGCGGCCAGCACGTCGGCGTGCAGCGCGTCGTGCAGCATGTCGGCCTGCTTGCTCAGCTGCAGCGCGCCTCGGCCAGCTTCACCTGTTGGGCCTGCGCTCGTTCCTGTGAATGCGAGGCGCGCCAGCCCTGGACGCTCAACCACACCAGCGAGGCCGCCACCAGCGCACTCAGGAAGAGCAGCTTCGCACGAAGGCCTGGCCGCGCTGACGAAAGCCGGGAAAGGAGGGAGCTGAAATACATCCGGCGGTTGTCGGCGCCGGGCGTGCGCCGTTGAGATGGATGAAGAAAATGCCGCTTCGCACGCTCGCGCATGACAGGATTCACTGCCCTGCGGCCCCGCCAGGCGCACCCACCCTTCAGGAGACCCGATGTCGTTCCGCCAGCGCTTTCTGAACCATGCCGAGCTGTTGGCCCAGCTGAGCCAGTGGGTGAACCAGCACCCAGGCATCGCGCACCTGGGCGCGCTGGGCACCAGCGCCGAGGGCCGCGAGATTCCGCTGCTGACCATCGGCCGCAACCCAGACGACAGGCGCCCGGCAGTGTGGGTGGACGGCAACATGCATGCCTCTGAGCTATGCGGTTCCAGCGTGGCGCTGGGCATCGCCGAGGACCTGCTGGCCATCCACTCGGGCCGGGCCGAGGCCGGTGGCAAGCCGCTGCCGGCGCCGATGTGCGAGGCGCTGCGCGAGACGCTGTTCTACATCGTGCCGCGCATCTCGCCGGACGGCGCCGAGGTGGTGCTGGGCACGGGGCGCTACGTGCGCTCCAGCCCGATCAACGACCGCCTGAACAAGGGCCACGCCTGGTGGGAGGCCGCCGACATCGACGGCGATGGCCTGGCGCTGACGATGCGCCAGGAAGACCCCGAAGGTGAACTCGTCGAATTGCGCGACCAGGAAGGCCCCGGCGGCCAGGTGCTGCAGCCCCCGGTGATGGTGGCGCGCGGGCCCGAGGACGAGGGCCCCTTCTACAAGCTCTACCCCGAAGGCCACATCGTCAACTTCGACGGCCGCACGGTGCCGGCGCCGTTCTTCCTCGGCGACAACCTGAACGACTTCAACCGCAACTTCCCGTTCAACTGGGCGCCCGACCCGCAGCAGGTGGGCGCCGGCCACTACCCCGGCAGCACGCCCGAGACCCGCGCGGTGATCGAGTTCGCCACGCGCCACCCCAACATCATGGTGTGGCTGAACCTGCACACCTTCGGCGGCGTGCTCATCCGGCCGCTGGGCGGCGAACCCGACTCGAAGATGGACCCGGGCGACCTGGCCATCTTCGAGCAGGTGGAGGCGTGGATGACCGAGCACACCGGCTACCCCACGGTCAGCGGCTATCACGAGTTCCTCTACGAACCCGACAAGCCGCTGCATGGCGACATGGCCGACTACGCCTACCACCACCGCGGCGCGCTGGCCTACGTGGTGGAGCTGTGGGACGTGTTCAAGCAGCTGGGCATCGAGCGCAAGAAGCCCTTCGTCGACCACTACTCGAAGTTCTCGCGCAAGGACATGCGCGCGCTGGCCGAGTTCGACCGCACGCACAACGCGGGGCGGCTGTTCAAGGCCTGGCGCAAGGTGCAGCACCCGCAGCTGGGCGAGGTGGAGGTGGCCGGCTTCGACCCGCGCGTGGGCATCTGGAACCCGCCGCTGGAACGCATCGACGAGACCTGCAAGGCGCAAAGCGCGGCCTTCCTGCGCGTGGCCGCGCTGGCGCCGCGTGTCGGCGTGGAGGTGGTGGGCCAGCAGCGCGGCAGCGGCACCGGCACCATGCGCGTCGAGCTGCGCGTGGTCAACCGAGGCTACCTTGGCACCTGCGGGCTGCCTTCGGCCAAGGCCCTGGCGCATGCCGAGCCGCTGCGCATGGATGTGCGGTGCGAAGGCGGCGTGAAGCTGCTGGCACCCGCCGGCGGCGTGGTGGAACTGGGCCACCTCGAAGGCTGGGGCGCGGGGCTGTACGGCGGCCCGAGCGTTTTCGCGCCGTGGACGCGCGGCAACGCGCATGAGCGCTTCGTCACGCTGGTGGCCGAGGGCACGGGCACGCTGCGCGTGCGCGTGGGCAGCTGCCGGGTGGGCGAGCGCATGATCGACATCACCGTGGCCTGACGCCGGCCGGAGAAGGGGAAGCCCATGCTGCTCGAGGGTTCGTGCCACTGCCGCGCCGTGCGCTTCAGCCTGCTGTCGAACGAACCGACGCCGTTCATGCGCTGCTACTGCTCGGTGTGCCGCAAGACGGCCGGCAGCGGTGGCTTCGCCATCAACCTGGGCGGCGAGTTCAAGACGCTGAAGGTGAAGGGCCGCGGCAACCTGGGCATCTACCGTGCGCGGCTGGGCCCGGGCCGCAAGCGCAGCCCGGCCGAGCGGCACTTCTGCAAGCTGTGTGGCAGCCCGCTGTGGGTGTGGGACCCGCGCTGGCCCGAGCTCGTGCACCCGCACGCCGGCGCCATCGACACCCCGTTGCCGCCGCCGCCGAAGGTGGCGCACATCATGCTCGGCTCCAAGGCCAACTGGGTGGCGGTGCAGCGCGGGCGCGGTGACGACAGCTTCGAGCAATACCCGAGCTTCTCGCTCGCCCAATGGCATGAGCGCCGCCGGCCGAAAGCGCCCGGCCGCCAGCCCTAGGAGTCTGCGCGGCAGAAATCGAGGCCCGCGCCGAGGCGCTATGCCGTGTCGGGCAAGGCGCACGCGAGGCGCGTGGCGGGGCCACGCACCGAGCGTGCAACGCCGCCCGGCACGGCAAAGCGCCTCGGCCCTTCGGGTTGGAGCTGAATTCGAGCGCAGGCGGCGTTGCGTCGCTGGCCCGGGCGGCCAG
>JAEUPD010000171.1 GCA_016788525.1 Rubrivivax sp.
CTCCAACCCGAAGGGCCGAGGCGCTTTGCCGTGCCGGGCGGCGTTGCACGCTCGTTGCGTGGCCCCGCCACGCGCCTCGCGTGCGCCTTGCCCGACACGGCAAATCGCCTCGGCGCGGGCCTCGATTTCTGCCGCGCAGACTCCTAGCCGCCAGCCTTCTTCAGCAGTTGCGCCGCTTCGTCGCGCAGCGCCGCCGGCCCGGGGGCCTGCGCGACGCGGCGCAGCTCGGCCGCGGCCCGA
This sequence comes from Rubrivivax sp., assembly GCA_016788525.1. Lineage (GTDB taxonomy): Bacteria > Pseudomonadota > Gammaproteobacteria > Burkholderiales > Burkholderiaceae_C > Rubrivivax. The sequence goes on from JAEUPD010000171.1 coordinate 241, forward strand.
TCTTTGTCGCCCCCGGCCAGCAGGTACTTCGCCAGGCGCAGCCGCAGCAGCGGCTCGCCGGGCTGCAGTTCCACGGCACGGCTTTGCACGCGCACGGCCTCGGCGGTCTGGCGCTGCGCCGCGTGGGCAGCGGCCAGTGTGTCCAGCACCGCGCTGAAGTGCGGCTGCAGTTGCGCGGCTCGCCGCGCCAGCGCCAGCCCTTCGGGGTCGCCGCGCTGCGTCAGGATCTCGGCGAGGTTGTTCAGCACGAGCACGTGGTCGGGCTGGATGCGCAGCGCCGCGCGGTAGCGGGCCTCGGCCTGGTCGGGCCGGCCGGCGCGCACCGCCTGCTCGGCCAGATGCGCGAGGAACAGCGCGTCGTCGGGCGCCGCAACCAGCCGCTGCTGGGCGAAGGTGGCGGCTGCGGCAGCATCGGCGGCCATCAAGCCCCGGTGCAGGGCCACCGCGTTGCCCGCGGTGCCCTCGCGGGCGTAGGCGGCCCGCCAGGCCTTGGCAGCCGCCTCATGGTGGCCCTGCGCTGCTTCCACCTCGGCCTCGAGCAGCCAACCGAGCGCCTGCCGAGGTTGGCGCTGCTGCTGGCCGCGCGCCAGCGCCAGCGCCCGGTCGGGCTGGCGCTCGGCCAGCGCCAGCGCGATCGAAGCCCGCAGCACCTCGGGCGCCTCGGGCGCCAGTTCCGCCGCCTTGGCCAGCGGCCCACGGGCGGCCGCGTTCTGGCCCGCCAGTCCCTGCGCCAGGGCCAGCCGCAACTGCACCTCGGCCGACTGCGGCCGCAATTGCGCCAGGCGGTTCAGCGTGGCCAGCGACTGCATCGCCTCGCCGCCGAATTGCTGCGCATCGGCCAGGGCCAGCATCAGGTCGCCGTCATCGGGCAAGGCCGCGGTGGCGGCCTGGGCCCGCGACAGGGTCGCGGCCGGGTCACCCAGGCGACGTTGCAGGTCGATGGCGGCGCGCCAGTTGTGCGCGTCCTTGGGGTCGGCACGCACGGAGCGGTCCACCAGGCCCACCACCTCGGCCACCGGCGCACCGCTGCGCAGCGCCAGCTCGGCCAGCGCCAGCCACGCCGTCGCGGCCGGCGGGTCGAGCTTGAGCAGCGCCTCGTAGCGTTTGCGTGCCGCCTCGGCCTGCCCTTGCGCGAGGTCCAGCGCCGCCAGCGCGTCGACGGCCGGCTTGAAGCGGGCGTCCAGGCGCAGCGCCTGCTCGTAGGCCTGGCGAGCTTCGGCCTGCCCGGCGGCGCGCGCCGCGGCGCGTCTGTCGGCAGGGCCTGCGGTGTCGGTGCCGTCAGACTCGATGATGCGCCCGCGCAGGTAAGGCAGCAGCGCCAGCGAGGGCTGCTTGGCCGTGGCCGCGGCCAGCGCCTTCAGCGCGGCGTCGCGCTGGCCGCGCTGCACCAGGGCCGAGATCAGAGCGAGGTCCGCGCCGACGCTGTCGGTGTCGCTCGCCGCCGCCGCCTGCAGCTCGCGCAGGCCGTGCTCGGCCTGGCCCCGCGCGAGGTCGAGCCTGGCCGCGGCGGCGCGCAGTGCCGGGTCGGCCGGCTGCAGTGCCTTCGCCCGCGCAAAGGCCTGGTCGGCGGCGCGGAAGTCGGCCCGCCGCGCGTGGGCCTGGCCGGCCAGCACCCACAGTTCGGCGTACACCGCGGGCTCGGCGCGGCTCGCTGCCTCGTCGGGCCCGAGCAGCGGCGCCAGGGTGGCCAACGCTCGCTCGGCGCGCCCTTGCCTCAGCTGCAGCGCGGCCAGTTCGCGGCGCGGCAGCGTCCAGCCGGGCGCCGCAGACACCGCGGCGCTCAGGTGTGCCTCGGCCTGCGCCGGCGCCGCAAGCCGCGCCTCGGTCATGCCGGCCAGCAGCAGCACCTGCGGCTGCGGTTCAGTGGTCTTCAAGAGGGTCTGCGTGCGCTCGCGCGCCTGCGCCAGGTCACCGCCGAGGAACGCCCCCAGTCCTTCCAGGTAGTCGGCCAGCGGCAGCGCCGGCGCCAACTTGCGCAGCTCGCCCACCTGGGCGCGGGCGGCAACAAAGTCGCGCTGCGCCAGGTGCAGCGTGACGAGCGCGGCATGCGCCTGAGGTTGCCGCGCCTCCAGCTGCAGCACCTTGCGGTAGGCGGCCACTGCCTCGGGCGCGCGCGTGGCACGGTCGGCACCGGGGCGGGCCAGCAGGTCGGCCTGAAGCTGCCAGGCCTGCGCCTGGCCCGGGTGCTGCCCGGTGAGTGCCCGGGCGCCGGCCAACGCCGCAGCGAAGTCGCCCCGCTCGGCCAGCAGCCGCAGGCGCAGCACCTGGGCCGGCAGGTGCGCCGGTTCGAGCGCCAGCGCCTTGTCGAGCTCCGCACCCGCAGCCGCCGCGTCACCGAGGTCCTGGCGGGCCTGCGCCAGCAGCACATGGCGCTCGGCCGCGGCACTTGCCGGCGCAGCCGGCGACGGCGCCGCCGCCTGCAGCAACTGCACCACGCGCTGTGGCTGCTTCATGGCCAGCCACAGGCGCGCGCGGTCGCGCACCAGCTCGGCAGGCGGGATGCCGAAGCGCTCGGCCCGGTCCAGTTCGGCCTCGGTGCCATGCAGATCGCCCAGGCCCCACAACGCACGCGCCAGCAGCAGGCGCGCCGGCGCCGATTCGGGCTGGTCCTTCAGCAGGTTGCGCGCGTCGATGGCCGAGGCGGCGTACTCACCGCGCTCGAGCCGCTGCTGTGCGCTGGCCAGCTGCTGGTCGGCCGCCGGGCCGCGGCAGGCAGCGAGTGCCGCGCACAGGGCGGCGAGCTGCAGCGCGCGGCGCAAGCGTGCGGCGGCGGGCGCGTCGGGTGACGTGCTGGTTGGCGCGGCGGGTGGCGCGCAGGCTGGCGCAACGAGTGGCGCAACGGGTGGCGCAATGGGCATGGGCTGAGCTCGCGGCAGCGGAGGGCGCAGACCATCGGCGCACCTCGCAGGGGCGGCAAGATATCGGCAGCTCCGAGGTGCCGCCTGCACGCGCCGCGCACGCCACCGCATGCCGACGGCAGAACTGCACGCCCGAGCGGGCGGCGTGGTTTCAGAGCACGCGCGTGGGCTTCACGAAGCCCTCGATCTTGTGGCCCTTGCGCGCGCGCCGCGCCAGGTGACTGGCCACCGCGGAGGCGCCCAGCACCTCTTCCTTGGGCTTGCCGCCGCGCCCCGTGCCCTGCACGCGCAGCGCACCGGTGAAGGTGGCCACCGAGACCAGCGGCGCCTTCCCGCCTGGCCCGCCGTCCACCTCCATCAGCGTCAGCCCGCGGCCGCCGTTGCCCTGCAGCTTCAGCTCGTCGAGGCCGAACACCAGCAGCCGCCCGTCCATCGCCAGGCACGCCACCTGCGTGTGGCCGGCGGCCACGGCCACCGGCGGCAGTACATGCTCGCCCGCATCGAGCGTGAGGAATCCCTTGCCGCCGCGGTTGCGCCCGTGCAGGTCGGCGGCCCGGGCCAGCAGGCCGAAGCCGCCGGTGTTGGCCAGCAGCAGCACCGTCTCGGCGGCACCGGCGAAATAGTGCACCGGCTGCGTGCCGGGCTCCAGGTCGACGAGCGTGGTGATCGGTTGCCCGTCGCCGCGCCCGCCCGGCAGCGAAGAAGCCGGCACGCTGTACACGCGCCCGTTGCTGCCGAAGACAACCAGCGTGTCGACGCTGCGGCAGGCGAAGGTGCCATACAGCTCGTCACCCTGCTTGAACGCCAGCGAGCCGGTTTCCACCTCGTGGCCCTTGAGCGCGCGCACCCAGCCCTTGCGGCTGACCACCAGCGTCACGGGCTCGTCGGCGATCCTGATCTCGGCAACCGCGCGCTTGTCTTCCTGCACCAGCGTGCGTCGCGCGTCGCCGAACTGCCTGGCGTCGGCCTCGATCTCGCGCGCCACGGTGCGCTTCAGCGCGGCCGGGCTGCCGAGGATGTCTTCGAGCTTGTCCTTCTCGCCGCGCAGCTCCTTCAGCTCCTGCTCGATCTTGATCGCCTCCAGCCGCGCCAGCTGCCGCAGCCGGATCTCGAGGATGTCCTCGGCCTGGCGTTCGCTCAGCTTGAAGCGCGCGATCAGCGCCGGCTTGGGCTCGTCGCTGGCGCGGATGATGCGGATCACCTCCTCGATCTTCAGCAGCACGAGCTGCCGGCCCTCGAGCACGTGGATGCGGTCCTGCACCCTTTCGAGGCGATGCTTCGTGCGCCGCTCGACGGTGGCCAGGCGAAAGTCCACCCACTCGCGCAGGATGGTGCGCAGGCCCTTCTGCACCGGGCGGCCGTCGCGGCCGACCATCGTCATGTTCAGCGGCACGCTGCTTTCGAGGCTGGTGTGGGCCAGCAGCGTGGTGACGAGCTCGGCCTGCTCGACGGTGCGGCTCTTGGGCTCGATCACCAGCCGCACCGGCGCGTCCTTGTTGCTCTCGTCGCGCACCGCGTCCAGCACGCCCGCCACCGTCTGCTTGAGCTGCACCTGCTCCTGCAGCAGCGCCTTCTTGCCAGCCTTGACCTTGGGGTTGATGAGCTCCTCGATCTCGGCCATCACGCGTGCGGCGCTCACGCCCGGCGGCAGCTCGGTGACGACGAGCTGCCACTGCCCGCGCGCCAGGTCTTCGATGACCCAGCGCGCGCGCACCTTCAGGCTGCCGCGGCCCGAGGCATAGGCCTCGCGCAGGTCGGCGGCGCCGCTGATGATCTGGCCGCCGCCGGGGAAGTCGGGCGCGGGCAGCAGCTCGTGCAACTCGTCGTCGCCGAGCTGGTCGTTCTTCAGCAGCGCCACGGCGGCCGCGGCCACCTCGCGCAGGTTGTGGCTGGGGATCTCGGTGGCCAGGCCCACCGCGATGCCGCTGGCGCCATTGAGCAGCACGAAGGGCAGGCGCGCCGGCAGCACGGCCGGCTCTTCGGTGCTGCCGTCGTAGTTGGCGCGCCAGTCGACGGTGCCTTCGTCGATCTCGTCGAGCATCAGCCGCGCGATCGGCGCCAGCCGCGCCTCGGTGTAGCGCATGGCCGCGGCACCGTCGCCGTCGCGGCTGCCGAAGTTACCCTGGCCATCGACGAGCGGGTAGCGCTGGTTGAAGTCCTGCGCCATGCGCACCAGCGCGTCATAGGCGGCCACGTCGCCGTGCGGGTGGAAGCGGCCGAGCACGTCGCCCACTACGCGCGCACTCTTCACCGGCTTGGGGCCGCCGCCGGTGGCCCCGAAGGTGAGGCCCATGCGATGCATCGCGTACAGGATGCGCCGCTGCACCGGCTTGTTGCCGTCGCACACGTCGGGCAGCGCGCGGCCCTTGACGACCGACAGCGCGTATTCGAGATAGGCGCGCTGCGCGTATTCAGCCAGCGGCAGCGTCTGGGCGGGGTCGGGGGGAACCGGGTCGAAGAGGTCGGGCATCGAGGCAGGAAGCGGGCCCACCCTGGCGGGCGCCGCGCAAGCATGGAAAGGGAGAGGAAAACCGAACGGGGCGCGAGTATCCCAGACCGGCGCCGCCGGCCCGCCAGGCGCGCCCGGCCAGTTGAGCCAGGGCCAGCCTGGCCGCTCGCAGCTCGCGTGAACGTCAGCGCGGCGGACTGCCCCGCGGTGGTTCGGCCATGCCTTGATCTCCAGGCGAGCGCCGCAGCACCCAGACCAGGTGCACCGCGAAGGCCAGCACCGACACCGCCAGCACCCACAGCTGCGCCGCCCCCGAAAGCGCCGGGAACCAGGCAAACAGCAAGGCGAACGGCGCCGCGCCGATCAGCGTGGACAGCGCCACCTCCCACGCGCGCGTGTCGCGGCTGAACAGCCCCAGCGCGTACGACAGCACGTCCACCGGAAACGTCATGCGCAGCGACACCAGCGACAGCAGCCGGTGCCCAGGGCGGACCAGGCGGTCGATGTCGGCATGGCGCCGCGCCGAAGGCAGCCAGCGCAGCACGCCACGCTGCGCATGGCGCCCGAGCGCATACGACGCCGTGGCCCCGATCAACCAGCCCAGCAGCAGCGACAGCGCCGTCCACCACGGCCCGAACACCGGCACCATCAGCGGCACCAGCGGCAGGTTGCTGGCCACCGGCACCAGCACGGCCAGCGCCGAGCTGGCCACGAACAGCGCCACCGCCCAGGCGGCATGCTCGGAAAGCAGCTGCTGCAAGGGCTCGGCAAACTGCCGCGCCAGCCACAGCCCGCCCGCGAACAGCACCACCACCCACATCGCCAGGCGCAACGCGGGCGCCAGGCGCGCCCAGTCGAGCGCACCGCGCAGCGTGGCTTGCTGCCTCATCGACCCGATCACCCCGGTGTCCGGCAGCGCGGTGGCACCCCGGCCGGGCCGCGGCGGCCGGCGCAGGCGGCCCCTGTCGATCGAGCTGTCATGCGTGGCTCCTCACGCGGGCCACCCCGGGTGCCCGCGCACCGAGTATGGAGGCACACTGCGGCGGCGCCAGGCGGCCTGCGCCGGCCCGGCCGCCGCAGCCGGGCACACCGCGGGCGCCCGCCCTACCGAGCGAACGAAGAATGACCAGCCTTGCCGACCTCGACACCCCTGCCGCTTTGCTCGACGAAGCGCGCATGGACCGCGCCATCGCCCGCATGCAGCAGCGCATGGGCGCATTGGGCGTGGCGCTGCGGCCCCATGTCAAGACCGCCAAGTGCCTCGAGGTGGCGCGCCGCCAGCGCGACGCCGGCGCGCGCGGCATCACCGTCTCCACGTTGAAGGAGGCCGAGGAGTTCTTCGCCGCCGGCTTCGACGACATCCTCTATGCCGTGGGGCTGGCGCCGCAGCGCATCGCGCATGCCTTCGACCTGCTGCGGCGCGGCTGCCGGCTGAAGGTGGTGGTCGACTCGGTGGCCGCGGCCCAGGCCATCGCGCAGGCAGCCCGCGGCGCGGCCATGCGCCCCGAGGTGCTGATCGAGATCGACACCGACGGCCACCGCGCAGGCGTGCCGCCCGAGTCGGCGCTGCTGCTGGAGGTGGGCCGCGCCCTCGGGGGTGACGGCGAAGCGGCCTTTCACCACAGCCTGCTGGTCGGCGTGATGACGCACTGCGGCGCCAGCTACGAATGCCGCGGCCGCGAGGCGCTGGAGGCGATGGCCGAGCAGGAACGCGCGCGCTGCGTGCGCGCCGCCGAGCGGCTACGCGCGGCGGGGCTGCCGTGCGACATCGTGAGCGTGGGCTCCACGCCCACCGCGCTCTTTGCGCGCCGGCTCGACGGCGTGACCGAGGTGCGCGCCGGCGTGTATGTCTTCTACGACCTGGTCATGGCCGGGCTGGGCGTGTGCACGCCCGAGGACATCGCGCTGTCCATCCTCACCACCGTCATCGGCCACCAGCCGGCCAAGGGCTGGGTGCTCACCGACGGCGGCTGGATGGCGATGAGCCGCGACCGCGGCACGATGGCGCAACCGCTGGACCAGGGCTACGGCCTGGTCTGCGACGAAGCCGGCGACGTGCTGGCCGACTGGATCGTCCACCAGGCCAACCAGGAGCACGGCATCGTCGAGCACCGCGGCGGCGCAGCCGCGGCCGGTGACGTGGCGAGGCGCTTTCCCCTCGGCACCCGGCTGCGCGTGCTGCCCAACCACGCCTGCGCCACGGCTGCGCAGCACGGGCACTATGCGGTGGTGCGCGAGGGCCGACTGCTCGGGCGGTGGGCGCGGTTCAGCGGGTGGTGAGGCACTATCCTGCCACCTGCCGCACCGGAGGCAGGGAGTTTCGCCGCCACACTCGCTCTAGGCGAACCTCCGCGCGCTGAATGGCCGCACATCAAACCCCGGGTCGCGCCCATCCACCAGCGCGGCCACCAGCTCGGCGGTGGCCGCCGACTGGGTGAGCCCCAGGTGCCCGTGGCCGAAGGCGTACACCACACGCGCCTCGTCACGCGCGCGGCCGATGGCCGGCAATGAGTCGGGCAGCGAAGGCCTAAAGCCCATCCACGGCGTGCCGCCCTCCACGCGCAGCCCGGGCAGGAAGCGCCGGGCCTTGGCCAGCAGGGCTTCGCTGCGCTTGAAGTTGGGCGGGGCGTCCAGACCGGCCAGTTCCACGGCACCGCCCACCCGCACGCCGCCGGCAATGGGCGTGACGACGAAGCCGTGGCCCGGAAAGGTGAGCTGCCGGCGCAGATCAAACGCGCCCGGCGGCAGCGTGGTGTTGTAGCCGCGCTCGGTCTCCAGCGGGATGCGCTCGCCGAGCGTGCGTGCGAGCCGGTGCGACCACGCGCCCGCGGCCACGACCACCTGGCGCGCCATCAGCGCCGGCCCGCCGGCCGTGGCGATGCGCACGCCGTCGACCGCCGGCACCAGCGCCTCGGCCGCCGCGCGCCGAACCTGCACGCCCAGCGCCACGGCGCTGGCCGCGATGCGCTGCACCAGCACCCACGGGTCGTCGATGGTGGCCCAGCGCGGCACGAAGGTCGCCGCGACGAACTGCGCGCTCAGGCCCGGCTGCCAATGCGCGATCTGCTCAAGCGCGGAGGCACCTTGCGCATGCTCGAAGGCGATGCTGTGTTCGCCGCGCTCGTGCCAGCCGGGCAGCGAAGATCGCCACTCGGCCTCGCTCTCGTACAGGTGCAGGTTGCCGTCCTCGTGCCACATCGACATCGCGCCGATCGACGCCAGCAGCCGCGGCGTCAGCTCGGCCGACAGGCGATTCAGCGCCGCCTGCGCGCGCGTGCTGGCCGCCACGCGCGCGGGCTGGCTGGCGCGCCAGAAGCGCCACAGCCACGGCGCGATGCGCGGCAGGTAGACCGGTGAAAGCGCCAGCGGCCCCAGCGGGTCGAGCAGCCAGCGCGGCGCGCGGCGCACGATGCCGGGGGAGGCCAGCGGGTGGATGTCGGAGAACGCATAGGCGCCTGCATTGCCGCGGCTCGCGCCGGCGGCCACGCCTTCACGGTCGATCACCACGATGCGGCGCGCCGGATTGCGCTGCGCGAGCCGCAGCGCGATCGACGTGCCGATGACGCCGGCGCCGATGATGGCCACGTCCACCGGGCCGGCCGTGGCCTCCAGCGGCGGCAGCGTCTCGTCGGCGCCGGGGCTCCCGGCCACCGCTACAGCCCCCATGCGAAGGGGTCTTCGGGCTCGAACACCACCTGCGCATCGAGCGTGACAAACGCGCGCCCGGTCATGAACGGCAGCACAGCCGCGCCACCGTGCTCGCCGGCCGGCGCCGGCTCGTAGCGCGCTTCGAACACCGAGCCGATGACGCTTTCCTGCTGCCACACCTGGCCCGGCGCCAGCGCGCCGTCGGCGGCCAGGCACGCCAGCTTGGCGCTGGTGCCGGTGCCGCAGGGCGAGCGGTCGTAGGCGCCGCCCGGGCACAGCACGAAGCTGCGGCCGTGGTGCGAAGCCTCGCGCGGCGGGCCCAGCAGCTCGACGTGGTCGATCTCCGCGCCGCCGGCGCCGGTGATGCGCGCCGCGGCCAGCGCGGCCTTGATGCGCTCCGAGAGCGACAACAGGCCACCCAGGTGCTGCGTGTCCAGTGGCAGGCCGTGGTCGTGGCACAGGAAGAACCAGTTGCCGCCCCAGGCCACGTCGCCATGCACCAGGCTGTGGCCGGGCACCTCCAGCGCCACCTGCGCGAGGTGCCGGTAGGCCGGCACGTTGGCCACCGTCACGCGGCCGTCGGCGTGCAGCTCGGCGCTCACCGTGCCCACCGGCGTGTCGATCGCATGCCGGCCGGCGCCGATGCGGCCGAGGTAGGCCAGCGTCGCAACGAGCCCGATCGTGCCGTGGCCGCACATGCCGATGACGCCGACGTTGTTGAAGAAGACCACGCCGCAGACGCTGCCCGCCTTCTCCGGCGGCGTGAGCAGCGCGCCGACGATGACGTCGTTGCCGCGTGGCTCGGTGGCCAGCGCGCGGCGCCAGCGGTCGTGCTCGGCGCGAAAGCGCTGGCGGCGCTCGGCCATCGTGCCGCTGCCGAGATCGGGGCCACCACTGACGAGCACGCGGGTGGGCTCGCCGCCGGTGTGGGAGTCGACGATGCGGGCAGGCAAGGAAGCGGTGGCGTGGCTCATCGTGGCTCTCCGGCTTGTCGGGGCGGCCCGCGGCGCCGGCCGGCGGTCTGCGGCCTTGGTCGGCCCGACCCGGGCCCTGCGTCGGACGAAAGCGTGACCTTGCGCTCGGGTCGCACCGCGGCGCCGGGCTGGGCCCGCGCGGTGGCAGTGGTTGCCCGCGTGAGCCGCAACAACCGGCGCAGATCGCGCCGCACGGCCTCGATGTGTGCCGCGAGGTACTCGCAGGCCTGTGCCGTGCGCCCGCTGCGGCACAAGGCGATCAGGCGGTGGTGCTCCCGCATGGCCCGGGCCAGCGTGGCCTCGCGGTTCATCTGCACGCGGGTGTAGCGGTCGCTGGACTGCAACAGCGCCCCGACGATGGCCATCGTGCGCGGCAGCGCGGCGTGCCGGTAAAGGCTCAGGTGCAACTGCTCGTTGAGCTCGCCCCAGCGCGCCACGTCGCGGCGCCCGACGGCCTCCTCGAAGGCGGCGTCCAGCGCCTCGATGTCTTCATAGTCGGCGGCCTGCAGCCGCGGTGCCGAGCGCGCCAGCAGCCGCGGCTCGAGCAGCACGCGCAGGTCGAACACGTCGTCGATCTCCGCCAGCTCGAAGCCGGCAACCACCGCCCCCTTGTGCGGCTCGATGCGCACCAGCCCCTCGGCGACGAGCTGGAACAGCGCCTCGCGCACGGGGATGCGGCTGACCGCGAACTCGGCGGCCAGCGCGTCCTGCCGCAGCTGGGTGCCCGCCGGGTAGCGGCCGGCGAGGATGCCCTGGCGCAGCCGTTCGACGATGGCCGACGAGAGCGTGCGGTGGAAGGCGGGCGCGGGCATGTCGATGCGGCGGGGCAGGCAGGCGGCGTGTTCGGCGCCCGGCATGCTACCGGAAAGCCCGCTTGCAATGTCGATTGTATAAAATGTACATTCGCCACCCAGGCCCGGCGCACCCCTTCTGGCCGGGCCGGCTTCCCGAGAGGTCTTTCCCCATGAATGCACGCATCGGCTGGCAGGGCGTGTTCCCCGCCGTCACCACCCAGTTCCGCGAAGACTTCTCGCTGGACATCGACGCCACCGCGAAGGTCATCGACCACCTCGTGCGCGACGGCGTCTCCGGCCTCATCGTGTGCGGCACGGTGGGCGAGAACACCGGCCTCACGCGCGCCGAGAAGGTGCAGGTGATGGAGGCCGCGCGCAGCGTGGTGGCCGGCCGCGTGCCGGTGATCTGCGGCATCGCCGAGTTCACCACGGCATTCGCCATCGAGACCGCCCGCGCCGCCGCCGCCGCCAAGGTGGACGGCATCATGGTCATGCCGGCGCTCGTCTACTCGGCCAAGCCGCACGAGTCGGCGGCGCACTTCAGGGCCGTGGCCTGCGCCACCGACCTGCCGGTGATGATCTACAACAACCCGCCGATCTACAAGAACGACATCACCCCGGACATCCTGGCCAGCCTGGCCGACGTGGACAACATCGTCTGCTTCAAGGACAGCTCGGGCGACACGCGCCGCTTCATCGACACCCGCCGCATCGTCGGCGACCGGTTCGTGCTCTTCGCCGGGCTCGACGACGTGGTGGTGGAAAGCGTGGCGATGGGTGCGGTGGGCTGGGTCAGTGGCATGAGCAACGCCTTCCCGCGCGAAGGCGAGACGCTGTTCCGCCTGGCGCGCGCCGGCCGCATGGCCGAGCTGATGCCGCTGTACGAGTGGTTCATGCCGCTGCTGCACCTGGACGCGCGGCCCGACCTCGTGCAGTGCATCAAGTGGTGCGAGCACCGCATGGGCCGCGGCACCTGGCGCACACGGCCGCCGCGCCTGCCACTGCAAGGCGAAGACCTGGCCCACGTGCAACGGGTGATGGACGAAGCGCTGGCCCGGCGGCCGGCGCTGCCCGACGTCGGCCTGCCGCCGCGCTAGCGCACCCCGGGCCTACGTCCACTCTCGTTCAGCCGACGCCGGCCTACCACTGCGCCCCATGCCTGCCGTGCCAGACGACCGCCAGCTCGACGAGTGGCTCGGCTTCGCGCACGGGCTGGCCGATGCCGCCCACGCCTTGCTGGCCCCGGCGGCGGCGCTGCGCCCCGAGGTGCAGGTGAAGGCTGATCGCAGTTTCGTCACGGCGCTGGACGCCCAGATCGAGCAGCGGCTGCGCGAGCTGATCGGGCAGCGCTACCCGCACCACGGCATCCTCGGCGAGGAGGCCGGCGCCGCCGCGCTCGACGCCGAGGCGGTGTGGATCCTCGACCCCATCGACGGCACCGCGCCGTTCGTCGCCGGCGTGCCGGTGTTCGGCACCCTCATCGCGCTGGCCTGGCGCGGCGTGCCGGTGATCGGCCTCATGCACCTGCCGGTGACCGGCCAGCGCTACGTGGGCGTGGCCGGCCGCGCCAGCACGCTGAACGGCACGCCGCTGCGCACGCGAGCCTGCCCCAGCCTGGGTGCGGCGATCCTGACCACCAGCAACCCCGACTTTCTCAGTGACGGTGAGCGCCCTGCATTCGAGGCGCTGCGCCAACGCACCGCGTGGCGCATCTACGGCGGCTGTTGCCTGAGCTACGGTCTGCTGGCTGCCGGGCGCACCGACGTGGCCATCGACGCCGGCTTCAAGATCTACGACTACGCGCCGTTCCGGCCCCTCATCGAAGGCGCCGGCGGCACCGTCACCGACTGGCAGGGCCGCCCCGTCATGCTGGCCAGCGGCTCGCAGGTGCTGGCCGCCGGCGACGCGGCACGCCACCGCGAGGCGCTGCACCTCATCGAAGCCAGTCTTGCCTGAGACAGCCTGTGCAGATGCGCGCCACCCCCGCTCGTGCGCGCCAGCTCTGGACCTTTGCCGGACCACCGCACCATGCCTGACCTCGCCCCGCCTCGCCCCGGCATCCACATCGAGCAACTCACCGTCAGCTACGGTGGCCAGGCGGTCATCGAGGGTCTCTCGCTGGAAGTCGAGCGCGGCTCGTTCTTCACGCTGCTGGGCCCCAGCGGCTGCGGCAAGACGACGCTGCTGCGCACCATCGCCGGCTTCGTGGCGGCGCAGGGCGGGCGCATCCGCTTCGGCGAGCGCGATGTGACGCATGTGCCGCCGCACCAGCGCGACATCGGCATGGTGTTCCAGGACTACGCGCTGTTCCCCGACAAGACGGTGTTCGACAACGTGGCCTACGGGCTGCGGGCCCGCCGCGTCGCGCCCGCGGACGTCACGCGCCGCGTCGGCCAGGCGCTGGAACGCGTGGGACTGTCGGCGCTGGGCGCCCGGCTGCCCGCCGCACTGTCGGGCGGCCAGCGCCAGCGCGTGGCGCTGGCCCGCGCGCTGGTCATCCAGCCGCAGGTGCTGCTGATGGACGAACCGCTGTCCAACCTCGACGCCAAGCTCAGGCTGCAGGTACGGCAGACGATTGCCGAGCTGCAGGCCGAGGCCGGCATCACCACCGTGTTCGTCACCCACGACCAGGACGAAGCGCTGGCGCTGTCGCATCGCATCGGCGTGATGAACCGCGGCCGGCTCGAGCAGGTGGGCACGCCGGCGGAGATCTACCGCCGGCCGGCCACCGGCTACGTGGCCGATTTCGTCGGCGCGGCCAACCTGTTGCCCGTGACGCTGGGCGAAGGCGTCGGCGCGGGCGACGACATTTGGGTTGCGCTGGGCGGCGGCGCGCGCGTGCGTGCCCTGGCACCACAGGCCGTGGGCGCAGGCGCCGCACTCCTGATGGCCCGCCCGGAGACCCTGTCGCTGGGGGCGGCGGCGGGCAAGCCGGGCACCCTGGCCGTGCGCGTGCTGCACCGCCAGTACCTCGGCGAGAAGACGAGCTACCGCGTGCAGCTGGACAGCGGCGCGCAGATGCAGGTGGACCGGCATGGCGCGGCGCACGACGCCCACGCGGTGGGCGAGATTGCCGATCTCGCCTTCGACCCCGCCACCACGCTGGTGCTGGCGCGATGAGAGCCCTGGCCCGCTTCGACAGCCGGCTCGGCGCCGGCCTGGACCTGCGTTCGCCGTGGCCCTGGCTCACGCTGGCCGCGCTGGCTGTCGTCGTCGTTTTCCTGCTGATGCCGCTGGCCAACGTGCTGGTGGGCAGCTTCGGCGGCCGTGGTGGCCAGTCGGGCTGGGCCATGGTGGCGGCGGATCCGAAATACCTGCAGGCGGTGCTCAACACGGTGACGCTGGGCGCCGCGGTCACGCTGTTCACGCTGATCATCGGCGTGCCGCTGGCCTGGTTCACGGCGCGCTTCGACTTCCCGGGCAAGGGCATCGTCGCGGTGCTGCCGCTGGTCACGCTCGTGGTGCCCGAGGTGATTGCGGCGCAGACCTGGCTCATGATGGTGGGCAACAACGGCCTGGTCACCCGCGCGCTGGCCGAACGCGGCATCACGCTGCCCAGCTTCTACGGCTGGACCGGCCTCGTCACGGTGATGACCTTCACCTACTACACCTACATCTACATCGGCACGCTGGCGGCGATCCGCGGCTTCGACGTGCAGCTGGAAGAAGCGGCGCAGAGCCTGGGCACCTCGCCCGCCGTCTCGCGCTGGAAGGTGATGCTGCCGGTGGTGCTGCCCGCCGTGCTGGCCAGCGCCTTGCTCGTCTTCACCCTCGTGGTGGGCAACTTCGCCGTGGCGATGGTGCTGTCCAACAAGGTGGCGCTGCTGTCGGTGCTGACCTACCAGGCCACGGTCTCCGAGGTGGGCTCCGACCCCACGCTGCAAAGCACGCTGGCCACCATTTCGGTGGGCATCGTGATGCTGGCGCTGTTCGCACAGCGCCGCGTGGTGGCGCGCGGCCGGCGCGAGGTGACGCAGGGCCGCGGCGCCGCGGCGCGGCCGCTTGCCGGCTGGCGCGGTGCGCTCATCGGCACGGGCGCCGCGGGGGTGGTGGCCGTCTCGCTGCTGCCGGTGGCCAGCATCGTGGCCGGCGCCTTCACGCAGGCGCGCGGGCCGGTGATGCGCTGGGGCCAGTGGACCACCGCACACCTGGAGCGCGTGTTCACGCGCGCCATCGACCCGCTGCTGAACACCCTCACCTACGCCGCCATCGCCACCGCGGTGGGCATCACGCTGGCAGTGCTCATCAGCTACCTGGTGGTGAAGAAGCGCAATGCGCTGACGCCGGCGCTCGACTACCTCACCGCGCTGCCGCTGGCGCTGTCGGGCACGGTCATCGGCATCGGCCTCTTGATGAGCTTCAACACCGGCTGGCTGCCGCTCACCGGCACCGGGGCCATCATCGTGCTGGCCTACGTGGTGCGACGGCTGCCGTTCGGCACGCGCAACGCCTCGAGCACGCTGTACAACATCCCCGATTCCATCGAGGAGGCTTCCATCAGCCTGGGTGTGCCGCCGGTGAGGACCTTCTTGCGCGTGGTGCTGCCGATGATGGCGCCGGCCATCGCCGCCGCCGCGGTGCTGACCTGGACGACCACCGTGGCCGAGCTCAGCGCGAGCATCATCGTGTACTCCGGCGGCCGTGAGACGATGCCGATCCAGATCTTCCGCCTCATCGACAGCGGGCTCATGGCGCAGGCCTCGGCCTACGGGCTGCTGCTGATCGCGGTGATCGTGCTGCCGATCGTGGTGGCCACGAAGCTGTTCAGAATCGATCTCTTCGCCTCGCGCGCCTAGCCAGGCGACGCCCGCCGAGCCCCCGTCCCCAGCCAACGAAGGAGACCGCCATGACCCACCCCATCCACCGCCGCACCGCCATCGCCGGCCTGGGCGCCGCGCTCGCCCTGCCGGCGGGGCTGGCGCGTGCGCAATCGGGCAGCGTCGTCATCTACACCTCCAACAACCAGCAGGCCTTTGAGGCGGTGGTCGAGACCGCGGGCAAACGGCTGCCGGGCGTGAAGCTCTCGGCCATCACCGGCGGCTCGGGCCAGTTGCTGCGGCGGCTGGAGGCCGAGGCCGCCAAGCCGCAGGGCGACATCTTCTGGAGCAGCTCGGCCAACACGCTGGGCGCCTT
>JAEUPD010000210.1 GCA_016788525.1 Rubrivivax sp.
GATGGCGCGCTGCTCGGTGGCATCGAACGGCGGCCGGCCGGCGATCAGGTGATACAGCACCGCGCTCAGCGAGTAGATGTCGGCGCGGCAGTCCACGGCGTCGCCGTCCAGCTGCTCGGGCGACATGTAGGCCAGCGACCCCACGCGGTGCACCTGCGTGTTGTCGGCGCCGCTGTTGAACACGCTGCCGAAGTCGGTGATCTTCAGGTCGACGAGCTGGTCGCCGGCGAGTTGGGCCAGCACGTTGGCGGGCTTCACGTCGCGGTGGATCAGGCCCTGGCGCCAGCAGTAGTTCAGCGCCATCGCGCACTTGAAGCCGACCTCGATCACCTGGGCCAGCGGCAGCAGGGCGTCGGCGCGGCAGAAGCGCCGCAGCGTGACCCCGGGCACGTACTCCATCACCAGGTAGGGCAGCTCGTCGTCGTCCACCGCGTCCAGGATCTGCACGACGTTGGGGTGGTGCAGCTGCCCGACCAGCGCCGCCTCGGCGGCGAAGAAGCGGCGCTGGAAGTGCGCCTCACGCGCGTCGACCAGCGAGGAGCGTCGCACGCGCTTGATGGCCACGTCGTGGCCGCGGAAGGGGTCGGTGGCGAGGAAGACCTCGCTGGTGGCGCCTTCGCCGAGCTTGGCCTTGACCGGGTACTTGCCGATGCGCGGCGGCAGCGGTTCGCCCGGTTCGCCGCGTGCGGCGGCGGCCAGGTCGGTGGCGGGAGGGCGTGCGGTCATGGAGGGCGTGTCAGCCGCCATCGTCGGCGATGCATCGCCGGCTCAATCAAGGAACAGCGCTGCCAACCCGGCGCAACTTTGCGGCGTGCCGGTGCGCGCCTCTCCTTCTGCGGCAGCCCCTGGCCTGCGCTGCCCCGACAGGCGCGCCGGCCCGGCGCGCGCCCCGGGGCATCGGAAGGGGGCCCCGTAGAATTCCGGCCATGATTCAGGCCAAGCAGGAGTTGCTGCGCGCGCTGCAGGGAGTTCTCACCAAGCTGGCCCGTGACGCCGGTGTGGCGTCGCCGGTGGCTGCCTTCGAGACGCCCAAGCAGGCTGCGCACGGTGACTTCGCCATCACTGCCGCGATGCAGCTGGCGCGCAGCCTGAAGAAGAACCCGCGCGAGCTCGCCGCCTCGCTGGTCGCGGCGCTCGGCGAGGATTCGGCCTTCCGGCGCTGGGTGAGCGCGCTCGAGATCGCAGGGCCGGGCTTCGTCAATCTGCGCCTGGCGCCGGCCGCCCGGCAGGCCGTGGTGCGCGAGGTGCTCATCGCAGGCGGCCTCTATGGCCACAAGCCGCGTGTCACCCCAACCGACCCGGCCGCAGCGTGCTCTGCAGCGGCGACCGGCGTCGCCGGGCCGTCGAGGGTGATGGTGGAGTTCGTGTCGGCCAACCCCACCGGCCCGCTGCATGTCGGCCACGGGCGCAATGCCGCGCTGGGCGACTGCATCTGCAACCTGCTGGAGACCCAGGGCCACGACGTGCACCGCGAGTTCTACTACAACGACGCCGGGGTGCAGATCCACACGCTGGCCGTCTCCACGCAGTGCCGCCTGAGGGGCCTGAAGCCCGGCGACGCCGGCTGGCCCGAGCAGGCCTACCAGGGCGAGTACATCGCCGACATCGCCGCCGACTTCAAGGCGCGCAAGACGGTGCGCGCCGACGACCGCCAGTTCACCGCCAGCGGCGACCCCGACGACTTCGAGGGCATCAAGCAGTTCGCGGTCGCCTATCTGCGCCACGAACAGGACCTCGACCTGCAGGCCTTCGGCGTGCGCTTCGACCACTACTACCTGGAAAGCAGCCTGTACGACGACGGGCGCGTGGACGCCACCGTGCAGCGCCTGGTGGCCTCGGGAAGGACCTACGAGCGTGACGGCGCGCTGTGGCTGCGCACCACCGACTACGGTGACGACAAGGACCGCGTGATGAGGAAGTCGGTGCCGCCTGGCAGCGACCCGGCGGGCACCGACGGCGCCTATACCTACTTCGTGCCCGATGTGGCCTATCACCTGGCGAAGTTCGAACGCGGCTTCGCCAAGGTCATCAACGTGCAGGGCACCGACCATCACGGCACCGTGGCCCGCGTGCGTGCCGGGCTGCAGGCGGTGGGTGCGGGCATCCCGGCCGGCTATCCCGACTACGTGCTCTACAAGATGATCACGGTCATGAAGGGCGGCCAGGAGGTCAAGATCTCCAAGCGCGCAGGCGGCTACGTGACGCTGCGCGACCTCATCGACTGGACCAGCCGCGACGCCGTGCGCTTCTTCCTGGCCAGCCGCAAGAGCGACACCGAGTTCACCTTCGACATCGACCTGGCGCTGGCCACCAACCTGGACAACCCGGTCTTCTACGTGCAGTACGCGCACGCGCGCATCTGCTCGGTGCTGGCGCAGTACCCGGGGTCACGGCAGCCGGCGGACCTGGCCGACGCCGACCTGTCGCGGCTCAACGCCCCCAGCGAGGTCGCGCTGATGCTGAAGCTGGCGCAGTACCCCGAGATGCTGGAGGGCGCGGCCGCCGAGTTCGCGCCGCACGACGTGGCCTTCTACCTGCGCGAACTGGCCGCCTGCTTTCACACCTACTACGACAGCGAGCGCTTCCTGGTGGACGACGCCGTGCTGGCGCGCGCGCGCATCGCGCTGCTGGCCGCCACGGCGAACGTATTGAACAGCGCGCTGGCGGTGCTCGGGGTGTCGGCGCCCGCCGCCATGCAGCGCGAGGCCGCCGTGGCCAGTCGCACGCCGGCCGAGGCCGGAATCTGAGGGATGAAAATGCAGCGTGGCAGTTTCGCCATCGGCGTCGTGGTCGGGCTGCTCTCCGGCTTGGTGCTGGCCCTGGCCGTGGCGCTGTACATCGCCAAGGTGCCGGTCCCTTTCGTCAACAAGGTGCCCGGCCGTACCGCCGAACAGGACAGCGCCGAGGCCGAGCGCAACCGCAGCTGGGACCCCAACGCGCCGCTGGGCGGCCGCGCGGCGGGCCGACCCGCGGCGGCTGGCGGCGGCGTGGCGGCACCGGCGGTGACGGGGGCCGCGCCTCCGGTCACGCCGCCCGCCGCATCGGCCGCAGCGGCCGGGGGGGGCGCTGCCGCGCCGCTTGCGGCGGCCCGTGGCGCATCGGCCGCCGCAGCGCGCGATCCGGCGGCGATCCTCTCGGGGGCTGCGGTGCCGGCCCCGGCCGCGGCTTCGGCCCCGCCGCGGTCCACTGCCGCCGGGGGTGAGCCGTTTGTCTTCTTCGTGCAGGCCGGGGCCTACACGCGCAGCGAAGATGCCGAACAGCAACGTGCCAGGCTGGGTCTCATGGGCCACACCGCCCAGATCAGCGAACGAGAGCAGGCGGGCCGCGTCGTCTATCGCGTGCGCATCGGCCCGTTCCGCACCCGTGACGATGCCGATGGCCTGCTGGCCAAGCTGCAGGCAGCCTCGGTGGAAGCGCAGATCGTGCGCGTCGAGCGGCCCTGACGCGGGTGGTCCGGGTCGGCCGGCTGCCCCGCCGCCTGGACCTTCGGACCCTGGCCCACGGCCCCCCCGCCGCTGGCCCCGGCACCGCGCCCAAGGGAACTGCCGCTGCGGCGCCGCATCCACACCCAACACCACACCACCGAAAGGAAACCCCGATGTCCCACCGGCGTGAGTTCTCCCGCCAGGCTTTGGCTGCCGCCGCCGCGCTGGCCGCGCCGCAGTGGCTGCTGGCGCAAGGCGGCCCGGTCGAAGGCCAGCACTACGTGCGCCTGAACGCTCCCGCGCCCACCAGCCTGCCGGCCGGCAAGAAGGTCGAGGT
This sequence comes from Rubrivivax sp., assembly GCA_016788525.1. Classification (GTDB taxonomy): domain Bacteria; phylum Pseudomonadota; class Gammaproteobacteria; order Burkholderiales; family Burkholderiaceae_C; genus Rubrivivax. Next base: position 3,763 of record JAEUPD010000210.1, read on the forward strand.
GGTGGAGTTCTTCTGGTATGGCTGCCCGCACTGCAACACTTTCGAGCCGCTGCTGGACAACTGGGTCAGGCGGTTGCCGCCGGATGTCTCCTTCCGCCGCGTGCACGTGGGTTTCGGGCCACAGCACCAGATCCACCAGAAGCTGCATTACGCGCTCGAAGAACTGGGCCTGCTGGAAACGATGCACCGCAAGGTCTTCGCCGCCATGCATGCATCGGCGAACCGCCGCCAGCTGATCTCCGATGGCGACATCGCCGCCTTCGCCAAGGACAGCGGCGCCGACGGCGACAAACTGGTGGCGGCGATGAAGTCGTTCGGCGTCAACACCAAGGCCTCGCGCGCGCGCCAGCTCAGCGAGGCGTACAAGATCGACGGCGTGCCGGCGCTGGGGGTGCAGGGGCGCTACTACACCTCGGGCAGCCTGGCCGGTTCGCTCGAGCGCATGGTCGCGGTGGCGGAGTTCCTCATCGCGCGCGCGCGGGGCTGAAACCCTGGTGCGGCCGGGCGTGCCGTGAGCAAAACCCGGCTGCTGCGAGGCCATGCCAGGCGAGGCTGACAGCTGCCGCGAATAGAATGGCACGCAACTTGCGTGCCATCTGATGTCCGCCTCTGCCTCGTCCGAAGAACCTCCTCTGCGCACCCAGGCGGGGCGGTGCGCCGCCTTTGCCCGCGGGCTGCTTGCCAGCGCCCTGGCCGCGGGGCTGATGGCCAGCGCGCTTGCCGAGCGCGCTGACCGCACCAAGCCGATGGTGGTGGAAGCCGACCGGCCGGGCACCGTGGACCTGCAGCGGCAGGTGGTGGTGTTCAATGGCAACGTCGTCATCTCGCAGGGCACCATGGTGCTGCGGGCCGACCGCGTGGAGATGCGCGAGATGCCCGACGGCTTTCGTGCCGCCAGCGCCCTGGGCACACCGGGCCGCCAGGCGACCTGGCGCCAGAAGCGCGACGGGACTGGCGATGAAGTCGTCGAGGGCCTGGCCGACCGCATCGAGTTCGACGGCAAGGCCGACACGCTGCGCTTCGTCGGCAACGGCGCGGTGCGGCGGCTGCGCGGCGGCGTGGTGGCCGACGAGATCACCGGCGCAGTGATCGTCTGGGACAACCTGGCAGAGGTCTTCCGGGTGGAGGGCGGCTCGCCAACGGCGGCCAACCCCACGGGCCGGGTGCGCGTCGTGCTCAGCCCGCGCGCCGAGCAGGCCCCCGGCACGGCGGCCGACGCCCCCAGGCCCCAGGCGCCTGCGGCGGCCTCGGCCGCCCCGCTGACACCCAGCCGCGGCTTGGGCGGGGAACGCCGGTGAGTGCCGCCGGCATGCCGGCGGCCGACCTGCCGGCCGGCCCGGCGCCTGCGCGCCCGAGTCGGTTGGAGGCCGAGCACCTGCAGAAGAGCTACGGCGCGCGCAAGGTGGTGAAGGACGTGCACCTGGCGGTGGCCGCCGGCGAAGTGGTCGGCCTGCTCGGACCGAACGGCGCGGGCAAGACCACGACTTTCTACATGGTGGTCGGGCTCGTGCGTGCCGATGACGGAGTCATCCGCATCGACGGCAGACCCGTGCAGACGTTGCCCATCCACCAGCGCTCGCGGCTCGGCTTGTCCTACCTGCCGCAGGAGGCGTCGATCTTCCGCAAGCTGACCGTGTCCGAGAACATCCGCGCCGTGCTCGAACTGCAGCGCGGTGCCGACGGCCGGGCGCTGCCGCCCCGGCACATCGACGCGCTGCTCGAAAGGCTGCTGGCCGACCTGGCCATCGAGAAGCTGCGCGACTCGCCGGCCCCGGCGCTGTCGGGCGGCGAACGGCGCCGCGTCGAGATCGCGCGCGCATTGGCCACGCAGCCGCGCTTCATCCTGCTGGACGAGCCGTTCGCCGGCGTCGACCCGATCGCGGTGATCGAGATCCAGCGCATCATCGGTTTCCTGCGCGCGCGCGGCATCGGCGTGCTGATCACCGACCACAACGTGCGCGAGACGCTGGGCATCTGCGACCGCGCCTACATCATCAGCGAAGGCAGCGTGCTGGCCGAAGGCACGCCGGCCGAGATCGTGGCCAATGCTGAAGTGCGCAAGGTCTATCTCGGCGAGCACTTTCGCATGTGACATGGCCAGCGCAGGTCCGTCGCTTGGCGCCCTGACCACCCCGCCGCGACCTCACCCGGGGCGGCAGGGCGGCCCTCGGTGCGCTCTGCAGGGGCCCGGCGGCGGCCTGTCGGGGCGCAAGCCATGAAGCCGACCCTGCAGGTTCGCCTGTCGCAGCACCTGGCGCTGACGCCGCAGCTGCAGCAGTCGATCCGGCTGTTGCAGCTGTCGACGCTGGAACTGCACCAGGAAGTCGAGCAGATGCTCGAGCAGAACCCGTTTCTGGATGTCGAGGAGGAGGGCGCGAGTCCGTTCGAGACGCCGCTGGAGCGCCCGCCGATGGACAGCAAAGTCGATCGCGACGAGCCGTTTGAAGGCCGCGGCGAGCACGCCGAGGGTGCCGACGGCGCGGGCGGTGCCGACGGCCTGGCCGAGATGCGTGCCGAGGATTTCGGCACCCCGGGTCGCGACGACTGGGAGAACGGCACCGAGGGCGACGACTTCGACGGCATCGGCGAGACCCCGCGGTCGCGCGCTGCCTTGGACGGCGAAGACGACTCCGAGATGCACGAGCGCCGCGGCGCCGGCACCACGCTGCCCGAGCACCTGCGCCGCCAGGTGGCCGCCATGCGCCTGGGCCCGGAGGACCGCGCCGTGCTGCTGGCCCTGGTCGAGTCGCTGGACGGCGACGGCTACCTCGCCGACCCGCTGGAGGACATCGAGGCGCGCCTGCAGCAGATCGTTGGTGTGGAGCCGGGCAGCGATGCCGCCGACGTGCTGCACGACCGCGCGCGGTGCGCGCTGCGCTGGCTGCAGAGCCTGGAACCCGCGGGCGTGGGTGCGCGCGACCTCGGCGAGTGCCTGGCACTGCAGTTGCGGCACCACCCGAAGAGCCCGGCACGCACGCTGGCACTGCGCATCGCGCAGAACTACCTCGAGCTGCTGGCCAAGCGCGACTTCCGCCGCCTGATGTCACTGACCAGCGCCAGCGAAGAACTCGTGCGCCAGGCGCAGGCGCTCATCGTGGCCTGCGAGCCCAAGCCCGGCCGGCCGTTTGCCGACGCCGAGTCCAACGTCATCGTGCCCGACGTCATCGTGCGCAAGTCCGGCCGCGGGCTGGCCGTCGCGCTGAACCCCGACGTGATGCCGCGGCTTCGCATCAACGACCTGTACGCGCAGGCCGCCCGGGCGCAGCGCGGCGCCAACGGCAACCCGGGGCTGAGCGCGCGGCTGCAGGAGGCGCGCTGGTTCGTGAAGAACGTGCAGCAGCGCTTCGACACCATCCTGCGCGTCAGCCGCGCCATCGTCGAGCGCCAGCGGGCGTTCTTCACCCATGGCGCGATCGCGATGAAGCCGCTGGTGCTGCGCGAGATCGCCGACGAACTCGGCCTGCACGAGAGCACGATCTCGCGCGTCACCACCGCCAAGTACATGGCCACGCCGCAGGGCACGTTCGAGCTGAAGTACTTCTTCGGCAGCTCGCTCAATACCGACGCCGGCGGCAATGCCAGCTCGACCGCGGTACGCGCGCTGATCCAGCGCTTCGTCGCCGCCGAGGACGCCGGCAAGCCGCTGTCGGACAGCCAGATCAGCCAGATGCTGGAAGAGCAGGGCATCCAGGTGGCACGGCGCACGGTGGCCAAGTACCGCGAGGCGTTGAAGATCGCGCCGGCGGCGATGCGAAAGACGCTGTGAGCGACCGCCGCGCCGAGGTGCGCCGCGTGCGCAGCGCGCCGGCCGGCAGCGCCGGCTCGGGCGAGACCCGGCCGCTGTTCCTGCCGTGCCCGCAGGGCGTGGAAGCGCTGCTGGCCGACGAGGTGCGCGCAATGCCGGGCGCCGGCGAGGGTGTCGAGGCCGGTCGTGGCGGCGTGTACGTCGAGGGCACGCTGGCCACCGCGATGCGCCTGAACCTCGACAGCCGCCTCGCCACCCGCGTGCTGTGGCCACTGGCCGAAGGGCCCTATCGCGACGAGCACGATCTGTACGAATTGGCGCGCCAGGTGCCCTGGACGTTGTGGATCACGCCGGCGCAGACGCTGCGCGTGGACGTCAGCGCACGCCGCTCGCCGCTGACGAGCCTGAACTTTGCTGCGCTGCGCATCAAGGACGCCGTATGCGACCACTTGCGTGAGGCCACCGGCGCGCGGCCCAGCGTCGACGTGCAACGGCCCGACCTGCCGCTGTTGCTGTTCGTCGGCGAAGACCACGCAGCGCTGTACGCCGATACCAGTGGCGAGCCCTTGTTCAAGCGCGGCTGGCGAGACGACACGGGTGAGGCGCCGCTCAAGGAGACGCTGGCCGCGGCGATGCTGGCCGCCACCGGCTGGCGCGGGCGCGCCGAGGACGGGCCGCTGCTCGACCCGATGTGCGGCGCGGGCACCATCGTCATCGAGGCCGCGCAGCTGGCCTGCGGCGTTGCGCCCGGCTCTCAGCGCCGCTTCGCCTTCGAGAGGCTGGCTCCGTTCAAGCCGCACCTGCCGGCGTGGCGGGAGATGTTGGCCGCCGCGCGGGCGCGCGTGCATCCGGCGCGCGTGCCGCTCTTCGCCGGGGACGTGAGCTTTCGCATGACCGACTTCGCCGCGCGCAACGCCGAGCGCGCCGGTGTGCGCGCCGCGATCGAGTTCAAGACCGTCGATGCGCTCGAACGCAGCGCGCCGGCCGAGCGCGGCACGATGATCCTCAATCCGCCCTACGGCGAGCGCATCGAGGCCAAGGGCCGCGGCAGCGCGCGCGGCCTCCCCGCAGAGGGCGAGGCGGCTTCGCCTGCGGGCGCGGCCCGCGAAGGCTTCGAGCCCGGCACCGGCGCGGACAGGTTCTTCGCGTCGTTGGCCGCGCAGTGGAAGCGTGAATACGCCGGCTGGTCCGCTTGGGTGCTGAGCCCGGACATGCGCCTGCCCTCGCTGATGCGGTTGAAGGAAAGCCGCCGCGTGCCGCTTTGGAACGGGCCGATCGAATGCCGCCTGTTCCGCTTCGATCTCGTGGCCGGCTCGGCGCGCGATGAGCGCCCACGGCCGGCGGCGGGCTGAGGCCGCTGCGGCGTCCGGGCCGGGCCGCCCGGACCGGCTGCGTAGGGAATGCCTGGGCCCCGGCCCTCCCGCCGCGCGAGGACCGCGATGCAATAATTTGCCGTCGCCATCACGGAGCCGACCTCTTGGACCCCAGTCACCCTCGGTGACCGTCCACCCCGCTGAGCGCCGCCGCACCGCCGTGCGGCCGCCGCCTGCAGCCAGGGTGGCACGGACTTCGCAGATCCTCCCGCCACCCCTCGCTGTGAGCGAACGAGCTGATGCTCAACGTCTTCACGCTGGCCAACGGCCGGCTGTTCCAGGAAGAGATCGAAAGCGCCGAAGAGCTGGCGCAGTCGCTGGCCCATGTGCAGCCGGTGTGGGTCGACCTCGAGGCCCCCAGCGCCGAAGAGAAGGGCTGGCTCGAAAGCCGCTTCGGCCTGACCATCCCCGACGACATCGTCGGTGACGACCTCGAAGAGTCGGCCCGCTTCTACGAGGAGGACAACGGCGAGCTGCACATCCGCTCCGACTTCCTCATCGACGACCCGGAGGCACCGCGCAACGTGCGCGTGGCCTTCATCCTCTTCGACAAGGTGCTCTTCTCGGTGCACGCCGAGGACCTGCCGGTTTTTCGCCTGCTGCGCTTGCGGGCGCGCCGAATCCCGGCGCTGATCGAAGACGCCAAGGACGTGCTGCTCAAGCTGTACGACGCCGATGCCGAATACAGCGCCGACGCGCTGGAGGGCATCTACGACCAGCTCGAGCGCGTGAGCGCGCGCGTGCTCAAGGAGGACGTGAACGACACCACCGCCGCCGAGGTGCTGGCGGCGATCGCGCGCGAGGAAGACGTCAACGGCCGCATCCGCCGCAACGTCATGGACACACGCCGGGCGCTGAGCTTCATGATGCGCAGCCGCATGCTCAACGCCGAGCAGTTCGAGGAAGCGCGCCAGATCCTTCGCGACATCGACTCACTCGACTCGCACACGGCGTTTCTGTTCGAGAAGATCAACTTCCTCATGGACGCGGTGGTCGGCTTCATCAACATCAACCAGAACAAGATCATCAAGATCTTCTCGGTGGCCAGCGTTGCGCTGCTGCCGCCGACGCTGATTGCCAGCATCTACGGCATGAACTTCCGGTTCATGCCCGAGCTGAACCAGGCCTGGGGCTACCCGTTCGCGCTGGCGCTGATGGCCGCCAGCGTGGCCGCGCCCTTCATCTACTTCCGCCACAAGGGGTGGCTGCGTTGACCCCGCGCGGCTGTGTGCCGCGCGCAGGGCGCGCCGCGCCGCCGCGCCGCCGGCGCAGCGGCGGGCGCAGGCTGCTGCCCGGCCTGGTGGCGGCACTCGTCTTCGGACTGACGCACGGTTGCGCCGCCGCGCAGTTCAACATGGTCCCGCCGCCGTTGTGCCGGCCACCGGCTGCGGCAGCGGTGGCGACGATCGAGGCCTATCGACTGGAAGCGTCGCGCCACCTGTACGAGTGCTTCCCCGGTCGTGTCTACCCCGATGAACTGCCCCCGCTCGTCTACGGCATCGTTTCGGTGGAAGCGGAGATCGACGAACGCGGCCGCGTCGCCTCGCTGAGCGTGGTGCGCAGGCCGGCAGCCGAGGAAGTCGAACCCTGGGTGCTGGCGATGCTGCGCCGCGCCGCGCCGTTTCCGGCGCCGTTGCGCCTGCCGGGCGGCACGGCCCGTTTCGTCGAGACGTTCTTCGTCGATCGCTCGGGCCTGTTCCAGACCCTGTCGCTCACCGAAGGCCAGCGCGGCGCGCCGCCGGCGGAAGTGGCTGCGCCCCTGAGCATCCACCCGCAGTAGACCTGCGGGGCGGCGCGAGCGGCTGCAAGGCGCCCGCGCCGCGGCAGAAATGCTGTCGTGCAGCGCCCCCGGGCGAACGAGGGAGGGAGGGAGGAGGAGGAGAACCGCCCGAGGATTTCAGCCGCCTGACGCAAGGGCCGGGCCGCCGGCTGCACAACAGAGAAACCCTGCTGTGGTCGGGGAGGCTTTGGGTCGCAACCCAAGGTCAACGCCAAGTCCGCCCACAGCGTGCGCACCCTGTGAGTCGGCGGCCCCTGCGGAAGTTCCCTTCGCCGACGCGCAATCCGCGGCGGGGGCCAACCCACCCCCTAGAAAGCAGGCGCGCGCCGCCGCGAGCCCTCGCCGTCAGTCACCCTTGGCCTTCGCGGCCGCCATGGCCTCCAGGTCGCGCTTGCGGTCGGCGTTCACACGCTGCACCGCCGGCCGCTCACCCAGCAGCTTCAGGTGGGCCTTCCAGTCGATGCCTGCGGCGGCCAGCAGGTCCTCGCCCAGCACCGCCTTGGTGGCCTGCGCCACGGTGGGCAGCGTGGCATAGGCGGCCGCATCGGCCAGCGTGAACTCGCTGCCGGCCACGTAGGGCGCGAACCGGGCCAGCCGCTTGAACGCCGGGATGTTGCGCGCCAGCCGCTCGCGCACGCTGGATTTCGTCTCGTCGCCGACCTTGCCGCCGAAGAACGCCTCGGCGTAGAGCTCGCGCGCCACCAGCTCGAGGTACAGCTCCATGAACGCAATGAGTTCGCGCACCTTGGCCGCCGCCAGCGGGTCGCGCGGCACGAGCGGCGGCTGCGGGAAGGCGGCCTCCAGGTAGTCGGCGATGACCTGGCTCTCGCACAGCGTGCGGCCGTCCTCGAGCGTGACGTACGGAATCTTGCCCAGCGGCGTGGCCGCGAGCACCGCCTCGTCCTTGCTGCGTGTGCGCTGCTCCTGCTCGACAAACGGCACGCCCTTTTCCAGCAGCACCAGCTTGACCTTGTTGTAGTAGTTCGAAAGCGTCATGCCATGCAGCTTGATCATCGAGTGCTCCGAGAGGGGTGAGAGGTGGGTCTGCGATGGTACCGGCGCCGATAATCGCCACCATGGCCATCCAGACCGACGACTTTGGCGCGGCACGCGAGGGCGGCGCGCAAGGTCCGGCCGGCCGGGCCCGGGTGCTGGGTGCTGCGGCCGCCTCGCCCAACGAAGAGGCCATCGAACGCGCGCTGCGCCCCAAGGGGCTGGCCGAATATGTCGGCCAGGCCAAGGCGCGCGAACAGCTGGAGATCTTCATCGGCGCCGCCCGGCAGCGCAGCGAGGCCCTGGACCACGTGCTGCTGTTCGGCCCGCCGGGCCTGGGCAAGACGACGCTGGCGCACATCATCGCCGGCGAGCTGGGCGTGAACCTGCGCCAGACCTCCGGCCCGGTGCTGGAAAAGCCCAAGGACCTGGCGGCCATCCTGACCGGGCTCGAGCGGCACGACGTGCTCTTCATCGACGAGATCCACCGCCTCAGCCCGGTGGTCGAGGAGATCCTCTACCCCGCGCTGGAGGACTACCAGATCGACATCATGATCGGCGAGGGGCCCGCGGCGCGCTCGATCAAGCTCGACCTGCAGCCGTTCACGCTGGTGGGCGCCACCACGCGCGCCGGCATGCTCACCAACCCGCTGCGCGACCGCTTCGGCATCGTCGCCCGGCTCGAGTTCTACTCGGCCGAGGAGCTTTCGCGC